>JBOGFJ010000031.1:0-7089 GCA_050743385.1 Acidimicrobiia bacterium
ACCTCGTGATGATGCTGGCGAACGGGTTTCCGTCGGTGGTCGTCGAGGCGTTCGTCCCCGCCGACGCGGTCGAGTTCTACCGTCGCCACGGCGTGACCATGGCCGGCGGCAGCACCGCGTTCTACCACGCGTTCCTCAACGAGCAACGGCAGCAGCCGGACGCGCCCGTGATCCCGTCGCTGCGCGCGCTCTCGGGTGGGGGAGCACCCAAGCCGCCCGAGGTCTACTTCGAGGTCAAGCGGGAGATGGGCTTACCCGTGATCCACGGTTACGGGATGACGGAGGTGCCGATGATCGCGATGGGCACGCCGCACGACACCGACGACCAGCTCGCCAACAGCGACGGCAAGCCCATTCTCGACGCCGAGGTGCGGATCGTCGCGCTCGACGGCACGCCCGCGACACCGGGCGAGGACGGCGAGGTGCGGGTTCGGGGCCCGATGGTCTGTCGCGGCTACACGGATGCCGCCCTCGACGCCGACGGCTTCGACGCCGACGGGTTCTTCCGCACCGGTGACCTCGGCCACGTTCGTGACGACGGCCACCTCGTGCTCACGGGGCGCGTCAAGGACGTCATCATCCGCAAGGGCGAGAACATCAGCGCGCAGGAGATCGAGGGCGTGCTCTATACCCACCCGAAGATCGGCGACGTCGCCGTCGTCGGTCTCCCCGATCGCGAGCGGGGGGAGCGGGTCTGTGCGGTCGTCGAGACGGCGCCGGGGAGCGACCCGCTGACGTTCGACGAGATGGTCGAGCTCTGCCACCGCTCCGGGCTCATGACCCAGAAGATCCCCGAGCAGCTCGAGGTCGTCGACGAGCTCCCGCGTAACAAGACCCTCAACAAGGTGCTGAAGCAGAAGCTGCGCGACCAGCTCGCCGACGCGCCCTGGAGTGGCTGACGTTGTCGCGCCGCCAGCCTCGCGAGCGCGACCAGAAGTGATGGACCCGGTCGCGGCGGTCCGTCGTCACGGGATCCTCCTGCAGTCGGCGCGGGGTCCGGTGCCGAATCTCGCGAGCCTCGTCGCCGGCGAGCCCATCGAAGGGAGCTGGTGGGGCCATCCGCGCAACCACGAGATCTTCCGGGCGATCAACCGGGCACGGGATTCGACGGTCGTCGTGGCGACGCATCTCATCGGGGGGAAGGTCACACTGATCCATCGCCGCCTGTGGCCGGCGGTCGTGCGCCTCTCGAACCGCTTCGACGACGGCGCGCTCGACGCGGTGCACGAGGAGCACACCGAGTCGGGCATCCACCACACGAACCTCACGCCGTTCCCCGACTGGGTGCCGGAAGACGTCCGCGACGCGGCCCGTGCCCTCGGCGGGAAGGAAGCCTTGGCTCAGCTTCCCGCCGCGGTACAGGCGATGGTCAGGCCGCCCGGCGGTACCGGCTGACCGCGAGGGGCGCCGCCACCGCGAGGATGCCGACGCACCACGCCAGCGCCTGGAGCACGTGCGACGCGGTTGGCCCACCCAGCGTCAGCGCGCGCACGGCCTCGACGGTGACCGTCACCGGCTGGTGCTCGGCGAACACCTGGAGCCAGCCCGGCATCGACTCGAGCGGCACGAACGCCGTCGACGCGAACACCAGCGGCGCCATGACCGGGAACGACGCCGCCTGCGCGGTCTCGGCGTCGCCGACGACCAGGCCCACCGTGGCGAAGACCCACGAGAAGGCGTAGCCGAACAGCAGGATCAGCAGCATCGCCCCGATGAACGCGAGCGCGTTCGTGTGCACCCGGAAGCCGACCGCGAAACCGACCGCCGCCATCAGCGCCACGACGAACACGTTGCGGCAGAGGTCGGCGAGTGTGCGGCCGGCGAGGACGGCCGAGCGCGCCATCGGCAGCGACCGGAAGCGCTCGATCAGGCCGAGCTTGAGGTCGGTGGCGAGGCCGATGGCGGTCCCCATCGATCCGAAGACGACCGTCTGGGCGAAGATGCCGGGCATCAGGAAGTCGACGTAGGGGATGCCTGGCACCTGGATCGCGCCGCCGAAGACGTAGCGGAACAGAAGCACGAACACCACCGGCTGGATCGTCGAGAACACGAGCAGCTGCGGCACCCGGCGGTAACCGATGAGGTTGCGACGTGCGACCGCCAGCGTGTCGTGCACCGCGGTCGACGCGCGGCCGACGATCCCTTGGTCGAACGCCGGAGCGATGGGGGTGACAGTGGTTGCGGTCATGCGGCACCTCGCTCGGCAACGTCGTCGGGTTCGGGCTCGTCGTCGTACTCGGCTTTCCGGCCGGTCAGCGTCAGGAACACGTCGTCGAGACTCGGTTCGCGAACCGCGATCGCCGTCGGCTCGAACCCGTCGTCGTCGAGCGCCCTGAGAGCACCGACGAGCGCGCGGGTGCCGTCGGCGAGCTCGAGGCGCAAGGTCGCGCCCTCCTGCTCCGGGTCACGCACGCCAAAGGGCGCGAGCGGTAGCACGGCGCGGTGTGCTTCGGCCGGATCGGCCAGGCCGATCTCGACGATGGTGGCGCCCAGCCCCGCCTTGAGCTCGCCCGCGGTGCCGGAGGCGATGATCTGCCCGCGGTCGACGACGACGATCTGGTCGGCGAGCCGGTCGGCCTCCTCGAGGTACTGGGTCGTGAGGAGCACGGTCGTGCCCTCGGCCACGAGGTCGCCGATGACCTCCCAGAGGCCGCGCCGGCTGTGGGGATCGAGACCGGTGGTGGGCTCGTCGAGGAACAACACCGGCGGGCGGTGCACGAGGGCAGCCGAGAGGTCGAGCCGGCGGCGCATGCCACCCGAGTAGGTGCGCGCCGGCCGGTCGGCGGCGTGCATGAGCTCGAACCGCTCGAGCAGCTCGTCGGCGCGCCCGTCGATCAGGCGCCCGGGGATGTGGGTGAGGCGCCCGATCAGCTGGAGGTTCTCGCGGCCGGTGAGGTTCTCGTCGACGGCGGCGTACTGGCCGGCGAGCCCGATGCGCGCCCGCACGGCGGCGGGCTCACGACAAACGTCGAGGCCGAGCACCTCGGCGCGCCCGGCATCGGGCCGGATGATCGTGGTCAGCACGCGCACGGCGGTCGTCTTGCCGGCGCCGTTCGGACCGAGCTGGCCGAGCACGGTGCCCGCGGGCACCTCGAAGTCGATCCCGTCGAGCGCGGTGACGTCGCCGAAGCGCTTCTCGAGGCCTTCCACACGAATGGCTGCGTCAGTCATGCCGCGCAGTCTCCGGGATTACTTGGAGTATGTCAAGTGTCGGATGTCACAAACTATTGGAAGACTTGAACAGTCGCGGTGCCCTCCCTACACTCACAACGTGGCTCCGGTCCGCAAGTCGAAGAGGCAGGCGCTCGCCGAGAAGGCGTGGCGGCACATTCACGGGTTCTTCTGGATCCATCGTGAAGAGCACCTGGCGGTGGTGCGCGAGCTCGGGCTGACGCCCGGCCACATGAAGGCGCTGTTCATCCTCGAACCCGACCAGCCTCGGCCGATGGGCGCGATGGCGGACGCCCTGATGTGCGACGCGTCCACGGTTACCTGGCTGGTCGACAGCCTCGAGGATCGGGGCATCGTGGAGCGGCGTCCCCTGCCGACGGACCGGCGGGTGAAGACGATCGTGCTCACGCCCCTCGGCGCGAAGACGAAGGCCGAGCTCCTCGAGCGCCTCTACGAGCCCCCGCAGGCGCTGCTCGACCTCGACGTCAAACAGCTCGAGGCGCTCGACAAGGCGCTGGAGGTCCTCCCGAGCGAAGGGCCGTAACGAGTCAGGGCAGCCGCACCTCGACGTTCCCGTCGAGGACGCGCGCCGGGTACGTCTCGATCGGCCTCACCGCCGGCGGCGCCGTCACCGCGCCGTCGCGCACGTCGAAGCGGGCCCCGTGCCGCGGGCACTCGACGACGAACCCGCGGAGGCGCCCTTCGCCCAGCGGGCCGCGGTCGTGCGTGCACACGTCGGCGATCGCGTAGAACTCCCCGCCGACGTTGCACACGAGCACGTCGCGTCCGCCGACCGTGCACCGCTGCGTTCGCCCGGGCGCGACATCGTCGACGGTTACCGCGTGGCGAAAGCCGTCATCCACGAGCGAGGTACTCGTCGAGCACGCGGTGGAACTGGCGGATGCGGCGTTCCTGGTGGGCGAGCTCGAGGCCGCGGAAGCCCTGCGAGCGCATGCCCGCCTGCACCGGCGGAGCGGCGGCGGCGTCCTGCTGGAGCGCGAGGTGCAGCTTCTGCTCGGTGCCGTCGCCGTACACGCACTCGACGCGATCGGGACGGGGCGGTGGGTTGACGCCCTCGGGGAGGCGCACGTAAGTCTGGAAGTCCCAGAGCATGCGCTCGGGATCGGTGGGGTCGGGACGATGGCGGAAGAACCAGAAGTGGTCGGCGGAGATGTTGAGCGTGACGTTCGGGAAGATGAAGTAGTGGAAGTCGTCGGTGAGCTGCTCGTCGGCGAGCGAGTCGTAGTCGAGCCCCCGTCGGATGCCGAGCTCGCGCTTTGCCTGGAACAGCGCCGGCCGGACGTCGTCGAGCCGGCCGTCGAAGTCGTCGGCGTCGAGCCCGGCCCCTTCCATGATCACGCGCATCATCTGGGTGACCTGGGTGCGGTCGCGGTACCCCTCGCGCTGCGCGACCTCGTCGGTCCAGCGGGGGCTCGGGTAGCCGACCCGGAAGAGGAAGCGGCTGTGCCGGCCGAGGATGTCGACGGGGCAGTCGACGTCGTCGGTGAACGACAGCAGCTCGGGGTGAATCCCCTGTACGTGGTACACCTCGTTGAAGGCGTCGACGCCCACCTTCCAGTTGCACTCCCACCGCATGCTGATGTCTTCGACGAGGTGGTAGTTGCGGGCGAAGTCGTAGGGGTCGAGGTGCTCGGGAAGTGGGCCGAGGAAGTCGAGTAGCGGCTCACTCTCGGGATCGAGGTTCACGAACACCCAACCGTTCCACGCCTCGCACCGAACTTCGGGCAGACCGATGCGGCCGATCGGAGCGCCCTGCGGGAAGTCGTCGGCGTCGGGCACCCACGTCACCCTGCCGTCGAGTCCGTAGGTCCACAGGTGGTACGGGCACTGCAACTCCGACGCGTGGCCGCAGCCGACCTCGCGGAGTCTTCGCCCGCGGTGTTGGCACACGTTGGTGAAGGCGCGGATGCCGTCGTGTGCGCGCACGACGATGATCGACTCCGGCCCGAGCTCGAACACGAAGTAGTCGCCGATCTCCTCCAGGTCGGCCGTCGTGCCCGCGAGGTTCCACACCTTGGTCCAGAGGTGCTCCCACTCGAGGCGCATGAAGTCGGCCGAGAGGTAGCGCTCCTTGGGGATCAGCGCGGCGCCGAGATCGGGTTCGGGCAGCTTGCCCGTGGGTGTGCGCGGACTCATGCGAGTGGCCATCGTAACGGGCGCCGCGTTCGTAGACTCCGGCTCCATCGAACCCCCGATCGAGATCTTGGTGGTGTGCACGGGCAATGCCTGCCGATCGCCTATGGCGGCGGCACTTCTCGCGCGCCGGCTCGCCGACTGTGGCGTCGACGCCGACGTGCGCTCGGCGGGCACCCGGGCGTGGAAGGTCGGCGCGACCGACCACAGCGTCACGGTGATGGTCGAACTCGGCCTCGACATCTCCACCCACCGGAACCGCCAGCTCTCACCCGACGACGTCGACGCCGCCGATCTCGTGCTCGGGATGACGCGCAAGCACGTGAAGATGGCGGTGGCGCGGCGCCCGGACGCGGCCGACCGCACCTTCCTCGTCGGTGAGCTCGCGCGGCTCGGTACCTCGCTCGGGCCGCGCGCACCGGCCGAGCCCGTGCGCAGCTGGCTCGCCCGCGTGGCCGCCTGCCGTCCTTCGCACCGGCCATTGGGCCGCGCCGTCGACGAGGTCCCCGATCCCGTCGGCATGCCCATCGCCGTCTACCGCAAGACGGCGTCGCGCCTCGACCGCGACCTCACAACCGTCGCCGCCCTGCTCGCGGGCCGTAGCCTGTAGCGATTGTGCGGACGAGCGTCCACGCAGTGGCGGCGCCGGCCACCTCTCCGGGAGGTGGCTCTCCGGGAGATGGCCCGACGTCGAGCGAGGGAGCTATTTGATGTCCCTGGAGATCGATCTGGCCACGCTCACGCCCAACCAGGCGGCGCGCCGGCGACGCGTGCTCGACTCCGCCATGAAGCTCGCAGGCGAGGGCGGGTACGACGCCGTCCAGATGCGCGACGTCGCCCAGCAGGCCGGTGTCGCCCTCGGCACGATCTATCGCTACTTCGCCTCCAAGGACCATCTGCTCGCCGCCTGCCAGGTGGAGCTCTGGAAGGACCTCGCCCAGACGTTCGAGCAGCGTCCATCGCGCAGTGACACGGCGGCCGACCGCGTCGTCGCGGTCTTGCGCCGGGCGACGCGCGCGGCCGAGCGGGAGCCGCTTCGCACGGCCGCTCTCGTCACCGCGACGTCGTCGCCCGACCCCGCCGTCCGTGAGTGCCAACAGGAGATCACCGTCCTCATCGAGGGTGTGCTGACGCGTGCCATCGCGGGCGACGACCCTGTTCGCAACGAGCGGATCATCGCCGTGCTGCGCCACGTGTGGTGGGCCACGCTCCTCGGCTGGGTCAACGGATGGGCCACGGTGGGTACCGTCGGCGACGAGCTCGAGTCGGCGGCGAGGCTGCTGCTGCGCGACGCGTAGTTGTCCCGCGACTAGAACGGGTTCTACCCTGGGAACGCGCGAGGACCGCGACACCGCGACACGAGGAGACCGCCGTGCACACGTACGAGCAGCTGTTCATCGGAGGCGAGTGGGTAGCACCGGCCGGCACCGCCACCATCGACGTGATCTCCCCGCACTCCGAGGAGCTGGTGGGCCGGGTGCCCGAGGGTACCGAGGCCGACATCGACCGCGCGGTCGCGGCCGCGCGCGACGCGCTCGACAACGGCGAGTGGCCGCGGCTCTCGCCCGAAGACCGCATCGCCGCGGTGCAGAAGTTCGCCGATCTCTACGCCGCCGCCATCCCCGACCTCGCCGCGGTCATCACCGAGGAGATGGGATCGCCCATCACGTTCTCGAACCTCGCCCAGTCGCCGGCGCCGTGGATGATGCTCAACACCTTCCTCCAGGTGGCGGCGGAGTACCCGTGGGAGGAGCGCCGGCAGGG
>JBOGFJ010000032.1:0-3720 GCA_050743385.1 Acidimicrobiia bacterium
CGAGGGTGGCGAGCCCGGCCCCGGCGAGCCGGCCGGAGCTGCACACCACCGCTTTCGGCGCGCTGGTCGAGCCGGACGTGAACAGGAGCAGGAGACGGGTGTCGGGGGGCGGCAGGGCGTCCGGCACCGGCGCGCCGGCGTAGGGCGCGACCCGCTCGCGGTACGCGGCGGTCCCGACCACGAGGACGGCATCGGGCGCGATCCCGTGTTCGAGCCCGTTCAGGAGCGCGGCGCCTTCTTCGTCGGTCACCACGAGCTGGCAATCGGTGTGGCGCACGTCGTGGGCGAGCTCGGCACCGCGGCGTGTCGGGTTGATGCCCACGACGGCTGCGCCCGCGAGGGCCGCGCCTCCGATCCAGTACAGGTACTCGGGCACGTTCTCCAGCAACACACCGACGTGGAACGGGCCCGGTCGGCGCGCGTCGGTCAGCAGCGCCGCCCGCACGGATGCCTCGTCGACGAACGATGCGTACGTGACCGTGTCGTCCTCGAAGAGGATCGCGGGGTGGTCGTCGCCGGCGCGCCGCGCCACCAGGTCGGCGAAGCTCGGCGGTGTGGGCCGGTCGCTCACGCCGCGGACACTACGTGAGCGACGGTCCCCAGCGATCCCAGGACAGCACGTCCTCGACTGGGCGACGCTGTGCGGGCTTGAACGACTCCCCGGTGTAGTAGGCGACGGGGAGGAGGCTCGCGATACTGGCATCCTCCGGCGCGCCGACGACCCCGGAGACGGCGGCCTCGTCGGCGACGAAGAGCGGTGACGTGCCGAGCCCGCGCGCCCGCAGCGCGAGCTGGAAGCTCCACACGGCCGGGAAGATCGAGCCATAGAACGCCGCGGGTGGAGGCGGTTGACCCTCGAGCGCCTCGAGGTGCGGGTCAAGGACGTACGCGAGCACGTGGACCGGGACCTCGTGGAGGTGCTCGATGAGGTACAGGGCCGAGTCCATCCGACGGAGCGCGGCGCCGGGACCGAGCCGCGCGACCTCACCGCGCGCGAACTCCTCGTTCGCAGCCCGGTGAATGTCGGCGATCGCTCGCCGCTTGCCCGCATCCTCCACCGCCACCCAGTGCCAGTTCTGTGCGTCGGCCGCAGTCGGCGCCTGGGTAGCCAGCCGGATGCACTCGGTCACGATCTCGCGCCGCACCGGCCTCGTGAGATCGAGCCGCTTGCGCACGGACCGTGTCGTCGACAGCAGCCGGTCGACGGTCGCGAGGTCGAGATCCATCGGGTCCGCCGTTCAGCCCCCGGGCAGCTCGCGGAACGGCACCGACTTGTCGGGACGCGGCTCCGCCGGCAGGCCGAGGACACGCTCGCCGATGACGTTGCGTTGCACCTGGTCGGTGCCGCCGCCGATACGCACACCCCACTGGCCGAGGAAGTGCTGCTGCCAGAAGCCGCCGTCGGGTGCATCGGCGTACTGGAGCATTCCCGCCGGTCCCTCGAGCGCGAGCACCAGGTCGCCGTTGAGGGCCGCGTTGCGCGACACGGCCAGCTTCAGCACCGAGCTCTCCGGGCCGGGCGGCCGCCCGGCGCGGGCCGCCGCCTGAGCCCGCAGTCCGAGGTACCGCATCAGCTCGAAGCGGGTGTAGGCGGCGGCGAGCCGCTGGCGCATCCCCGGCTCGTCGGTGCGCGCCTGCGCGTGGGCGAGGCGGACCACGTCGCGAAAGCCCACGCCCATCCCGCCGCCGATGAGGGTGCGTTCGTTCCCGAGGGTGGTGAGCGCGACGCCCCAACCGGCGTTCGGCTCCCCCACCACGTTCTCGTCGGGGATGCGCACGTCGGTGAGGAACACCTCGTTGAAGTGCGCGACTCCGGTGATCTGTCGCAGCGGACGCACCTCGATCCCGGGCGAGTGCATATCGACGAGGAAATAGGTGATGCCGCGGTGCTTGGGGACGTCGACGTCGGTACGAGCGAGCAGGATGCCGAGGTCGCTGTGGTGCGCGCCCGAGCTCCACACCTTCTGGCCGTTGACGACCCACTCGTCGCCGTCGCGTGCCGCGCGCGTGCGCAGGCCCGCGAGGTCGGAACCGGCGCCGGGCTCGCTGAACAGCTGGCACCAGACGTCGTCACCGCGCAGGAGCGCGGGGAGGTAGCGCTCCTTCTGGGCCTCGGTGCCGTGCGCGATGAGCGTGGGACCGACCATCCCGATGCCGACCGCGAACACGCCGGTCGCGACGTCGAAGCGGGCTTCCTCCTGGGCGAAGATGCGCGCTTGGGCCGGCGTGCCGCCGCGGCCGCCGTGCTCCTTGGGCCAGGCGACGCCGGCCCATCCGCCGTCGTACAGCGTGCGCTGCCACTCCTTGCACCGCCGCACGTGCTCGGCGCCTGCCTGCCTGTCTCGCTCACTCCCTCGGCTGCCTCGGGCAATGGGGTTGGTGCTGATTGCCGGTCGTTCGCTGAGGGCGCGCGGGCGAGCGTGCGCCTCCAGCCACGCCCGCGCCTCGGCCCGGAACGCGTCGGCCTCAGACTCGAGGCCGTGGGGTCCGGAATCCGGACCCGTGGGCCTCGAGTCTCGCGCCGGAGCGGCCGAGGTCAACTCCCCGCGGGAGGAGCGATCGACTTCAACTCGACGTAGGCGTCGATGCCTTCACGCCCGAACTCGCGGCCGATACCCGAACCCTTGAACCCGCCGAACGGTGCCACGAAATCCATCGTGTACTGGTTGACGCCGTAGGTGCCGGCGCGCACGCGCTTGGCGATGTCGAGACCGCGGTCGACGTCGCCTGTCCACACCGAGCCGGCGAGGCCGTAGTCGCTGTCGTTGGCGATGCGCACCGCGTCGTCGGCGTCGTCGTAGGGGATCACCGCCAGCACCGGCCCGAAGATCTCCTCCTGGGCGATGCGCATCGAGTTGTCGACGTTGGAGAACACGGTGGGCTTGACATACCAGCCCTTCTCCATGCCGTGGGGCCGGCCGTTGCCGCCGACCGCGACCTGCGCACCCTCCTCCTGGCCGAGGGCGACGTACTTCTCGACGCGCTCCTGCTGGCGTTCCGCGACGAGCGGGCCGACCTCGGTCGCGGGATCGCTCGGGTCGCCGACGGCGAGCCCGCCGACCATGCCCGACAGCGCGTCGACGACCTCGTCGTAACGCTCGCGGCTGGCGAGGATGCGCGTCTGGGCGACGCACGCCTGGCCGTTGTTCATCAGCGCCGCGAACTTCAACCCCTCGACGGTGGCGCCGAGGTCGGCGTCGTCGAGGATGATCGCGGCCGACTTGCCGCCGAGCTCGAGCGTGCAGCGCTTGAGCTGCTCACCGCAGATGGCGGCGATGCGACGCCCCGCGGCCGTGGAACCGGTGAACGCGACCTTGTCGATGCCCGGGTGACGCACCAGGTGCTCCCCCACCTCGCGGCCTGCGGGGATGATGCTGACGACTCCCTTCGGGATCCCGGCCTGGTCGAGCAGCTCGGCGAGCTTGAAGCCGTCGAGGGGCGTCTCGGGCGAGGGCTTCACGATGACCGTGCAGCCCGAGATGAGCGCTGGGGCCAGCTTCGACATCGTCACGAACTGCGGCACGTTCCACGGCACGATGGCAGCGACGACCCCGGCGGGCTCGCGCCGCACGATGATCTCGCCCCCGATCGCACCCTGCCGGCGCTCCTCCCACGGGTACTCCGCCGCCACCTGGAGGAAGGTGTTGAGCATCATCCACGGCGCCGGCGACTGGGCGAGGTTCGAGAACGTGATGGGCGATCCCATCTCCTCGGTGATGA
>JBOGFJ010000033.1:0-8479 GCA_050743385.1 Acidimicrobiia bacterium
GGCCGAGCCGGCCTCCGGTCGGCGAAGGACACGCCGGGAAGCCACAGGCGGAAGGCAGCATCATGAGCAAGCTGGGACAAGTGGGAGAGCTGGGACAGGTGGGACAGGTGGGAGAGCTGGGAGCCCCGGCACCGGCGGTGCGCTTCGAGCCCTGCGCCGCGCTCGACCTCGACCCGGAGTGCCCGTGGTGCTCGTGTACGGCCTGCGGCTGGCCGGCCGACGAGCACGGCGACGAGCAGGCGCCGGTCGTCGCGATCGCCTCGGTCGTCCGGGCCACCGCGCTGGCGGTCGAGACCGGCCTGCGCCAGGCGTCCTAGCGGCGGGCTCGGCTCACGCCGACTTGCGTGATCGGGTGGCCTTCTTCTTCGTCGACTTCTTGGCCTTGGCGGGCTTCTTGGTGGCGGCTTTCCGCGCCGGCCGCGCGGCAGCCTCGTCCCCGCCCTTCCCGGCCCGGGCGAGGCTCGCCTCGAGCGCGGCCATGAGGTCGACGACCTTGGCCGGCTCCTCCACCAGCGGCTCGGCCACGATCTCCTCGCCTGCCGCCTTCTTCTCGATCAGGTCGAGCAGCTGCTCCCGGTACTGGTCGTGGTACTTCTCGGGCTCGAAGTCGCCCGCGAGCGCCTCGATGAGCTGGCGGGCCATGTCGAGCTCCCGCTGCGTGGGCTCGACGTCGCCTTCGGGCAGGCCCTCGAGCTCCTGCGGGGGAACGACCTCGTCGGCGTAACGCATCATCTCCACGCAGAGCACGCCGCCGAGGGGGCGGATCGCGACCAAGTGCTCCTTGCCCCGCATCACGATGCGGCCGACGGCCACCTTCTCGAGCTGCGTCATCGCCTCGACCAGGAGCTGGTACGGCTTGGCCGCGGCGCGGTCGGGCACGAGGTAGTAGGGGTTCTCGAAGAAGATCGGATCGATCTGGTGGAGGTCGACGAAGTCTTCGATCTCGATCGTGCGGCTGGCCTTGGGCGCCAGCGACTGCATCTCCTCGTCTTCGACCACGACGTACTGACCGGGCGAGACCTGGTAGCCCTTCACGATCCGCTCGTTGGGCACCTCTTCGCCGGAGGCCTCGGAGACCCGCCGGTAGCGGATCCGCGAGCCGGTGCCCTCCTCGAGCTGGTTGAACCGGACGTCCTGCGACTTCGTCGCCGAGACGACCTTCACCGGCACGCTGACCAGACCGAAGCCGATCGTGCCGCTCCAGATTGTGCTGGGCACCGGGGCCACCTCCTCACTCTCCCGCCCCCTCGCACACTAGTTTCGCCGCTCGTGGCCCCCCGGTGCACCATCCCCGATTCCCGGGTGCAGGCCCCGTGACCCCCACTGACGTCACGATCGACGGGCGCCGGGTCCGGCTCTCGAACCTCGGAAAGGTCATGTACCCCGAAACCGGCTTCACCAAGGCCGGGGTCGTCGACTACTACGCCCGGATCGGGGAGGTGATGGTGCCGCACCTGCAGGACCGGGCGGTCACGATGGTCCGCTATCCCGACGGGGTCGAGGGCGGATCCTTCTTCGAGAAGCGCTGCCCCGGGCACGCCCCGTCGTGGATGCGCCAGGCGACGATCGACGAGCTCACCCAGTGCGTCGTCGACGACCTGCCCTCGCTCGTCTGGATGGCCAACATGGCCGCCCTCGAGCTCCACACCCTCCAAGCGACGGCGTCGCATCCCGACCGGCCCACCGCCATGGTCTTCGACCTCGATCCCGGCGAGCCCGCGGGCATCCTCGACTGCTGCCGGGTCGGCCTCGAGCTCCGCGGCGTCCTCGACGAGCTGGGGCTCACGAGCGTGGTGAAGACGTCGGGGTCGAAGGGCCTCCACCTCGCGGTGCCGCTCAACACCGACGACGTCACCGCCGACGAGACCAAGTCGTTCGCGCTCGCGATCGGTCGACTGCTGGCGAAGCGCGACCCCCGGCGGGTGACGACGGTCATGAAGAAGGAGAACCGATCGGGCAAGGTGTTCGTCGACTGGAGTCAGAACGACCGGCACAAGACGACGGTGTGCGCGTATTCGCTGCGGGTCCGGCCCCGCCCCACCGTGTCCACCCCGGTCACCTGGGACGAGGTCGAGCACGCCCTCGACACCGACGACGAGCGCGCCGTCGCCTTCGAGACCGACGATGTGCTCGCGCGCGTCGCGCGCGTCGGCGACCTCTACGCCGACAACCTCGGCCTGCGCCAGCAGCTGCCGGCGCTGGGTTAGCCGGGGGCGGGCAGCGGTGTCTGCTGGTGGAAGGCCATCCTCCAGGAGCCACCGCTCGCCACGTACACGCTGCTCATGAGGGCGTGGTACTCGGGCCCATCCTCTCGGCGCGCGGTCGCCCGGTAGGTGAGCACCGCGCTCTGCTCGGTCAGACGCACGACCCGCGGCTCCTCGATGCGGAACTCCGCCCACGGGGGTGCGGCCGCGATCTCCTCGAGCGCGCGGTCCTTGGAGAGCACCGTGCCCGGGAAGACCAGGAGCGGGTGCTCGGTGAGCGCCTCGCGGAAGTAGCGGGCACCGCGGTCGCTCGAGAGCGCCCGCCACCCGTCTTGCTCGAGCGCCAGCAGCGTGCGCTCCAGCTGCTCGTCGTCGATCGGGGTCATCGCGATCATCGCGGTCGCGCCTACCCGGGAGGCCGGTGGTGTATGCACCGGTAGGGTCGCCGCTCGTGGGAGCCGATCGCGGTCGGGTCTTCGTGACGCGGGCGCTGCCCGCCGGCAGCCTCGACCCGCTGGTGGCGGCGGGCCACGAGGTGCTCGGTGGGCAGGTCGACGGGAACGACCGGGCGCTCACCCCCGCGGAGCTCCGGGAGGCGGCAGCCGGGGCCGACGCCCTCCTCTGCCTCCTCACCGACTCGATCGACCGGTCGGTGATCGAGGGCGGCGCCGGCCGCCTGCGCGTGATCGCGAACGTGGCCGTCGGCTACGACAACATCGACGCCGAGGCGGCGCGGGACGCAGGGATCGTGGTGTGCAACACGCCGGGCGTGCTCGACGAGACGACCGCTGACCTCGCCTTCGCGCTGATCCTCGGGGCGTCGCGACTCACCAGTGAGGCCGAGGCCGATCTGCGGGCCGGACGGTGGCACGGCTGGAACGTCAACGAGCACCTCGGACACGACGTGTGCGGCGCCACGCTGGGCGTCGTGGGCTGGGGACGCATCGGCCGGGCGGTCGCCTGCCGGGCCACGGGCTTCGGGATGAGCGTCCTGCACCACGCCCACCACCCGACCGACGAGCCGGGGTACGTCGCCGTCCTCGACGACCTCGTGCGCGCCGCCGACATCGTGACGCTGCACGTGCCGCTGACCCGCGAGACGCGCCACCTGTTCGACGCCCCGCGCCTCGCGTTGATGAAGCCGACGGCGGTGCTCGTGAACACGTCGCGCGGACCGGTCGTCGACGAGGCGGCCCTCGCCGACGCGCTGCACCACGGTCGCATCTTCGCCGCCGGGCTCGACGTATACGAGCACGAGCCGGCAGTGCACCCCCGGCTGGTGAGCGCGCCCCGCACGGTGCTGCTCCCGCACGTCGGGAGCGCGACGGTGGCGACCCGCACGGCCATGGGCAGGCTCGCGGCCGCGTCGGTGGTGGATGTCCTCGCCGGCCGGATGCCGAGCACGGCCGTGGACGGGTGACCGCAGGCCGGGCGGAGCGTCCCCACTCCGCCTCGCGGAAGTGGTTACATCGGTGGCCGTGAGCGAGACCCGCGTCCCCCGCGACGCCCAGCGCAAGCGCCTCTACCAGGCGGAGCACCCGCTGCCGTCGAGCCCACTGCCGGGCCTCGACGCCTGCGGCGGCTTCGCCGACAAGGTGGTGGGCACCCTGTGGTGGTTCGCCCGGTTCCCCGAGCACCGCCTCGACCGGATACCTCGCCTGCGGCCCGGCCACGGCGCCCGGCAGGCCTTCTACCGCGAGGACGACGACGGGCCCACGATCACCCTCCCCCGGCGCTACCGCACCAAGGGCGTCATGCTCCACGAGCTCGCCCACTGGGCAATGTCGGAAGACCACGACCTCCCCCACCACGGGCGCACCTTCGCCCGCATCCTCCTCGACATCACGCTCGAGTTCTGCGGCCCCGATCGGGCGGCGCTGCTGGCGCAGTCGTACCGCGAGCACCGGGTACACCTGGGCAAGCCGCCGCGCACCGGCCCCGACGGCCGGCTCCGCTACGGCTGGGACGAGCGCCTCCGCCTCGGCAAGGGCACGCGGCTTGCGATCTGCCACGCCGGTCGCGGCGGCACGCCGATCGCGAGCACGGGGGTGTACGAAGGCAACGACCGCTCGGGGAAGGTGCTGCGGGTACGGGTCGGCGCGGCGGCGCGCCCGCTGCGGATCCCCATGGCTTCGGTCTGGGACGTCCGCCCCGTGCACTGACCCGCGATTCTCCGAACCGGCGACCCGATGCGCGCTGAGACGCGGGATTGGCCAGTTGCCGCGAGGGCGCTACGAAACGCGCTCGACGACCATGGCCATGCCCTGGCCGCCGCCGACGCACATGGTCTCGAGGCCGGTGGTCTTGTCGGCGTCTTCGAGGCCGTTGAGCAGCGTCGTCATGATGCGGGCGCCGGTCATCCCGAACGGGTGGCCGAGGGCGATCGCACCGCCGTGGACGTTGAGCTTGTCGTAGGCGATCCCGAGGTGCTTCACCGACGGCACGATCTGGGCCGCGAACGCCTCGTTGATCTCGACCAGGTCGACATCGTCGATGGTCATCCCGGCCCGCTTCAGCGCCTGGCGGCTGGCCTCGATCGGGCCCAGCCCCATGATCTCCGGGTTCAGGGCGGTGACGCCACTGGAGATGATGCGCGCCAGCGGCGTGATACCGAGCTCCCGCGCGCGCGTGTCGCTCATCACGATGACCGCGGCGGCACCGTCGTTGAGCGGGCAGGCGTTCCCCGCGGTGACCTTGCCGTCGGGACGGAACGCGGGCTTGAGCGCGGCCAGCTTCTCGACGGTCGTGTCGGGGCGAGGACCGTCGTCCTTGCTCGCCTTGGTGCCGTCGGGCAGCTCGACCGGCGTGATCTCGCGGTCGAAGAACCCGTTCTCCTGCGACGCCACCGCCCGGTTCTGCGACAGACAGGCGAACTCGTCCATGGCCTCGCGCGACACGTTCTCGAGCTCGGCGACGTTCTCGGCGGTCTGGCCCATCGCGATGTAGACGTCGGGGAGGCCGTCGGGCGGGTCCCAGTCGCCCTGCCCGCCCTCGGAGCGCTTGGCGGTGCGGAGCGCCGGCTCCTGGAACTTCAGGTTCTGGGTGTCGGGCCAGCTGTCGGAGTTGCCCTTGGTGAAGCGGCTCACCGTCTCGACGCCGGCAGCGACGAACGCGTCGCCCTCGCCGGCCTTGATCGCGTGCGCCGCCATCCGGATGGTCTGGAGCGACGACGAGCAGTAGCGGGTGATCGTGCAGCCGGGGATGTCGGGCAACCCCGCCAGCACGCTCACGACGCGCCCCTGGTTGAACCCCTGCTCGCCACCGGGCAGACCGCAGCCGAGCATGAGGTCGTCGATCTCGGCGGGATCGAGCTCGGGGACCTTGGCCAGCGCCGCCAAGACGATGGTGGCGGCGAGATCGTCGGCGCGCAGGTCGACCAGCGATCCCTTGAACGCACGCCCGATGGGGCTGCGGGCGGTGGCGACGATGACGGGCTCCGGCATGGGAAGGCCTCCGGGCTTCGAGATCCGCTTCGAAACGCTGACGATAACCTGCCGGCGCATGCACGAGGGAAGCCGCCGGGCGATCGCCGCCGCGTTCCTGGCCAACCTCGGGATCGCGATCGCGAAGTTCGTGGGGTTCGCGTTGACGGGGGCGGCGTCGATGCTGGCGGAGGCCATCCACTCCGTCGCCGACACCGGCAACCAGGGCCTCCTCTTCCTGGGCGGCTCCCGAGGCCAGCGCCCGGCGACGCCGGAGCACCCCTTCGGCTACGGGCGCGAGCGCTATTTCTGGGCGTTCGTCGTATCGGTCGTCCTGTTCGCGGTGGGCGGCTTGTTCGCGCTCTACGAGGGGATCGAGAAGCTGCGGCACCCCCACGAGCTCGAGTCGCCGGCGATTGCGTTCGCCATCCTCGGCGTCGCGATCGGGCTCGAGGCCTTCTCGTTCCGGACCGCGATCCGGGAGGCGGGCCATGTTCGCGGCGAAGGACAGAGCTGGTGGGCGTTCGTGCGCCGCTCCAAGAGCCCCGAGCTCCCCGTCGTGCTCCTCGAGGACCTGGGGGCGATGGTCGGGCTGATCTTCGCGCTCGCCGGCGTGACGCTCGCCACCGTCACCGACGAGCCGCGCTACGACGCCGCCGGCAGCCTCGCAATCGGCGCCCTCCTGGTCGTGATCGCGATCGTGCTCGCGATCGAGATGAAGAGCCTCCTCATCGGCGAATCGGCTTCCCCGAAGATGCAGGCCGAGATCGTCCGCGTCATCGAGGGCGCCCGCGAGGTGCGCAGGATCATCCACTTGCGCACGTTGCACCTCGGCCCCGACGAGTTGCTGATCGCGGCCAAGCTCGACCTCGACGCCCCCTCGGTCGACGCGGTCGCGCAGGCGATCAACGTGGTCGAGGCGCGGGTACGGGCAGCGGTGCCGATCGCCCGCGTGATCTACCTCGAGCCCGACCTGTACCGCTCGTCCGAGGCACCTGCCCCTGCGGGCTGATCAGCTCAGACGATGGAGCCCCTCGCGGTAGCGCTTGCCGTTCTCGACGTAGCCGGCGGCGTTGATACTGATCATGTCGGGCGTGACCGTGTCGGGGCGCACCGTCGCGGGCACGCCGAGCGCCATCGCCCCCGACGGCACCTCCATGTCGTTCGGTACCAGCGCCGCCGCTCCGACCAGCGCGCCCGCGCGCACGACGGCACGGTGGAGCACGATCGATCCGGTGCCGACCAGGGAGCCGTTCTCGATGACGCACGACTCCATGTGCGCGAGGTGGCCGATCACACAGTCGTCGCCGATCACCGTGTCGCGCTCGGCGGTGCAATGAATGATGGCGCCGTCCTGGATCGACGTGCGCGCGCCCACGGTGATGCGGCCGTAGTCGCCCCGCAACACCGCCTGGGGCCAGATCGTCGACTCGGCGCCGATGGTGACGTTGCCGATTACCGTCGCTTCGGGGTGTACGAACGCCGAAGGCGAGATGTCGGGCTCGGCGTCGCCGAGGGAGTAGATCGGCACGCACCTGAAGCTAGTGCGGCGCACCAGTAGGGTGAGCGCCGTGGGTGAACCGGCCGCGGTGGCGACGCACGCCGAACGGATCGCACGCGACGGCTACACGATCCTCGAACGGGTCATCGAACCCGAATTCGTCGACGCCCTCGCCGACGATCTGCTGCGCCTCGAGGAGCTCTACGACGTCGTCCCCGCCGACAACAGCTTCGAGGGCACCAGAACCGTCCGTATCTACAACCTCCTCGCGCTCGGCAAGAGCTACGAGGCGGTTCCCGTGCATCCCGAGGTCCTCCCGGTCGTCGAGCAGGTGCTCGACCACGGCTGCCTGGTGTCGTCGCTGTCGTCGATCGCCATCGACCCGGGTGAGAACGAGCAGCCCATCCACGCCGACGACCAGCTCATCCCGCTGGCGAAGCCGCACGTGCCGACGGTCTGCAACACGATGTGGGCGCTCACGGACTTCACGGAGGCGAACGGCGCGACGCGCGTGATCCCGCGGTCGCACCTGCGCGACCACTCCCCCGACTACGGGAAGCCCTATGACAGCATCCCGGCCGAGATGCCCAAGGGCAGCGTGCTCGTGTGGCACGGCAGCCTCTGGCACGGCGGCGGCGCCAACATCACCGACGAACGTCGGCTCGGCATCGCGATGAACTACTGCGCCGGCTTCATCCGCCAGCAGGAGAACCAGCAGCTCGGTATCCCGCGCGAGATCGCGGCCGGGTTCTCGCCCCGGCTGCGCGAGTTGTGCGGCTTCGGGATCTACAACGGTCTCATCGGCCACGTCAACAAGCGCAATCCCGCCGAGATGCTGGGCGACGCGCCGGGGGCGGAAGAGATGGTGTGGGACGCCCTCTGATCGGCGTGGTCGCGGCCGTGGTCGTGCTCGCGACGACGACCGCGTTCGGTGAGGGAGGCGACGACCCCAGCGACGTCGTGAACGCCGACATCGAGGTCGTGCCCGGCTGCGACTTCCTCGACGCGCGGAAGTGTCTGTACCCGTTCCCGAACGACTGGTTCACGGTCGAGGACGACACCACCGACACGGGCCGGCGCGTCGCGTTCGTGCCCGAGGCGATGCCGGTCAACGTCGCCGGCGTCGCCATGGACCCGACCGAGTGGAACCGCAACGACGGGTTCAGCCCTGGTTCGCCCGTCCTCACGTTCGTTCCCGGCCTCGACGTGGACACGTCGAAGATCGCGCCGTCGACCGACATCGGCGCCTCCCTCGACGAGGACGCGCCGATCGTGCTCCTCGACGCCGACACCGGCAAGCGGGTGCCGTACTGGGCCGAGCTCGACGAGACGATCGACGACCCCGCCGACCG
>JBOGFJ010000034.1:0-5265 GCA_050743385.1 Acidimicrobiia bacterium
CGAACGCGCCGACAGGGGCCGGTACCATCGCGGGTTCCGTGAGTGATCCCGAGGAAGGCCTCGATACCGCTGCGCCGCCCCCCGCCGCGGCCCACGCCCTCGAAGAGGAGCGTTCCGGCGCGCGCCCCGAGGCGGAGACGGAGGCGCCCAAGCCCCCGCCGGCCACCAAGCTCGTGCTGGTGCGTCACGCCGTCACCGAGCAGACGGGCCCGATGCTCACCGGTCGGACCGCGGGCGTCGACCTTTCCGACGACGGGCAGAGCCAGGCCAAGGCGCTCGGGGAGCGGCTCGGCGAGGTGCCGGTGGCGGCGGTGTACGCCAGCCCGATCGAGCGCACCACCCAGACCGCCGAGGCGATCGCGGCCCACCACGCGCTCCCGGTTCGGGCGCTCCCGGGCGTCATCGAGGCCGACTACGGCGAGTGGACGGGCGGAAAGCTGGCCGAGCTGGCCAAGACCGACCTGTGGAAGACCGTGCAGCGGGCGCCCTCGAGGGCGCGGTTCCCCAACGGCGAGTCGTTGTCCGAGATGCAGGCCCGCATGGTCACCGCGCTCGAGGCCGTCGTGGCCGTCCATCCCGGCGAGGTGGTCGTGGTCGTGTCGCACGCCGATCCCATCAAGGCGGCGATCGCGCACTACACGGGCTTGCACCTCGATCTGTTCCAGCGGCTCGTGGTCGCCCCGGCGTCGGTGACGGTGTTCGAGCTGTCGGCCTACGGCGCCGCGCTCGTGAAATGCAACGACACCGGCGACCTCGAGGAGCTGCGGCCCGAGCCGGAGAACGTCGGGGACGAGAACGACCACGACACGAGGGAATCGAATGCCTGAGAACATCGACCTGGAGCACATCGACTCGCTCGCCACCGGCGCAGTCGGTCAGCCTGGAGAGCGCGAGTTCTTCATCCAGGCGCGCACGGCGTCGACGCAGCTCACGGTGCTGGTGGAGAAGGAGCAGGTCGCATTGCTCGCTACCGAGGCCGTGGCATTCCTCGACCGCATCGCCGCCGACTTCCCCGAAGCGGAGGCCGACCCGGTGCCGCCCCAGCAGGTCGTGAACCTGCGGGAGCCGACGGTCCCGCTGTTTCGCGCTCGGCTCATCGGCCTCGGCTTCGACCCCGACCGCGAGCGCGTGCTCATCGAGCTGCGCGAGCAGGCGTCCGAGGACGACGAGGAGGTGGCGGCGCCGGCGGTGCCCGAAGACCCGCTCACAGACGAGGAGCAGGAGGGCTACGTCGCTCGCATCTACGCCACCCGCTCGCAGGTGCGGGCGATGGCCGCCCACGGTGCCGCCACGGTTGCTGCCGGTCGCCCACCGTGTCCGTTGTGCGACATGCCGATGGACCCAGCCGGCCACCGGTGCCCGCGCTGGAACTGACGCCTCCTTTCGCCGCCGAGCTGCTCGCGAGCGGCGAGCTCGAGGTGCTCGGGCGCATACCGTGGTCGTCGAACGCGACGTTTCTCGCCCGCGTCACCGACGGCGACGGTGTCGCGCTCACGGCCATCTACAAGCCGCGCCGGGGGGAGCGCCCCCTGTGGGACTTCCCGAGCGGCACGCTCTGTCAGCGGGAGGTGGCGACCTACGAGCTCGCGGTCGCGCTCGGGTGGGATCTCGTGCCCGAGACGGTGCTGCGTGACGGACCCCTGGGCGAGGGCATGGTGCAGCGCTTCGTCGACCACGACCCCGAGGAGCACTACTTCACGCTGCTCGAGGAGGACCCCGACCGTTTCCGCCGCTTCGCCGTCTTCGACGTGCTCGTGAACAACGCCGACCGCAAAGGCGGCCACTGTCTGCGGGTCCGGCCCGAAGGGCCCATCGTCGGCATCGACCACGGGCTCACGTTCCACCCGGCATGGAAGTTGCGCACGGTGATCTGGGACTTCGCCGGGGAGCGCATCGCCCCCGCCAACGCCGATGCCGTGTGTCGGGTGGCGCAGCGCGACCCGGCGGTGACCCAGCGGCTCGAGCCCTTGCTGTCGTCGCTCGAGCTCGAGGCGATGGCCGAGCGGGCCGCCGACCTGCTCACGACCGGAACGCTCCCCGAGCCCGACCCGGGCTATCACTCCGTCCCCTGGCCGCTGGTGTGAGCCCTGCGCTACCAGATCGCGGTGCGGAACGGTGGGTCGGGAACGCGCTCGTAGACGGTGATGCCGTCGATCGACGCCACGTAGCGGTACTCGCGGAACACCGTCTCGGCCAGCCGGGGGAAACGTGAGATCGGGTAGTACTCGGAGCCCCGGATCTTGGCCGGTGACGTGTCGAGGATGTAACGGGGGGGATGGGCGATGAAGTCCTCGAAGAACAGGTCCCACGCGCCCGGCGTCGCGTTCTCCTCCGACACGTCGTCCTCGTAGCGCCCGCCCGCCGCGCCCGTGATGAACCCGGTCGTGGGGAAGCGGGTCGCGGGTCGGGTCTTCGACGCCCAGTAGATCTCGGGCACGTGTCCCCAGACGAGGATGCGATCGTCGTCGCCGGCGTGGGCGGCGATGTAGCGCGAGACCGACTTGTACTCGGCCCGGTCGTCGAACGGGCGCACGAAGAAGCCCGCGATCGAGAGCATGACGCCGACGAACGCCGCGAGGGCGACGGTGCGCGTCACGGCGCGGCGGGTGGCCGTGGCGAGCACGCCCGCGGTGAGCAGGCACAGTGGCGGGAGCAACTGAAGGTAGTAGTGCCCGAAGAAACGCAGGCCGACGGTCACCGACACCGCCGCCGACAGCAGCCACAGCCACAGGTCGGTGTCGTCGCGCGCCAACTCGCGCCGTTGTTGCCACGCCTTGGGGATGGCCCACAGGATCGGCAGGTTGAGCGCGACGAACGACAACGTCATCACGAGGAACAGCAGCGCGACGAGCGCGGAAGCCGACCGCACGCTGAGGTAGCTCCCGTTGCCGAGCACCGCCCAGAACAGCAGCTGACCCGGGCCGACCAGCAGGGCGACCAGAGCGACCGGCGCGGCGAAGCCGAGGAGCGCATCGCCGGCGCCGCGGCGCCCCCGGCGCCGGCACACCGAGTAGAGGACCGGCAGAAGGGTGGCGGCGCCCGTCTGTTTCGCGAGCGTCGCGACCGCGACCCCGACGCCCGACGAGAACGCCTTCCCCTGCCGGGCGAGGATCACCGAGGCCGTCATCGCCGGCAGCATGAACACCTCGAAGTTGGCCGCCTGCCCGTCCTGCGGCGCGAACGCGACCGATGCGAACACGAGCAGCACCCCGGCGATCCACCCGGCCCGGCGTCCGTAACGCCGCCGCGCCTCGGCCGCGAGGAGCAGGCCGGTCAGCGCCACCGCCACCATGGCCAGCACCCGCACCGACCAGAGCGCCGTCGTGCCGGTCACCTTGAATGTCGCCGCGTACAGGTACGGGACGAGCGGGGGCTTGCGGTCGGCGGCATCGTGGTACAGGCGACCACCGTCGTTGATGACCTCGGCCTGGGTGGCGAGGAAGGTCTCGTCGCTGTTGAAGACGTCGACGAAGAAGGCCGGAAGCCGCAGCACCGTGGTGAGCAGGAGCAGGGCGGCGAAGACGCCCACCAGCTCCCGGCGGCCCCAGGCGCGCGCGGGGGCCGGGGCTACCGGGAGCGGTGTGGACTCGAACGCTGTGGTCATTGCCAACCCGGAGGTCGAAGACCCGGGGGGTCAGAGAGAGGGTTCCCGGCCCGGGGCGCTGCCATTCTTGTCGCTCGGACGACCTCGATGCGGGCAGACGCGCCCCGCCGTCCTGGCCGGGCTAGGTGGAGTCGAGGCCCGAGCCGAGATAGCGCCTCCGGCACAGCCCCCGCTGGAGCTTGCCCGAGGACGTCTTCGGGAGCGTCCCGGGCCGCACCAGCACGACCTCCTCGGGAGCCACCGCCGTCACCCGGGACGCGACCGCCGTTCGCAGGGGTGCGGCGGCGCCGCTCTTCGTCTCGGCCACGACGACCAACGCCTCGCGTCCCCGGCGGCCCTCGGTGCCGAACGCGATCACGTTGCCGGCGCGCACACCGTCGACGGCGCCGGCCGCCCGCTCCACGTCTTCGGGGAAGACGTTCCGGCCTCCGACGATGATCACGTCCTTGATGCGGCCGCACACGGCCAGCTCGCCGTCGACGAGATACCCGAGGTCGCCGGTGCGCAGCCATCCGTCGTGGAACGTGTCCCGGTTGGCGGCGTCGTTGTGGAAGTAGCCCGGTGTCACCGAGGAGCCTCGCACCTCGAGCTCGCCGACCTCGCGGTCGCGCATCTGCTCGCCGGTGACCGGCTCGCAGATCCGCAGCTCCAGCCCTGCCAGCGGCCGGCCGAGCACGGCGAGCCGGCGCACGCCGCCGGTGCCGGGTGCCGTCGGCTCGACGGGGGCGGCGAACCGGTCGGTCTCGAGCACCCGGCGATCGACGGTGTCGACGGCCATCCCCGAGAACGGCTCGGGGAACGTGACCGCGAGCGTCGCCTCGGCCATGCCGAACACACAGAACACGGCGCGGGGGTCGAGCCCGTGCCCGGCACCGGCGGTACAGAACGCCTCGACCGCCCCGGGATCGATCGGCTCGGCCCCGTTCAGGGCCAGCCGCCACCGTGACAGGTCGAGGCCGTCGAGACGCCGCAGCGCGCGGGCGGCGAGCGCGTAGGCGAAATTGGGGCCCGCGGTCATCGTCCCGCCGAACTCCGACATCCACTCCATCCATCGGGCCGGCCCGGCGAGGAAGTCCTGGGGGGCGGCGAGGAGGAGATCGAGGCCGACGGTGAGCGGCGTGGCGAGGCAGCCGATCAGCCCCATGTCGTGGTACAGCGGGAGCCACGACACCGCCCGGTCGGTCTCGGGGTCGATGTGGGCGGCGGCGACGATGGCGTCGAGGTTCGCGGTCACGCACCGATGCGGGAGCGTGACGCCCTTGGGCTCCGCGGTCGAGCCGCTCGTGAACTGGAGGACCGCCATGGCATCGGGATCGTCGGCGGGCCGCTCGTAGGCGCGCGCATCACCGGCGAGCTCGTCGAGGCGGGCGATCGGCGGGTCGCCGGGCTGCGGGTCGAGGAACTCGGCCAGGGCGCCGTCGATCACGATCAGGTCGGTGTGGGCGTGGAGGATGCGGCGCCGGGTCTGGGCCACGAACTCCTCGATGGTTCCCAACCGCATCGGCAGGGGGAGCGCGACGACCGTCGCCCCGGCCAGCCAGGTCGCCTCGATCGCCGTCACCATGGGGCGCGTCGTGGGCCCGAGCAGCGCGATGTGGGCACCGGGGCAGGCGCCGCGGGCCTGCAGGCCGGCCGCCATCGCCACGGCGTCGTCGTGGAGC
>JBOGFJ010000035.1:0-3458 GCA_050743385.1 Acidimicrobiia bacterium
GGATCGCCGAGACCGAGCAGGCCCGCTTCCAGCTGTACGAGGCGGTCGCGCGCGTCCTCGAGACAGCCGCGGAGCGACGGCCAGTGCTGCTCGTACTCGACGACGTCCACTGGGCCGACCACGCGTCCCTGACCCTGCTGGACTTCGCCAGCCGGGCGCTCAACGTCGCCCGGGTCGTCGTGATCGCGACGTATCGCGACACGGAGGTGGGGCCCGAGCTCGCGGGCACGCTCGAGAAGCTCCCGGCGTCGGCGCGACGTCTGCATCTCGGGGGACTGAACGGTCGCGAGACCGGCGCGTTGGCCGCGGCGGTCTCAGGGCGAGCCGCCGCCAACGAGATGGGCGAAGCGCTCGCGCGTCAGACGAACGGCAATCCGCTGTTCGTCCGCGAGATCGTCGAGCTGCTGGCGGCACAGGAGCGCCTCGACCGCGCGGTGGCAGAGCTGCCCGCGCTCCCGGGCACGGTCCGGGCCGTGATCGACCGGCGCCTGGCGCGAGTGTCGGCGCCCTGTCACGACCTGCTGCGCACCGCCGCGGTCATCGGCGCCGACTTCGACTCCACGATCCTGGCCGAGGCATCCGAGTACGACCCGAGCGCGGTGCTTGCAATGCTCGAGGAGGCATGCGACGCCCGCTTCCTCGTGTCGACGGCCGTCGGCAGGTTCGAGTTCTCGCACGACCTCGTGCAGCGCGCGCTCTCCGACGGCCTCGGCGCGGCCGAACGCGCCGCCCGCCACCGTGTGGTCGGGGAGGTTCTCGAGGCGCGCGTCCGCGCCGGGAACCCGGTCGACGCGGCCGAGCTCGCCCGCCACTTCCTGGCCGCGGTGCCTGGGGGCGATGCCGACCGCGGCGTCACGTATGCGACCCGCGCCGGTGACGACGCGCTCCACCATCTCGCCTACGACGACGCCGCGCGGCACTACCAGGACGCGTTGGACGCATCCCGCGTCGCGCCGCCCGACGAGAAACGCCGCGCGGACCTGTTGCTGCGACTCGGCGATGCCCACGTTCGCCGCGGTGCGGTCGACGCCGCCCGCGACGCCTTCGTGCGCGCCGCCGACGTCGCGCGAAGCCAGGAGGATGCCGAACACCTCGCTCGGGCCGCTCTCGGCCTCGGCATGGGCATGGGTGGGTTCGAGATCGCGCTCGGAGACCGGACCCAGATCGATCTCCTGGAGGAGGCGGCGGCTGCCCTCACCGGTGAAGACTCACTCACCGTATGGGTGCAAGCACGGCTGTCCGTCGCGCTCACGGGCGCGGGTGACGACGAGCGGCGCGCCCGGCTCGCCGAGGACGCCATCACGACGGCGCGCCGGCTCGGCGACGATCGCGCGCTCGCGTATGCCCTCGCGGTCCACTGCGACGTGATCCCGGCACCCGAGCACGCCGATCAGCGCGTCCGCCAGTCGAGCGAGATCGTGGCGCTGGCGACCACGGCGCGCGATCCCGAGATCGAGCTGTTGGGGCGGCGGCTCCGGTTGGTTGCCCTGCTCGAGGTCGGTGACGTCGCCGGTGTCGACGCCGAGATCGAGGCCTACGCCCGGGTAGCCGATCTGCTGCGCCAGCCGCTGTTCCAGTGGTACGTGCCCCTCTGGCGCGGCATGCGCGCCCTCATGGTCGGTGACCTCGAACGCGTTGAAGCGTCGCTCGAGGAGGTGTCGCGGATCGGCCAGGCGGCCCAGAGCGAGAACGCCCGCATGATGATCTTCACCCAGCGCGCCGCCGTGCCCGTTCTCCTCGATCGCGACGTCACCGACATCGGCCGCGAGTTCTCGGAGCTGCTCGAGGACCATCCCAGTCTCTGGGAGTACCCGAGCCTCCCGGCCATGGTCGCGGCCCGGAGCGGGCGCGAGGCGGACGCCCGGGCAATCCTCGACCGGCTCGCCGCCGCCGACCTGCGACCGATCCCCCGCGACGCCGAGTGGCTGGAAGCGATGAGCTGCGCCACCGACGCCGCCGTGCTGGTGCGTCACCGTGAGCTCGCGCGCCTGCTCTACGACCGGCTGCGACCGCTCGCGGGTCGGCTCATCGTCGACGGCATCGGCGGGGCATGCCTGGGCGCGGTCGACATGTGCCTCGGGCGCCTGGCCGCCCTGCTCGGATATCCGGAGACGGAGCGGCACTTCGATGACGCCCTCGCGCTGCATCGCGCGGCGGGGGCGACGTTGCTCGTGGACGTGGGCGAACGGCACCGCGCCGCCGCACACGGCCGAGTCGGAGGCGATGGCCAAGGCGAGGAGGGCGAGGGCGACGCGAACGTGTTCCAGCGCGACGGCGACGTGTGGACCCTGCGCTACGACGGCGTCACGGCGATGATGAAGGACGCCAAGGGCCTCCGCGACCTGGCCGCGCTCGTCGCCCGACCCGGCGAGATGCTGCACGTCCGCGAGCTGCTCGGCGCAGGCGAGGGACACGGCGGCGGCGTCGCACCCGGCGCCGACGCCGTCCTCGACCGGCGGGCGGTCGAGGAGTACCGCCGCCGGCTCCGCGAGCTCGAGGAGGAAGTCGGGGAGGCCGAAGCCGACCACGACATCGAGCGCGCCGCGCGCGGCAAGACCGAGCGCGAGGCGATCGTTTCCGAGCTGGAGGCGGCGCTCGGCCTCGGTGGCCGCACGAGGCGGCTCGGTGACGAGACCGAACGGGCCCGGAAGGCCGTCCGGGCCCGGATCCGCCTGACCCTCGACCGCATCGACCGGGAGCATCCGTCGCTCGGGCGTCATCTGCGGGCGTCGGTGCGCACCGGGACGTTCTGCTCCTACGAACCGGAGCACTCCCCCGGCTGGCAGCTGTAGCAACGAATTCGCGTCGCGAAGCCGCGATTCGCGCCTACCGGATGACGACCAAGACCCGGAGGAGCTCAGATGACCACGACCGCCGAACCCACCACGTCGCACGACCCCGAGGCTCGGGCCGGAGCGCTGGCCGAACGCATCTTCGGCGCCGGCATCGCCACCCTCGAGCTGACGACGATCGATCTCGGGAACCGCCTCGGGCTCTACGCCTCGCTGCGCGACGGCGGCGCCGCCACGCCGGGCGAGCTGGCGGCGCGCACCGGCATCCACGAGCGCTACGCCCGCGAATGGCTCGAGCAGCAGGCGGTCGCCGGGATCCTCGACGTCGACGAGCCCGGGCGCGAGCCCGAAGCCCGCTCCTACACCCTGCCGCAAGGCCACGACGCCGTCCTGCTCGATGCCGAGAGCCCGGCGTTCATGGCGGCAGTGGCGGGCTTCCCCTCCTTCGCGGGGAAGGTGACCGGATCGCTGGAGCGGGCCTTCCGTGACGGGACCGGCGTTCCGTACGCCGACTACGAGGTCCACGATCTGCAGGCGGGCATGACCCGGCCGCTCTTCGTCAACGCGTTCGCGGCGGAGTGGGTGCCGCAGATCCCGGGGCTGGGCGCCCGGCTCGAGGCGGATCCCTCCGCCCGCGTGCTCGACGTCGGGTGCGGGGAAGGGTGG
>JBOGFJ010000036.1:0-2936 GCA_050743385.1 Acidimicrobiia bacterium
GGGAGTCGGCGATGTCGCGGATGCGGTCCCAGTCGGGCACGTTGCCGACGAGGTTGGGTGCGAGGATCGCCCGGGTGCGCGGCCCCACCATCTCCTCGATGCGGTCCACGTCGATCTGGTACGTGTCAGGCTCGACGTCGACGAACGCAGGCACCAACCCCGACTGCACGAGGGGCGCGACGTCCGTGGCGAAGGTGACGACGGGCGTGATGACCTCGTCACCGGGCTCGAGCTCGAGCAGGTCGATCGCGAGGCGGAGGGCCGACGAGCCCGAGTTCACCATCACGCCGTGCCGCTTCGCGAGCAGCTCCGCCACCCGCTGCTCGAGCTGGGCGACGTTCGGGCCGAGGGCGAGGTTCGACGTCCGCAGCACCTCGACTACGGCCTCGATCTCGCGCTCGTCGTGAACCGCCCCCGGGTCGGGCAGCCGCCGCTTCACCGAACCTGCGCGCCGAGCGCGCCGAAAACAGCGCGGCGAGCGCGCAGGTTCGGGAGGATGAGGTCGACGGCCGTGATCAGATCCGCTGGAGGATGCTGGCGGTGCCGAGCGAGCCGCCGCAGCACATCGAGACGAATGCGAGCTCCTTGTCGGCGCGCTCGAGCTCGTGCAGCGCGGTGGTGATCAGCCGGGAGCCGGTGGAGCCCACCGGGTGGCCGAGCGCGATCGCGCCGCCGTTCACGTTGACGCGGTCGAGGTCGGGCTTGTGCACCTGCGCCCAGCTCAGGACCACCGACGCGAACGCCTCGTTGATCTCGAAGACGTCGAAGTCGGCCATCGCCATGCCCGAGCGGTCGAGCATCTTGTAGGTCGCGTCGACGGGACCGTCGAGCAGGTAGTAGGGGTCGGTGCCCGTGACGAGCTGATGGAGGAGCCGTGCCCGCGGCTTCAGTCCGAGGGCCTTCGCCTTGTCCTCGTCCATCCAGAGCACTGCGGCGGCGCCGTCGGAGATCTGCGACGAGTTCCCCGCGGTGATGATGTAGCCGTCGACGACCGGCTTGAGCTTCGCCAGACCCTCCATCGTCGTGTCGCGCAGGCCCTGGTCGCGGCTGATGACCTGCGTCTCGGCGGTCGGGTTGCCGTCTTCGCCGATGACCGGTGTCTTGATGGGCGCGACCTCGCGCTCGAAGCGGGCCTCGTCCCACGCCACCTTCGCCTTCTGCTGCGACCCGAGGCCCCACTCGTCGAGGTCTTCGCGGCTGAGCCCGCGGTTCTCGGCAATGCGCTGGGCGGCCCCGAACTGCCCGTTGGGCGGATCGTCGTAGGGCCACGGCTCGCTGCGGGGGCTGCCGGGACCGTTGTAGACGTTCGCGCCGAGGGGCACGTGGCTCATCTGCTCGACGCCGCACGCGATGCCGACGTCGGCGCCCCCGGCCGCGATGAGGCCCGCGACCAGGTGGTTCGCCTGCTGCGCAGACCCGCACTGGGCGTCGACCGAGGTGCAGGCGGTCGAGAACGGGAGCACGTCGTTGCCCGCCGACAGCCAGGCGTTGCGGGTGACGTTGCTCCCCTGCTCCCCCGCCTGGGTGACGCAACCGCCGATGACCTCGTCGACGATCGCGGGGTCGATCCCGGCCCGCTTGATCACCTCGACCTGGGCGTGGCGCAACACGTCGGTTGCCTTCAGGCCCGAGAGCCATCCGTTGCGCTTGCCGATCGGGGTGCGGACGGCCTCGACGATGACGGGCGTGCCCATGGCGTGCCTCCAGGAAGTGGTCGGCGAACGGGTCGAGTTTAGAATCTGTTCTAGTGCCGGGTCCCCTCGCAGGTCTACGAGTGGTGGAGATGGTGGGCCTCGGGCCCGGGCCGTTCTGCGGCATGCTCCTCGCCGACATGGGGGCGGAGGTGCTCCGAGTCGACCGCGTCGACGCCGCCCGTGCGATCGACCGGTCCCGGCCCGCCACCAGCGCCATGGACCGGGGCAAGGAAGCCGTCGCCGTCGACCTCAAGGCCGCCGAGGGCGTGGAGACCCTGCTGCGCCTGGTCGAGGGGGCGGCCGCGTTCGTCGAGGTGTTCCGCCCGGGCGTGGCCGAGCGCCTCGGCATCGGCCCCGAGGAGTGCCTCGCCCGCAACCCGCGGCTGGTGTACGGGCGCCTCACCGGTTGGGGTCAGCACGGCCCGTACGCTCGCGCCGCCGGTCACGACATCGACTACATCGCCCTCGCGGGCGCGCTCGAGCCGCTCGGGCGGGCGGGCGAGAAGCCGACGCCCCCGATCAACGTGCTCGGCGACTTCGCCGGCGGGGGGATGCTGCTCGCGTTCGGCATCGCCTGCGCCGCGTTCGAGGCCGCGCGCTCCGGCAAGGGGCAAGTGATCGACGCCGCCATGGTCGACGGCGCCGCGCTCATGCTCACACCCTTCTACGCCGCGCGCGCGAGTGGCTTCTGGGGCGAGCGCGGTACCAACCACCTCGACACCGGAGCGCCGTTCTACGAGGTCTACGAGACCGCCGACGCGAAGTTCGTCGCGGTCGGCACCGTCGAACCGAAGTTCTACGCCGAGCTCCTCGAACGCGTCGGGCTCACCCTCGACCTCGACGCCCAGTATGACAAGGCGCGCTGGCCGGCCGACAAGGAACGCCTCGCGGAGGTGTTCCGGACCAAGTCTCGGGACGAATGGTGCGAGCTGCTCGAGGGGACCGACGCGTGCTTCGCGCCGGTGCTCAGCCCGCTCGAGGCACCCGAGCACCCGCACAACCGGGCGCGCGGGACGTTCCTAAAACCCGGCGGCGTTCCCCAACCCGCGCCGGCACCGCGGTTCAGCCGTACGCCCGCGGCAACACCGAGGTCGCCCATGCACCCCGGCGACGACACGGAAGCGGTACTCGGCCGCTGGGGCTTCGACTCCGCCGAGGTCGAGAAGCTGCGCGCCACCGGCGCGGTGTTGTAGAGAGAGGCCTCATGCCGATCCCGGAACAGCGCGACCTGGAGAAGACCCG
>JBOGFJ010000037.1:0-16704 GCA_050743385.1 Acidimicrobiia bacterium
TTGGCCTCGCGCGAGCGGTAGTCGCCGCCCTTCACCGTGTCGTAGAACAGCCGCTCCACGCTGTCGCCGTCGTTGCGGTAGTTCTTGGCCGCGTTGATCCCGCCCTGGGCGGCGATGCTGTGCGCGCGCCGGGGCGAGTCGTGGAAGGTGATCACCTTCACCCGGTAGCCGAGCTCACCGAGCGACGCCGCCGCCGACGCGCCCGCCAGACCCGTGCCCACCACGATGATCTCGAACTTGCGCTTGTTGGCCGGGTTGACCAGCTTCACGTCGAACTGGTGCCGGTCCCACTTCTCCGCGATCGGCCCCTCGGGCACGCGTGCGTCGAGCCTGATGTCACTCATTCGACGATCCCCACGAGCACCGCGATCGGCACCGCGATGAACCCCACCGTGGTGACGACCGCGAACGCGGTCGCGAAGGCGCGCCGCCACGGGTTGAAGCGGGGGTTGTTGATCCCCACGCTCTGGAACAGGCTCCAGGCGCCGTGGTACAGGTGCACGCCCAGGGCGAGGTTGGCGATCACGTAGAACAGCGTGACCGGCCACTGCTCGAAGCTCGCCACCGAGTTGCGGTACACGTCACCGCGCACGTATCCGGGGTTGGAGGCGCCCCACGTGAGATCGGCCAGGTGGTAGCCGATGAACAGCAGCACGATCACGCCGGTCCAGCGCATGGTGCGGGCGGCGAACGTGGCGGCGACGTAGTCGCGCTGCGACTGGTAGCGCACCGGCCGCGCCCTGCGGTTCATCAGGGTGAGCGCGTAGGCGGCGTGCAGGTGGAGCACGAGCGCCACGATCAGGCCGATCCGGAGCGACCACAGCACGAACGTGCGCGGGAACGGCGGGTCGAGCAGGTCGCGCAGCCACTCGCCGTAGTGGTTGATCTGGTTCGGCCCCTCGAAGATGTGGAGGTTGCCGACCATGTGGGCGAACACGTAGCCCATGCCGATCACGCCCGTGACCGCCATCACCCACTTCTTGCCGACGGCCGAGCGGTAGAACTCGACGACGAACGGCAAACGCGAGCGCGGTTCGGGAACGGGGGCGCCCGTGTCCTTGGCGAGGCGGTCGGCGTCGTCGGCGCCACCCCGCTCGGCGGCGGTGCTGACCTCCTCGACCCTCGACACGCCCGCGAACCTAGCGCCGCGCTTGTGAAAAAGTTCAACCGGAGCGGGCAGTCCAGGCACGCCGGACGGCCTGCAGGATCAAGGGCGAGTAACGGTTCTCGACCCGGCCGACCTCGGGGTGCGAGAGCGTCGCGAGAAGGTCGGCGGCGTTGTCGAGGTCGACGTCGGCGACGTACGCGATCCCGTCACCGGGCACGTAGCCCGTCCACTTCCCGAGCCGCCGCCCGCCCGCGTGCACCTCGATGACGGCGTCGCTCAGCCCGTGGCGCAGCTCGCTGACCACGTGGACGAGGCCCTCCCGCGGCTCCACCATCGCCAGCACGGGACGGCACGCGTCGCGCAGCGCCGCGAACCCGGCCTTCGGGGCCCGCGTGTGGTCGAGCACCGACCACGTGACCGCGGGATGGCCGTCGGCGAAGCAGAAGTGGCAGAAGCCGCCGTTGGGGTCGTACTTCAGCCGGCGCAGGTCTTCGACCTGGAGCTGGATGAGCGCCGCCTGGTAGGCCTGCGTTGCGGCGCGCCACGCGTCGAACGTCGGGTACTTCCCGGGTGGCACGTGCCGCTCGAACACCCGCGCCTGGCAGGCATGCCGCTCGAACAGCGTGTCCCAGTCGAGGTCGGGCCAGCGCTCCGGCTCCATGAACCCGGCGGTGTCGGGCACCGCCTGGGCGCCGAACTCGGTCACGAAGCGCGCCAAGCGAGGTACGGCACGCAACGCGGGCGCGAGCCCGTCCATGCGACCGTGGTACCAACCGAAGTAGAAGTGCGTGTCGGTGCCGCCGGAGGCCGGACCGGGGAACACGCCCGAGTGGAGATCGACGGGGCGGCTCGGGTCGGCGCGGTGCAGGGCCCGCGCCACCGACCGGTCGAGCACGTCCTTGTTCCACGTCGGGAGGAACATCGATGCCGCCAGCCGCGCCATCGTGCGGCCCCGCATCGGCTCGCCCGGTTGCACGTCGAGCGCGAGCGGCTCGTTGTGCGCGCACCACAGGGCGATGCTCGGATGGTGACCGAGCAGGTCGACCAGCTCGCGCGCCTGATGCGCGGCCTGGCGCCGCAGCCCCCGCGCGTAGCCCCACTGCAGCGGGAAGTCCTGCCACAAGAGCAGTCCGGCGGCGTCGGCGGCGTCGTAGAGCTCGGGCCGGGTGACGTGCGCGTGGATGCGGAGCAGGTCGAGGTTGGCGTCGACCGCCAGCTGCACGTCGCGCGCGAGCTCCTCGGGCGTCGCGTCGGCCAGCGCCATGCGCGTGGGTCCCTGGTTCGAGCCCATCGGGTACATCCGCTCGCCGTTGACGGTGAGCTGCCAGCGCCGCATGCGCACCTCGCGGAACGCCGTGCGCAGTCGGCGGACGTCGCTCGGTTCCCCGTCGACCTCGACGACGACCTCCAGCTCGACCTGGTGGGACGGCTCGCCGAGCCGCCACGGCCACCAGCGGGGCGGTTGGTCGACGTCGAGCGTCCAGCCGAGGTGGTTGTCGCCGCCTGCGAGGGGCACGTCGCGCGTGGCCTCGACGAGCACGGCGTCGCCCGGCGACGGGCCGGTCACGCGCGCGGTCAGGCGCACGGGCAGCGGAGCGGGGTCGGGCTCCTCGGTGGGGTCGAGGGTGAGGTCGAGGCGCAGGCGGCCCCGTTCCTCACTCGCCTCTACGCACACACACGACATGCGCGCCAGGCGCACCGGTCCGGTCTCGACCACGCGCACCGGCCGCCACAGCCCGCCCGGGTTCCAGGCGGGGTCGAGGTTGTCCCAGTGGGAGAACACGCCGGTGACGATGCGCTTGGCGGTGCGGTCGGTCTGGCGCGGGCACGCGACCTCGATGGCGAGCACGTGCTCGTCGCCGGCGCGCAGCGCGTCGGTGACCTCGAGCGCGTGGGGGAAGAAGTAACCCTCGGTGGCGCCGAGGTAGCCGGTGTCGAGCCACACGTCGCCGTAGTAGAAGACGCCGTCGAGCACGAGGAACCGTCGTCGGCGGCCGGGCGCGCTGTCGGCGGCGAGCTCGAAGCGGCGCCGGTAGAGCACCGGCCCGTCGGCGTCGGCGAAGTCGGGGCTCGCGCGCCAGGGCCCCGGCACCGACAGCGTCGGCCTGTCGCGGTCGTCGAAGCCGGGTTCGACGAAGCGCTGGTGCAGGTCGCCGACGGCCGCCGCTGCTCGCCAGGTGCCCGAGAGGTCGAGCGCGTGACCCGGGGTCACTCCTCGATCGGCTGCGTCGGCGTGTCGGCGGCGGTGGACGCGGGCGGCGGGGCCGGCGGGGGCGCCATCGGCTGGGTGGCGGCCGGCTCACCCCGCTGGCGTGCGAGCTCCTTGGCGACCTGCTGCTCCTTCCAGTTCCGCACGCGGGCGCTGTGGGCGAAGAAGACCGCCCATCCCTGCAGGGCGAGGCCGAGGCCCCAGAACACGGTGGCCCAGAGGAAGTCCCAGCCGACCACGATGAGGAAGACGACGTTGATGATGACGAACACGCCGAGGTGCACGAAGAACCCGATGCGGGCCTCGACTCGCTTCCGTGCCTGCTCGTACGCCGCGTCCTGGTCCGCCATGCCGGGCCTCCTCGCTCGCGTGCCTCGTCGTTCGCGCTGCGGAGATGCAGTCTGGCAGACGGGTTACGATCCGAGCGCGGGCACGCCCACCGGCCCGTCCGACCATCCTGCGGAGCGTTCCATGACACGACCCGGCACCCTTGGCGAGCTTCGGGCCAGCGGCTGGGCGTCGCGCCCCGTCAAGGAGGAGGTGCGGGCCAACGCCGTCGCCCGCATCGCCGCCGGAGAGCCGCTCGTCGACGGGGTCGTCGGTTTCGAGGAGACGGTGCTGCCCCAGCTCGAGAACGCCCTCCTCGCCGGCCACGACGTGATGTTCCTGGGGGAGCGGGGCCAGGCCAAGACCCGCATCATCCGCTCGCTCACCGGCCTCCTCGACGAGTGGTCGCCCACCATCGCCGGCAGCGAGATCAACGACGACCCGTTCCACCCCGTCTCGCAGCACGCCCGGTTGCTGGCGGCCGAGCGGGGTGACGACACCCCGATCGAGTGGATCCACCGCGACCGCCGCTTCGGCGAGAAGCTGGCGACGCCCGACACGTCGATCGCCGACCTGATCGGCGAGGTCGACCCGATCAAGGTGGCCGAGGGGCGCTACCTCGCCGACGAGCTCACCATCCACTACGGGCTCGTGCCCCGCACGAACCGGGGGATCTTCTCGATCAACGAGCTGCCCGACCTCGCCGAGCGCATCCAGGTGGGCCTGCTCAACGTGCTCGAGGAGCGCGACGTGCAGATCCGCGGATACAAGATCCGCCTGCCGCTCGACCTGATGCTGGTGGCGTCGGCCAACCCCGAGGACTACACCAACCGCGGCCGCATCATCACGCCGCTCAAGGACCGCTTCGGCGCCCAGATCCGCACGCACTACCCGCTCGACGTCGACGTCGAGATGGACGTCGTCGACCAGGAGGTGCGCCCCCTGGAGGCGCGAGACCTCGCGGTGAACGTCCCCGAGTTCATGGCCGAGATCGTGGCCGAGGTCAGCCAGCAGGCGCGCCGCTCCCCGCACGTCAACCAGCGCTCGGGCGTGTCGGTACGCCTCTCGATCACCAACTACGAGACGCTCGTCGCCAACGCCGCCCGCCGGGCGCTCCGCAACGGCGAGCCCGAGGTCGTGCCCCGCGTGAGCGATCTCGAGTCACTCGTCGCTTCGACCGCGGGCAAGGTCGAGTTCGAGACGCTCGACGACGGTCGCGAGGAGCAGGTGCTCGACCGGATCGTGAAGGCGTCGGTGCTCGAGGTGTTCCGGGCGCGGACGCGGCCCGAGAAGCTCGGTGAGCTGGTGACGGCCTTCGACGAGGGGCTCATCGTCCACACCGGTGACGACGTGCCCGCGTCCGACTACGCGCAGCTGTTGCCGAAGCTGAAGGGGCTGCGGGGCACGCTCGGCGACCTCGGTGTGGGCGAGACACCGGCGGCGGTGGCATCGGCCGTCGAGTTCGTGCTCGAGGGCCTCCACCTGTCCAAGCGCCTCAACAAGGACGCCCTCGGCGCCAAGGCCACGTACCGCAGCCGCGGTGGGAGCAGTGGGAGCGTTCGACCCCGCGACTGACCGATGACGACGCGGGAGCGTGCCGTCGTCGACCACTACGACGTACTGGGCGTCGCGCCCGACGCCACCCAAGCCGAAGTCACCGCCCGGTTCCACGCCCTGGCCCGCACACTCCACCCCGACGCGCGACCGCTCGCGCCCGGTGCGGCCGACGACTTCAAGCGCATCACGACCGCGTACCGCGTGCTCGGCGATCCCGAGCGCCGGCGCACCTACGACAAGGGCCGCGTCGCGCCGATCACGGTCACCGCGGTTCGCACCCCGGGTCGGTCGCGTGCGCCCCGGCTCACCCGGCGCGGCGCCCGCTGGGCCGTGATCGGCGGGGTCGCGGCGATCGTGTTCGGCGTGGTGGCCTCGGCGCTCGTGATCGCGCTCCAGCGCCACGACGCCGAGCTGCGCCGCGAGGGCGTGGAGGCGACCGCCACGGTCGTCGAGATCGGTGGTGAGCGCCGGCTCGAGTTCGTCGGGCCCGACGGTGACCTGGTGCGGGCGCCCGAGCCGCTCAAGAGCGGGACGGGGCGACCACCGCTGGGATCGCAGGTCGACATCCGCTACGACCGCGACGACCCGACCACGGTGGTCAGCACCGAGAGCCAGCTCGCCCGCGACATCACGCTGTGGATCGTGGCGGTGAAGCTGCTCGTGGGCGGGCTCGTCTTCGTCGCGTTCGGCATCCATCGCCTGCGGCGCCCGGAGGCCTAGGCGGCCTGACGTCTTGGCGTCAGATCTCCCGCTCACCGCAGGAAGAGTGACGCCGAAAGGGCCCTGGCCTAGAAGGGACTGCCGCCGCCGTCGCGTTCGTAGAGCTCGCACCCTTCGACGGCGTAGCGATTGACGTTCTCGACCGCCTCCTGCACGTCGGGGTCGTCGCGCAGCGTCTGGTCGTCGGGGTCGTCGCGTACCGCTTCCATCGCCTCGAGGAACGTCTGGGCGTCGGCCTCGATGGCGGCGGGCGCGCGCTCGGCGACCCGGCGCACGAGCCGGACCTGCCGGTCGAGATCGACCATGCGCTCGAGCCCGCGGTCGAGGTCGATCGCGGCCTCGCAGAACGCCTCCGGCGGGCGCGCCACCTCCTCACTGCGTGAGCACGCGCCGAACGACACGGCGGCGACAAGAACCGCGAGTGGGAGTGGCGCGAGACGCGTGGTCACGACCCGATTGTGGCCTGCCCCGGGTGCCGGCCCGGAGTCGTAGGCTGACGCCCATGCCGTTCCGTCGCCGTTCCCGTCGCCGTGACGAGCGCGGGTTCAACTACTCGCGCTGGGACGGCACCCAGGTCGGATTCGACCTCGACGCCGACTCCCTCCTCTCGGAGATGTCCGACGATCTCCTCTACCACGGCGACCTGAACGCCGCCCTCCGCCGCCTGCTCCAGCAGGGCTTCCGCGACCGCAACGACGAGGAGCTCATGGGCCTGCGCGACATGCTCGAGCGCCTGCGTCAGCGTCGCCGGGAAGAGCTCGAGCGACGCGACCTCGGCGGCGTCTACGACGACATCGCCGAGAAGCTCAACGAGATCGTCGACCAGGAGCGCGCCGGCATCGACCGGCGCGTCGACGACGCGCGCGAGTCGGGTGACCGGCGCCGCCAGGAGATCGTCGACGAGCTCGCCGGCGAGCGCCGCCGCCAGCTCGAGGAGCTCCCTCCCGACCTCGCCAGCAAGGTGCAGTCGCTCCAGAGCTACGACTTCATGGACGACGCCGCCCGGGCCCGGTTCGACGAGCTGATGGACGAGCTGCGCCAGCAGCTCATGCAGAGCTACTTCAACCAGCTCTCCGAGGGCATGCAGGACGTGTCACCCGAGCGCATGCAGCGCATGAAGGACATGCTCGCCGAGCTCAACCACATGCTCGAGCAGCGCGAGCGCGGCGAGGAGCCCGACTTCGACGGCTTCATGCAGAAGTACGGCGACTTCTTCCCCGGCAATCCCCGCAACCTCGACGAGCTCCTCGAGCAGATGGCCCAGTCGATGGCGCAGATGCAGTCGTTGCTGAACTCGATGACGCCCGAGCAGCGGGCCCAGCTCCAGGGCCTGGCCCAGGCGCTGCTCGAAGACCTCGATCTGCGCTGGCAGGTCGACGAGCTCTCCCGCAACCTCCAGCAGGCGTTTCCCGATCTCCCGTGGAACCGGCGGATGAACTTCTCGGGCGACGACCCGCTCCAGTTCGGGCAGATGTCGGGCCTGCTGGAAGCGCTCGGCGACATGGACGATCTCGAGAACCTGCTGCTCCAGGCGACCCAGCCGGGCGAGCTCGCCGAGGTCGACCTCGACAAGGCGCGCGAGCTGTTGGGCGACGACGCCGCCCGCTCACTCGAGCGCCTCGCCGAGCTGGCGCGCATGCTCGAAGAGGCGGGCCTCATCGAGCAGCGCGAGGGCCGCTTCGAGCTCACCCCGCGGGGGATCCGGGCGATCGGCCAGAAGGCGCTGGGTGACCTGTTCCGCAAGCTGCTGCGCGACCGGGCCGGGCGCCACGAGGTCGAGCGTTCCGGGATCGGCAACGAGCGGGCATTCGAGCACAAGCCCTACGAGTTCGGCGACCCGTTCCACCTCAACGTCGAGGAGACGGTGAAGAACGCGATCTGGCGCGAGGGCGCGGGCACGCCCGTGCACCTGGAGCCACGCGACTTCGAGGTGGAGCGCACCGAGCTCGTCACCCGATCGGCGACGGTGCTGCTCCTCGACGTGTCGCTGTCGATGCCGATGCGCGACAACTTCCTGGCCGCGAAGAAGGTGGCGATGGCGTTACACGCCCTCATCACCAGTCAATTCCCCCGCGACTACTTCGGGCTCGTGAGCTTCGGGCGCGTCGCGCGCGAGGTGAAGCCCGAGCTCCTCCCCGAGATGAGCTGGGACTTCGAGTGGGGCACGAACATGCAGCACGCGCTGATGCTCGCCCGCCGCCAGCTCGCCCGCCAGAGCGGTACCAAGCAGGTGATCATGGTCACCGACGGGGAGCCCACCGCCCACATCGAGGGTGGCGAGGCCTACTTCCAGTACCCGCCGTCACCGGTCACCATCGAGGAGACCCTCAAGGAGGTGATGCGCTGCACCCGTGAGGGGATCCGGATCAACACGTTCATGCTCGACGAGAGCTACTACCTGCGATCGTTCGTCGAGCGCATGATGAAGATGAACCGGGGCCGCGCCTTCTTCACCAGCCCCGACACCCTCGGCGACTACGTGCTCGTCGACTTCCTCGAGCAACGCCGCCAGTCGCGCCGCGCCAGCTGACGCGCCCTACGACGCACCCAGGTCCCGTTCGTACGCGGAGAGGGTGCGTTCGTCGAAGCAGACGAACCGGACGAGCTCGACCTCAGTGGGGGTCGCGCGGGCGGTACGGACCGCGATGGCCGTGGCCTCGTCGAGCGGATAGCCGTAGATGCCGGTCGAGATGGCAGGAAAGGCGACGCGACGGGCGCCGACGTCGTCGGCCACCGCGAGGGCGCGGCGGTAGGCCGAGGCGAGGAGCTCGGGTTCGCCGGCGCTGCCCCCGTGCCAGACCGGCCCGACGGCGTGGATCACGAACCGGGCGGGGAGCCCGAAGCCGGGTGTGGCCACGGCGTCGCCGGTCGCGCACCCGCCCAGGGCCCGGCAGGCTCGGTCGAGCTCGGGACCGGCGGCGGCGAAGATCGCCCCGCACACGCCCCCACCCCGAACGAGGTCCGAGTTGGCGGCGTTGACGACGGCGTCGACGGTCTCGGCTGTGATGTCGCCGCGGACCGCCTGCAAGCGGGGTGGCATCTCCCGAGGGTAGAGGCGGCCCGTTCCGGCGCGCGTGCCACCAGAGGGGCCGGGAGTTATCCACAGATCGCGCCCAGCACGCGAGTACCCCCTTGCGTGACCCCCGGTCGAGCCGCCATAGTAACACTGTTGTAATTCCATCGGCGTCATTCGACGAGGGGGGTCGCCGATGCCGCAGCTCACTGGAGCAGGCGTCATCCGCAACACCAAGGGCAACACCAATGGCAATGGAGCCGCGGCCGCCGCGGCTGCCGCCGCCACCGCCGCGTTGCTGGCCGAGCTGGCCGCCCACGCGACGGATACCCGCGACCGGCGCTGGCAGGAGCACGCCAACTGCCTGGGGGTCGATCCCGACCTCTTCTTCCCGGAACGGGGGGCCTCGACCCGTGAGGCCAAGTCGGTGTGCCGGGGCTGCGACGTGCGGCTCGAGTGCCTCGAGTACGCCCTCGGCCACGGCGAGAAGTTCGGCATCTGGGGTGGCCTCTCGGAGCGGGAGCGCCGACGGGTGCGCCGCGAGCGGGCCATCGCCCGCCGCAAGTCCGGCGCCGCCTGACCCCCCTCTCCCTTCCTTCCCTTCCCCCGAGTTGGGTCCTTTTCGCGGTCGATCACCGCGAAAGAGACCCAACGCGGTGAGGGCGTGAGGTCGGTCTAGGACGTGAGGCGGGGCTAAGGCGTGAGGCGGGCCTCGATGGTGTCGTCGGGGCCGAGGCCTGACCACGCCCGGAACTCGGGGGAGCACCGGTCGAGCTCCGCCGCCGGCAGCAGGCCCACGAGCTCCACTTCCACGTCGGCGCCGCCCTCGTAGGCGAGGCGCCGCACCGCGGTGCACGCCCGCTCCACGCCGCATGCCTCCAACCGGGTCACGTTCATCGACACCTGGGCCCGTCCCTGCGACGCGAGCGCGAGACCCAGCGCGCGCACGCCCGGCAGTCCGCCGTCGCGCTCGCGCACCTGGGCGGCGATCTCGCGGGCGAGCCCGAGGTCGTCGCGGTCGAGCCGGCAGTTGACGGCAACGAGCAGAGGCCGGGCGCCGACCGCCACCGCGCCGAGGCGGGGATGTGGGGCGCCGGGGCCGACGTCGGGCCCGCGGCGCGCGAAGGCGTCCTCCCGTGCGTCCGGGAGTGAGCGGCCCTCGGGGTCGGCGCCGCCATAGAGGAACACGGGCACACCCAACGTGTCGGCGACCCACGTCGCGTACGACCGCGCCGCCTCGACCGCATCAGCGACCGAGGATGCTTCCAGCGCGACGAACGGCACGACATCGATCACGCCCAACCTCGGATGCACCCCCTCGTGTGCGGAGAGGTCGAGGCGCGCGGCGGCGGCGAGCGTGAGGGACCGCGCCGCCGATTCGGCATCACGCGCGAGCGTGAACACCGCGCGGTGGTGGTCGGCGTCGGTGTGCACGTCGAGCAACGACTCCCCGCACGCCGCCGCCAGGTCTTCGATGACGTCGCCCCGGCGCCCCTCCGACACGTTGACGACGCACTCCAACATGCCCGCAGGCTACGGGGCGGTAGGTTCCGGGCATGGAGATCGGCCTGGCGCTGCCGCAGTACGACTACTCGGTCCCCGGGGAGTCGCCGCTGCGCTGGGAGACCCTGCTCGACCAGGCCCGGCGCGCCGAAGCGCTCGGCTTCGACTCGCTCTGGCTCTCCGACCATCTCTTCCTCGACATCTCCAAGTACGGCGGGTCCGACGAGATCCACGGCGCGTTCGAGCCGCTCGTCACGCTGGCCGCGCTCGCGCGCACGGTGACCCGCCCCCGCCTCGGCACGCTCGTGATGTGTGAGGCACTGCGCCCGGCCACGGTGCTGGCGAAGGCGCTCGCGACGCTCGACCGCATCTGCGACGGTCGTCTCGATGTCGGCCTGGGCGCGGGCTGGTACGAGCCCGAGTACGAGGCCATCGGCATGAAGATGCCGGGGCCGGCGGAGCGCCTCGAGCGACTCGAGGAAGCCGTCAGCGTGGTCAAGGAGCTGCTGGGCGGTGGCCCGCTCACGTTCGACGGCCGGTACCACCGCGCCGTCGCCGCCCGCAACCTTCCGCCTGCCCTCCAGGAGCCCCGGCCGCGCGTCTTCATCGGCGGGAAGGGCGACCGTCTGCTGGGCCTGGTCGCGATGTGCGCCGACGGCTGGAACACCTGCTGGGTGTGGACACCCGACGCCTACCGCGGCCGCCTCGAGGTGCTCGACGCCGCGTGCGAGCGCGCCGGGCGCGACCCCGCGACGGTCTGGCGCACCCTCGGCCTCTACGCGCTGTGCGGCGAGGACGAAGCCGACCTCGAGCGCCGGTTCGAGCGCATGCGCACCACCATGCCCGCCGGGGTGGTCCCCCAGTCGCTCGACGAGTGGCGGGTCGGGCGCCTCGTCGGCACCGTCGAGGACGTGCGGGAACAGGCCCGGGTCTGGGCCGACGACCTCGGCGTCGAGACGCTCATCCTCGGCGTTGGCCCGGTGCCGTTCTCGGTGACCGCGGTCGACGACGTGGAGCTGCTCGCCGGTGCCCTGTTGCCTTCCGCCACCTCGTGACGGCCGGCCGGTCGTGTCGAGGGGGTAGCCTCGATGTGGCCGCACTCCCCAGGAAGGACCAGCGTGCTCACGATGGGAAACATCGGTGCCCCCGAGCTCCTCATCATTCTCGGAGTGCTCGTGCTCATCTTCGGCAGCACTCAGCTCCCCAAGCTGGCTCGCTCCATCGGCCAGGCCCAGAAAGAGTTCAAGCACGGCCTGAAGGACGGCGCGAGCGAGGACGACGACGACGAGGGCAAGCCCAGCAAGGGCAAGTCGAGCAAGTAGCGCCGCTTCCCCGGGCCCGGCGCTCGGGAACCGGCTGACGCCCCCCGTCGTTCTCGTGATGGCCGACGGCGTCCCCACGTGGGAGGAGGTCGCTCGCGATCACGGGCGTTTCCTCTACAACGTGGCCTACCGCCTGGCCGGCAACGACGTCGACGCGCAGGACCTCGTGCAAGAGGCGCTCATCCGGGTCCGCAAGGGCCTCGAGACCTACGAGCCCGGGTCCCTGGAAGGTTGGTTGGCCCGCATCGTGACGAATGTGTTCCTCGACGAGGTGCGCCGCCGCCGCCGCCGCCCCACCGAGGCGTTCCCCGCCGATCCCGATCTCGTGCTGCCGGCGAGCCCCGCCGCCGACGCGGCCACCCAGAACCTGTCCGACGACATGCAGGCGGCGTTGGCGCGTCTCCCCGAGGAGTTCCGGGTGGCGGTGGTGCTCTGCGACGTCGCCGACCTCTCCTACGAGCAGATCTCGGCGTCGCTGGGAGTCCCCGTCGGAACGGTGCGGTCGCGCCTGCACCGCGGCCGGCGACTGCTGCGGGCAGCACTCGCCGAGGACACCGCATGACCGGCGTGCCCGTGCCCGACGACCGCCTCTCCGGCTACCTCGACGGCGAGCTCGCCGCCACCGAGCGGGCCGCGGTCGAGTCGTTCCTCGCTCGATCCGACGTCTGGCGCGGCGCCCTCGCCGAGGTGCAATCGGCCCGCGACACCGTGCGGGCGCTGCCGTGGCACGACGCCCCCGCCGGCTTCTGGGACGACGTGTCGTTGGAGAGCCTCGGCGCCACCGCCCCCCACCGCTGGCGGCACCCGCTCCGCGTGGTCGCGGCCGCCGCCGCAGCCGCGGCCGCGATCGCCGTGTTCGCGGTCCCGTTGGGGGATCGCGACCGCGACACCGAGCGCTCGAATGCGTCGACCACGGTGACGTCGTCACCCGATCGGAGCACGGTGCAGAACGAGTCGGGCGGTGGCGCCGGTGACGACACCAACCTGCTCCAGGACATGATCAACGTCGCGCTCGACCCGTTCGATTGGTAGCCAGCACGGAACTCCGGCGGGGCTCCCGGGCTTGCCTCATCGCTCGGAAGCCCACTCGCTCTTCGGCAACCCCTCCGCCCCGCCTTCGCCCCGGAGCCCCGCCGCTGCCGGCCGGCCGGCCGGAGGGCAGGCCGTCAGTTGCGCGGGGAGGTGGCGGCGAGGCGGCGGGCACGCAGGATGCGGCGGCGCTCCCGCTCGGAGGCGCCGCCCCAGACGCCGTGGTCGATCCGGTAGCGAAGGGCGTACTCGAGGCACTCGGCCCTCACCGGGCAGTCGGCGCATACCCTGCGGGCCTGCTCCACGCCGACGCCGTCGGAGGGGAAGAATTCCTCCGGTGCACGCTCGCGGCAGCGGGCGGACAGCATCCACTGCTGCTCGTGATGATCAGGCGGGGGCGGCGGAAGGGTTTCCATGCGATTCAGGTTCCTCCTCGCAGGGTCCAACGACCTGGGGTTCGGCGAGGTTCCCAGATGGTTGCACACCTCATGGAACCCCTTCGGCATCGGAGGCGTTCGACATGACAACGACTCATCGGAGATACGGACGACTGCCGACGGAGGATGTCCATGACTCCCGACGTCCAGACCCCCCACGACGTTGACCCCGTGCCGGAGATGACCGAGATGCGCCCGCCGGTGGCCCCCCCGAAGCCCCCCGGACGGCTGCGCCACGTGGTGACGGGCGCCGTCGTCGGGGGCCTCTGCGGCGCCCTGGTGGCGACCGGCGCCTTCCTCGTCGTCGACGACGACGGCGGCACCGACACCACCGTCAAATCGGTGCGCACGCCCGAGATCACCCGGGAGTCGTCGACGATCGGCACCGAAGGCGACGTCGCCTCGATCATCGCCGCGGTGGAGCCGGCGGTGGTGGCCGTCACGACCAGGATCGACACCGCCGGGGGCGGAGGGCGAGCCGCCGGCACCGGCTTCGTGATCGGTGCCGACGGCGTGATCGTCACCAACAACCACGTGGTCGCCGACGCCAACTCCATCGAGGTCGCCTTCTCCGACGGCGCCACGCTGCCGGCGGAGATCGTCGGCCGTGACGCCGCCGCCGACCTCGCGGTGGTCAAGGTCGACGCCACCGATCTCCCGGTCGTCGAGCTGGGCGACTCCGAGACGGTGCAGGTGGGCGACGATGTGGTCGCGATCGGCAACGCCCTCGCCCTCGAAGGCGGTTTGAGCGTGACGCGCGGGATCATCTCCGGGCCACCGCGCGAGGTGGTCGCCGAGGAGATCGGGATCACACTCGACGCCGTCCTCCAGACCGACGCGGCCATCAACCAGGGCAACTCGGGCGGCCCCCTCGTCGACGCCCGGGGCCGCGTGATCGGCATCAACACCGCGATCGCAGGTCAGGCCGAGAACGTGGGCTTCGCCATCCCGATCTCGCACGCCCTCCCGATCATCGAAGACCTCCGCGCCGGCCGTCTGCCCGCCTTCTTGGGTGTCCGGACGGAAACGCTCACGCCCGCCGTCGCCGACGAGCTCGGTGTCGATGCCGACGCCGGCGCGGTCGTGCTCAACGTCACCGAGGGCTCACCGGCCGAGAACGCCGGCATCGAGGACGGCGACGTGATCGTCGAGATCGCTGGCGATGCCATCGACGAGACCGGCGACGTGCCCGAGGCGATCCGCCGGCACCGGCCCGGCGACGAGATCGAGGTGGTGCTGGTGCGGGGTGACGAGCGCACCACCGTGCGGGCGACGCTGGTGCAGCGTCCCGACGCCCAGTAGCCGCGAGCGCCTCGGGTAGCCTGAGCTCGATGGGCACCGAACCCGAAGAGCTCGAAGAGCAGCTCCCGCCCCAGGGGCACGTCAAGGTCGTGTATCTCGGCCCGGTGTCGCCGCACTGGGAGGTCCACGGCGTCTTCGGCGACGGGCGGCTCATCGACGAGTTCCGCCAGCGGGCGCTCGCCCGGCTCCAGCTCCTGCCCCCCCACGACCCCCAGTTCCGCCGCAACCGCGAGCGCGTCGCTCGCGACGCCGAGCGCGAGCGCCTCATCCTCGAGTGGGACCTCGGCTACGAGGAGGCCGAGAACGCCTAACCCGCCGTCGAGGCGTTCCGCGCAGCATTCGTCATGGGTCGATCCTGGGGGGCATCGACATGGAGCCGCTGGCACGTTGTCGGCTGACGTTCGCGTTCTTCGTCGCCGTCGTCGTGGCGCTCGCGACCGTCGTCGTCGTGTTCACCGTCACGCGCTCCTCGGGACGGGGCCTCGACGTGCCACTCACCGCGGTCGTCGTGACGGTGATCGGAGTCGCGTTCGCTGCTCTCGGTCGCCGGGCGCGTGGGAGACTGCACTGCGGCTCGCGCGTCGACGCCCTCAGGAGCTACCGCGCCCGCCTCGTCCGCTGCGGCTTCCTCGCCGAGGTACCGGCCGCGGCCGGCTTTGTTGCGTTCCTCCTGACGGACAACATCGCGGTGTTCATGGTCGGCGCCGGCTTCGCCGTCATCGGGTTGGCGACGATCGCGCCGAGCCGGCGAAACCTCGAGGCCGAGGAGCACGAGTTTGCGCGGCGGGGCTGTCGACAGTCACTCGTCGGGGCCCTCCTCGACGTCGACGAACCTCCGCGCGTCTTGTAGCCCGGGATCGGGTCACGCGACGCGGGGGTCGTTGATCCGGGAGTGTGGTTCGCGCGGAGAACCCTGCGCACGCCGGGAGCGCGGTCACCAGCGATTCTCGTAGCGGTTGCGCAGCAGGACGGCCGTGAGGTTGGCGAGGAGCGTGATCGCCAGCAGCACGAGGATCGCAGCGGCGGCCAGATCGGTGTTGAACTCCTGCTCGGCCTCCGTCGCCCACTGGAAGACGACCATCGGGAGCGCGGTGTAGGTCTCCTGGAGGCGCTCGAACACCCCGGCGTCGCCGGTGGTGAAGAACGTCCCGTAGAACGCGCCCACGAGGATGAGCGGGGCGGTCTCGCCGAGTGCCCGGGAGAGCGACAGCACGGTGCCGGTGAGGATCCCCGCGAACGAGTTCGGGAGCACCAGCTGGCGGGTGACCTCCCACTTGGTGGCACCGACGCCGTAGCCGCCTTCGCGCAGCGACTGCGGCACCGCCCGGATGGCCTCGGACGCGGTGATGATCACGATCGGCAGCACGAGGATCGCCAGGGTGAGGCCACCCGCGATCAGGGTGCGGCCGCCGGTGAGGCCACCCCCAGCGCCCCGATTGGTGCCCAGGATCTGCACGAACACCGCCAGCCCCAGCAGCCCGTAGACGACGGAGGGGACGCCGGCGAGGTTGCGGATGTTGAGGCGCACGAAGCGCGTCAGCCAGCTCTCCTTGGCGTACTCCTCCAGGTACACCGCGGTCGCGATCCCGAGGGGGAACGCGACGAGCACGACCATCACCGCGAGCGCGGCCGACCCGAAGATCCCCTGCGCGACGCCGGCGGGCTCGAGGCTCGAGATCGCACACGGGTCGGCGGCGCAGCGCGAGAGGTCGGACGTGAGGAAGCTGCCCCCCCGGTCCTGAAGCGTTCCCCAGCCGTCGCCGAGAACGGTGCCGACGAGAACGATGATGAAGAAGAGGCACGCCAGCAGGCACAGCAGCAGCATCGACATGAAGACGAGGCCGGCGACGTCGACGCGTCGACCGCGCAGGGCTCGATCGATCGTGATCTGACGCGTGATCGCAACGTCGGGCGCAGACACGTCAGTATCGTTCCTGCACGCGACGGACGAAGATGTCGCCGACCACGTTGAGCGCGAACGTCACGACGAACAGCAGCAGCCCGAGGAAGAACAGGCTGTTGTACGCCTGACCGGCGCCGCGCCCGCCGCCGGCGGCGACCTGGTCGGTTCCCACCGCCAGTTGCGCCATGGCTGCGGTGATGGTCGTGCCGACGCCGAAGACGTCGCTCTGGAGGCGGGCGTCGCCGATCGAGCCCGCGGCGAGGGCGACCACCAT
>JBOGFJ010000038.1:0-8775 GCA_050743385.1 Acidimicrobiia bacterium
GCTCCCATCGGGTCGGGCCGGTGTTCGAGCGCGCCCCGGTGCGCCTGGTGGCGGGCTTGGCGGCCGGCCGCCGCGATCGGCGCCGGTTCCTGCGTGTGGGCGTGGCCGGACCACGGCCCCGACTCCCCATGGCTCAAAGGTAACACCGGCCCCACCAGCAACAGCCGGATACTCGGGTCTCGGTGTGCCTCGCCTACAGGGCGGGGAAGTAGCCGCCGTCGACCGGGTACACCTGGCCGGTGATCCATTCGGCGGCGTCGCTGCACAGCAGGACCGCCAGCGGCGCGGGGTCGCCCACCTGACCCAGCCGACCCACGGGGTAGGCGCGGGCGAGGCGGTCCTCGAGCTCGGGGTCGCGCTCGATCGCGTCGGCGAGCGGGCCGTGCACCATCGTGCCGAGCGAGAGACAGTTGACGGTCACGCCCTGGCGTCCGACCTCGGCGGCGAGGCCGCGCGAGAAGCCCATGGCGGCGGCCTTGGCGGCGCCGTACACGGCCTGCTTGCGCTCCCCCTTACGGCCGGCGTCGGACACGATGGTGAGGATCCGACCCCAGCCCGTCTCGAGCATGAACGGGAGATAGGCGCGCGTCACCCCGAGCACGGCGGCGAGGTTGAGGCGGATGAGCGGGTCCCACTCCGTCGGGCCCGTCTCGACGAACGACTTCACCGCGATGCCCTCGGGCGGGATGCCGGCGTTGTTGACGAGGATGTCGACCGCCCCGGTCTGCTGCACCATGGCGGCCACCGCGTCGCGGTCGGCGACGTCGGCCACGACCGGATGGGCGACCCCACCCTCCTCCCCGACCTCGGCGACCACCTTCTCGGCCCGCTCGACGTGCAGGTCGTTGACCCAGACCTCGGCCCCCGCACGCGCCATCTGGATCGCGATGGCGCGCCCCACACCCGCACCCGACCCGGTGACGAGCGCGACCCGCCCCGAGATGAAGTTCGACCAGTCCCGGATCATCGCCACGACACCCGTCCCCGGAGCGTTGGGTCGATTTCGCGGTGATCGACCGCGTTTCTGACCCAACGCGTCGTGGGGGTGCTCATCACACCTCCATGACGACGGGGATCACCGCGGGGCGGCGACGGGTGCGCTCGTTGATGAACTTGCCGAGGGCGCGCCGGGCGTGGCGCCGGAGGGTGTCGAAGTCGGTCGCACCTTCCTCGGCCACCTCGGCGAGTGACTCCCGCACGGCGATCTTCGCCTCTTCGATGAGCTCCTCGGCCTCGGGTGCGTACACCCAGCCGCGCGTCACGATCTCGGGCCCGGTGACGACCTCGCCCGACGTCGCGTCGACGGTGACGATCACCACCACCACGCCCTCCTCGGCCAGGCTGCGGCGGTCGCGCAGCACACCGTGGCCGACGTCGCCGACGATACCGTCGACGTAGAGATAGCCGGCGGGGACGGCCCGTTGCTCGAGCTCGATGCCGTGCGCGTCGAGCGTGATCGCATCGCCGTCCTCGCAGACGATGATGTTGTCGGCGGGCACGCCCACGTCCTCGGCGAGACGGGCGTGATGCACCATGTGGCGGTACTCACCGTGCACGGGCACGAAGTACTCGGGCTGCACCAGGTTGAGGATGAACTTGAGCTCTTCCTGCGAGGCGTGACCCGACACGTGCACCGGCGAGTTGCCGCCGTGCACGACCTCGGCGCCGGCGCGGTGCATCGAGTCGATCACGCGCGAAACGTTGGCCTCGTTCCCCGGAATTGCATGGGCGGAGATCACGACGACATCGTCTTCGTTGACCTTGACCCACTTGTGCTCGTGCGCCGCCATGAGCGAGAGCGCGCTCATGGGCTCACCCTGCGAGCCGGTGCACACGATGCAGATCTCACCGGGCGCGAACCGCGGCGTCTCCTCGATGTCGACGACGCAGTCGGGCGAGAGGTCGAGGATGCCCATCTCGCGCGCCAGGCTGACGTTCTGGGTCATCGACCGACCGACGAACGCGACCTTGCGACCGGCGGCGACTGCCGCCCGTGTGACCTGCTGCACCCGGTGCAGGTGGGACGCGAAGCTCGCCACGATGAAGCGCTCGTCGGCGTGCTCGCGGAAGAGCGCCCGCATCGCCTCGCCGACGGTCGACTCCGAGGGCGTGAAGCCGCGTCGCTCGGCGTTGGTGGAATCGGACAGGAGGAGGCGCACGCCCCCCGCCCGCCGGGCGATCTCCCCGAAGAGGGCGAGGTCGGTCTTGCGGCCGTCGACGGGCGTGAGGTCGATCTTGAAGTCGCCGGTGTGGAGGATCGTGCCCGCGGGCGTGTGGTACGCGGCCGCGAGCCCGTGTGGTACCGAGTGCGTGACGGGAATGAACTCGACCTCGAACGGGCCGATGCGACGGCGCTCCCCGTCCGCGATCGGCACGAGCTCGGTGCGCTGGAGCATGCCCGCCTCGTCGATTCGGTTGCGGGCGAGCCCGAGCGAGAGCCGGGTGCCGTAGATCGGCACGGGCACGTCGCGCAGAAGGAACGCGAGCCCGCCCGCGTGGTCCTCGTGCGCGTGCGTGAGCACCACGCCCTCCACTCGATCGGCGTTCTCGCGCAGATAGGTGAAGTCGGGAAGGACGAGATCGACGCCCGGCATGTCGACGTCGGGGAACATCAGGCCGCAGTCGACGACCAGGATCCGGCCCTCGACCTCGATGCAGAAGCAGTTGCGCCCGATCTCGCCCAGCCCGCCGAGGAACACGAGACGCACTGCGCCGTGCGGAAGCGGCGCGGTCGGCTCACTCATCGGCGCGCACGGTACCACCGCGCCGCGCGCGTGAGCGTTAGGCAACGCTTGCGGCTTCGCGGTCCTTCGAGACCTCGTCGAGCGTCGTGTACTCCTCGCCCGTGTCGACCCAATCTTCGAACTGGATCACACCGAGCTCGGTGAACCGGTCGCGCAGCCACGCGTCGCCGGCGTCGAGCAGGCCGAGCTTCTTGCAGTTGGGCACGATCTTCGAGAACAGCAGCGACTGGAACGTCTGGCGCTCGGGAGCCTGCATCACGAGCTTGACCGCCTCCTTGACGTCGACGCCCATGCGGTCCCAGACCTCCTGCTGGAGGAACCGGTCGCGCATGCGCACCGCGGCCTCGAACGCGAACTCCTGGCGCTCCTTGATCTCCTTGGCGTCGAGCTCCTTGTAGTACTCCTGCAGCGACAGCACGCCGAAGGCGACGTGGCGGGCCTCGTCGGCCATGACGTACCGGAGGAGCTTCTTGAGCAGCGGCTCGGTCGTCATCTGTTGGATGAACCCGAACGCCGCCAGCGCGAGGCCCTCCACCATGATCTGCATCCCGAGGTAGGTCATGTCCCACCGCGAGTCGTTGATGATGTCGTCGAGCAGCAGGCGCAGGTGGGCGTTGATCGGATAGTGACCCGAGAGCTTCTCGTCGAGGTACTTGGCGAACACCTCGACGTGGCGGGCCTCGTCCATCACCTGGGTGGCGGCGTAGTACTTGGCGTCGATCCACGGAACCGTCTCGACCACCTTGGCCGTACAGATGAGCGCGCCCTGCTCGCCGTGGAGGAACTGGGAGAGGGTCCAGTTCTGCGACTGCACGCCGAACTCGAGCCATTCGGCGTCGCCCCAGTTCGCGAAGGGCGTGTCGCTCACGTCGAGCTCCGGCCCGAAGGTGGCCCCGTTGGCGAGCGCGTTGGCGAGCACCACGTGCTCCTGGTCGACGTCGGTGTCCCAGGGCAGGTCGGTCTGGGCGTTCCACTGCGACTTCTTGGCCCGCTCGTAGAGCTTCCCGAGCGCAGGCCGGCTGCGCTCGTAGTCCCACGTGAAGATGGCGTCACTGTTCGACGCGACGGTGTGCGCGACCGCGTCGACATCGTGGTTGGTGACCGCGAGGATCCCCTCCAGGTCGTTGACGTCGTCGCGGCCGATCATGTCGAGGTTGCTCGTGGCCATGGGAACTACCCCCTGATGGTGTTCGTGGTCGGGAGGAACGCGGGAACGATGAACTGACGAACCAGGCGCCGGACCGCGGCCTCGTCGGTGACGTCGACGGGCGCATCGGGCTTGTAGGCGTAGGCGAGGGTCACGCGGGTCACCCATTCGGCGGCGCGTGCCGCCTCGTCGGCCGGGAGGAAGCGGTCGAAGCAGGGGGCGAGCGCGGTGCGGGCGTGGGCGAGGAAGCGGTCGCCACCCTCGAACGTGACGTGGGGCAGCGCCAGCTCGGGCTCGAAGCCGAGCACGAACTGGATCGCGGGGTGCGTCGTGAGCTCCCGCGCCGCGGTGGTGACGACGGCGACCGCGGCGTCCTCGAGGGTGTCGTGCTCGGCTGCGACCGCGTGCAGCTCGGTCGTGATCCGCTCGGCCTCCGCCCCGATCGTCAGGAGGACGAGCGCGCGCTTGCCGCCGATGTGGCGGTAGAGGGTCGCCCGGGCGCAGCCGGCCTCGCGGGCGATGTCGTCGATGGTGGTCTTGCTCAGGCCGTAGCGGGCCAGGCACGCGAGCGTCGCCTCGACGGCCCGGGAGCGGGTGTCGGTGTGGGTGGCGACCGGGGCTGCGGCCGACGGCATTGCCTGAGGCATACCCTGAGACGATAAGCGCGAAAGCGTCTCACCGTCAATGTGTCGCCGGTCACGTCCGCTGGGCGTCGCCAGCCCCTCTGCGGTCGCACTCGCCGACTGCGGGCTACGCCGAGGACAGGATCCCGCCCAGGAGCTCCTCGCGGACCAGGCGGCGCACCTCGGTGGGTTCGTCCATGTCCCAGCGGCCGGGCGACCCGATGAGCGACAGCACCATGCGGGCCACGTAATCGGCGGCGACTTCCAACTCGACACCGTCCCGCAATCGCCCCGCTTCCTGCTCGCGTTCCAGGTAGGGCAGGAGGAACGCGGTGATGAAGCGCAGCACCCGGTGCTGCTCCACGGTGAGGAGCGGGAGCAGCCGCTCCGGTTCGGTGACCAGCACCTTCTGGAGGACCTCGTGATCGCGCAGCGAGTCGTGGGCGAAGACGAGCCCGCGCTCGAGCAGGGTGGCGAAGTCGGGTGCGTCGTAGATGTGCTCCGCCAACCGGGCGAAGAAGTGGTTCATCTCCCAGCCGACGGTCTCCCGCAGCAGCTGGTCCTTCCCTCCGGGAAACAGCCGGTAGATCGACGCCCGCGACACGCCCGACTCCTTGGTGACGTCGTCGATCGTCGTCTTTCCCATCCCGAAGCGCGCCACGCAGGCGTAGGTGCCTGCCAGCACGCGCTCCCGAGGGTCCTCCGTCACGCGCGAGAACGGTACTGTCCGCGTTGATGAGCAAGGAGTTCTTCGAGCACATCGTCGACGCGCTCATGGGGTTCGTGCCGCCCGAGCGCACGACGTTCTCGTGGCGGGCTGGTTCGCGCAACCTCAAGGTCTGGTACGGCGGGGAGCCGCGCGAGCACTACGAGGTACAGCTCGTCGGAGGCGAGCTCGAGATCGGCTTCCACGCCGAGCATGCTGACGCCCACCGCAACGAGGCCGTACTCGACCAGCTGTTGGCGAGCGAGGAGACGTGGCGGCGCCGCCTACGCGGCGAGGTCGAGGCCGGCAAGTACCTCGGCCGGCGCAGCTCACCGTGGCGGCGCGTCTCGGAGTGCTGGGAAGGCGACGGACTGCTCGAACCCGAGACCGCGGTCGAGGCGGCCGAGCGGCTCGCCTCCTACATCGACGCGTTCGAGCCGATCCGCGCGGCATCGTCCGCGCCGTGACCCGCCATTAGAGTGCCCACGATGGCTGGGGTCCCCACCGACTACCTCGCGGGCGTGCCGCTGTTCGCGGGCCTGTCGGGCGGCGATCTCCAGCAAGTCGCTCAGGCGGGCGACGAGATCCAGGCGGAGGCCGGCCGCGACCTGATCACCGAGGGCCGGGTCGGACGCGAGTTCTTCCTCATCCTCGACGGTGAGGCGACGGTCCGGCGCGGGGGCGAGGAGGTCGCCAAGCTCGGGCCCGGCAAGTACTTCGGGGAGCTGTCACTCCTGCACCGGGGACCGCGGTCGGCGACCGTGACGGCCGTCACCGACATGACGCTCTTCGTGCTCGGTCAGCGCGAGTTCGCCGGCCTCGTCGACAGCGTGCCTGGCCTCGCCCCCCAGCTGCTGGTCGGCCTCGCCCAGCGCCTGCGCGAGGCCGACGCCAAGACGTACCCGCACTGACTCTCCAGTGTTTACGCCGGGGCGCAGATCCGGCAGGGCGTGAGCCCGCTGTCTCGGGCGGTGGTCAGCATCATCGGCATGAGGCCCGACTGGCCCTCGATGAGCGTGCAATCGGGACGGTGGTACGCGCTCGGCCCGGCGACCACGCCCTCGCCGGCCGCGGCAGCGCCACCCGACACGGCCGCGGTCGCGCCCCCGGTGGTGGTCTCGATCAGGCGATCGATGGCCTCGCGCAGATGGGCGACCGACGACTCGAGGGCGGCCCGGTTGGCCCGTTGCGCCTGCACGATCAGCAGCGCGGCGCCGATGATCACGAGCGCGAGACCGGCGAGCCCGCCCGAGATCAGGTAGGGCATCTGGCTCTCCACGCGGTCGTAGCTGGCGGCGCCGTTCCAACCCAGCAGGATGAGGGCGACGCCCGCCAGGCAGTAGCCGATGCCGAGCTGGCCACCGAGCTTTCCCCACCGGAGCTTCATGTGCGTATCCTCCTCACTCGGCCTTGCCGAGGTAGCTCTCGCGCAGGTTGGCATCTTGGATCTCGTCGCCGACCCCGCTGAAGATAAGCGTCCCCTTCTCCATGATCAGCACGCGGTCGGCGTACGGCAGCACGCCGACGTTCTGTTCGACGATGATGACGGTGACACCGTCTTCGTTGATGCGGTTCACGACCTGGAACACGGTCTTGGCCAACGCCGGGCTCAGCCCGAGCGAAGCCTCGTCGATCAACAGCAGCTTGGGCTTCGACATCAGGGCCCGGCCGATGGCGAGCATCTGCTGCTCGCCCCCCGACAGGGTGCCCGCGCCCTGATCGGCGCGCTCCGACAACCGCGGGAAGTACCCGAACACGAGCTCGCGCCGCTCGTCGACCTCGGCGGTGTTCCGGCGCCGGCTCCACGCCCCGAGACGCAGGTTGTTGGCCACGCTCAGGTTGGGGAACACGCGCCTGCCCTCGGGCACCAGCGACACGCCCATCGGGACGAGACGCGACGGCGGCCGGCCGGCGATGTCGGTGCCGGCGAAGCGGATCGAACCGCCATCGGGCTTGAGCAGCCCCGCGAGGGTCTGCACGGTGGTGGTCTTGCCCGCGCCGTTCAGACCGAACAGCACCGCGGTCTCACCCTCTTCCACCTCGAAGCTGACCCCGAGCAGCACCGGGTTGTCGTAGCTCACGCGCAGGTCGTCGACCTCGAGCAGCGCCATCAGACCGTTCCCGCGCTCATTCCGAGTCCAGCAGCGACTCGAGCTGCTGCTCGACCGCCTGGAGCTCGGGCGCCTCGGCCTCCTCACCCAGGTAGGCGGTCACGACCTGCGGGTGGTTCCGCACCTCCTCGGGCCGACCCTCGGCGAGGAGCTGGCCGAAGTTGAGGCAGTACACGTAGTCGCAGACGCGCACGACGAGGGGGACGTGGTGCTCGATCATGGCGATCGACAGCCCGAACTCGCGGCGCAGGTCGAGCAGCGTGTCGCCCAGGTGGTGGGCCTCCTCGGGGCCCATCCCCGACGACGGCTCGTCGAGGAGGAGCACGTCGGGATCGGTCGCGAGCACGGTGGCGATCTCGACCCGCTTCAACACGCCGTACGGCAGGCCGGCCACCTGACGGTCGAGGAAGTCGCCGAGCCCCATGATCTCGGCGATCGCGTCGCCGCGAGCTCGCAACGTCCGTTCCGACGCGAAGGTGCTCGGCGCACCCAGCATCCCCGCGAGCGTCGAGTATTCGGCTTCGAGATACTGGGCCGACACGAGGTTCTCACGCACGGTCGAGCCCTTCACCAGGCCCACGTTCTGGAACGTCCGGCCCATGCCGAGCGCGGCGCGCTCGTGCACCGAGAGCTCGGTGACGTCGCGGCCCCTGAAGATCACCCGGCCGCGATCGGGCTTGTAGAAGCCGGTGACGATGTTGAAGGCGGTCGTCTTGCCGGCGCCGTTGGGTCCGATGATGCCGACGATCTCCCACTCGCCGACCGAGATGCTCACATCGGTGTTGGCGAAGACGCCGCCGAAGCGGATGGACACGCCGCGCGTCTCAAGCACGGACATCGCTGATCTGCACCTCCTTCGGGCCTCGGTCGCGCAGATCGAAGCGCCGACCCCGCAGCCACCCCACCAGCGGTCGGATCTGCTGGCCGATGCCGCCCGGGTAGAGCGTGAGCGTGAGCAGGAGCAGGACGGGGCCGATCACGAGCGGCGCGATCTCCCGGCTCAGGTTGGGCGCGCCCGGGATCGCGTTGATCCCGTCCTGGATGAAGGAGAACTTGCCGAGGAAGTAGCCGATCAGGGCGAAGAACGCCGAGCCGATCACCACGCCGGCGCGGCTGCGCAGGCCGCCGACGACGGTCATGATCACGAAGACCAGCGCGAGGTTGAAGTTCCAGGTCTCGGGAGACACGAACGTGTCGTTGTGGGCGAGGAGCGCCCCACCCAGCCCCGCGAATGCGCCGGACACGACGAACGCGAAGAGCGTCAGCACCTTCACGTTGACGCCGAAGGTCGACGCGACCCGCGGGTTCTCACGCAGAGCCAGCAACGCGCGGCCCGACTTCGTGCGCATCATGCGCCAGTCGACCCAGAGCACGAGGGCGAGGAAGGCGACGCACAGGTAGTAGTAGCGCCAGTCGGTCTCGAAGCCGCTCGGCTTCGGCGCGG
>JBOGFJ010000039.1:0-5696 GCA_050743385.1 Acidimicrobiia bacterium
AGGCGTCGAACTCGTAGTGCGCGCCGTGGTACTCGACCCATCCGCCCTTCCAGAGCTCCCGGAGGGCCGGGATCATGTCGTCGAGCCGCTTGCCCCGATCGCGGAACTCCTGGCCCGTCGCGTCGAACTCCTCCTTGCACCATCCGACGCCGACACCCATGTGCACGCGGTTGTCGGAGATGTACGCGGCGGTCCCGACGAGTTTCGCCACCGTGAAGAGGTCGCGCGCGGGCGCGATGTACACGCCGCTCGTGAAGTGCAGGCTCGTGGTGACGGCGGCCATGGCCGAGATCAAGCACCAGGTGTCGGGCCAGTTCGCTTCCGGCTGCCAGATCGGCGAGCCGTCCTCGTAGGGGGAGTACGTGTAGCGCGACTCGAGCTTCCGCGGGAAGAAGATGTGGTCGGACACGTAGATGCCCGCGTAGCCCATCTCGTCGCACGCCCGGCACAGGTCGAGCAGCTGGTCGGTCTCGAGGAACGCGACTGCCTGGTGGAACCGCATCAGCCCGCTCCCGCGCGCGCGGTCGCGGGCAGGCGCAGGATCGTCGCCGCGTCGGTGCACGTCGCCACCGGCCGTCCGACCTCGTCCGCGACCGCCACCGCCTCCCGAACGAGCTCCTCGTTGGTGGGTTGGCGAGCACCCGCGTAGTCCTCGAGGCCGACGTGGACGTGGCCGCCGCGCTCGAGCGCGGCGCGCGCCAGGCCACTCTCGACGACGTCGCCACCGAGCACAGCCACCGACCACGGCAGGTCGCAGCCGTCGAGCAGCTCGCGGTAGGCGTCGAGCGCGGTCACCGTCGGCGGGAGTCCGAACGGAACACCTCCGTGCTTGGTCGCGAGATAGCCCGCATCCCCGCCGAAGTAGAGCTTGACCATCGCCCCCGAGGGCAGCCGTCGCGCCCGCCACCACGCGAGCGCAGCCCGCAGGAACCCGGGCTCGAAGATCGCCATGCTCGGGCCGAGCCGGTGCCGTTCGCACAGCTCGAGCTGATAGCGGATGTCGTCGAACGAGTTGGCATACACGAACCCGGCCGCGGGCAGGCCGTCCGCGCCGAGACCACCCAGGTTGACCGACCCCGGGTCTGCGATCGAGATCCGCATGAGGCCCGACTCGGCGAGCGGCGTGATGTGCGCGTAGGCGCCCCGCACGTCGGGCCCGGCGTTGGTGGTGGGGTAGAGCAGCGCGTCGGGTCGCTCGGCGAGTACCGGCCGCCAGCCCTCGAGATAGCGCTCGGCCGCGACCGCGCCCTCGACCATGAACACGTCGACGTGGTTGTGCACGATCGCGGCGCCGGCATCGAGGCAGCGCAGCGCGTCGGCGGCGATCTCCTCCGGCGAGCGGGGCGTGTTCGGGTTCTGATCCTTCGTCGTCACGCCGTTGAGCGCAGCTTCGATGATCACTGGCCCGGTCATGGCGGCGACGGTAGCGTCCCGCTCGACGCGCGGAAAGTAGAGGAAACGTGCGAGCGAGCTCCACGGGCACTACCTGGCTTCCGGTCGAGGCCGCGGGTGACACCGCGCTCGACCGGGTGTTCGGGCTTACGCCCGCCGCCTACGCGGACTTCCGACAGGTCGACGCCGCGCTCTGGGATCCCGCTCGCGTCGATCCTGCCCTGACCGAGCTCTGTCGCCTGCGGATCGCCCAGCTGATCGGCTGTGACGCCGAGCTCGGGGTGCGTCACGACCAGGCACGCGCCGCGGGACTGACCGAGGAGAAGATCGCGGAGCTGCGCCAGTGGCCAACCTCGCCGCGCTACTCCGACATCGACCGCGCCGTCCTCAACTTCGCCGAGAAGTTCGTCATCGACGCGTCGAGTGTCGACGACGACGACTGCCGGGCGCTCCGCGCGCATCTCGGCGACCCCGAGATCGCCGCGCTCACGACCGCGGTCGCGGTGTTCGACGCCATGGCGCGGTTCCGGGTCGCGCTCGGCATCGGAGGCGCGTGATGCGGATCTCGGTGCCCGAAGGTGGCTCGTCGTTCTTCGACCACCAGCCCGAGCTGTTCGCGCTCTTCAACCGGTACTACGGAACGTTGTGGAGCGAGGGCGTCCTCGACCAGGCCACGAAGGAGGTCGGGCGGCTGCGCAACGCCCGGGTGACGGGCTGCAACATCTGCAAGAACCTCCGGTTCGCCGGCGCCCGCGACGACGGTCTCACCGAAGCTCTCGTCACCGACATCACCGATGGGTACGAGACCAGCAACCTGCCCGAGCGCTTCAAGCTCGCGATCCGGTACGCCGACGTGCTGATCACCGACCCGAAGAGCCTGACCGACGATCTGCGCGAGGCACTCCTGGCCGAGTTCACCCCCGCGCAGATCGTCGAGCTGACCGCCACGATCACCGCCGCGATGGGGTTCTCCAAGGCGGCGGTCGCGTTCGGGCCTCCACCCGACATGCCCGTCTTGGTCGTCCCGACCCCGACGCCCGACGGGTCGGTCTCCGATCCGCTGCCGTCCTGACGGGGCGGACGTGGGTGAGCTCGACGGCTACGGCGTGCTCGTCACCGGCGGTGGCAGCGGGATCGGGCTGGCCTGCGCGCGCCGCCTCGCCGCCGACGGCGCCGCGGTCACGATCTGCGGCCGCACGGAGAAGCGACTGCGCGAAGCCGCCGGCGACACGCTGCGCTGGGTGGTCGCCGACGTCACCGACGAGGAGCAGGTGCGGACGGCGGTCGCGGAGGCCGTTGCCGCGCGCGGCAGTCTCGACGTCGTGGTCGCGTGCGCCGGCGGCTCGCACCACCTCGGGCCGATCGTCGCGTCGGACCTCGAGTCGTGGCGCGCCACCGTCGACGTCAACGTGCTCGGCACGTTCCTCACGCTCAAGCACGCCGCGCCGGTGATGGCACGCGGTGGGCGCGGTTCGTTCGTCGGCGTCTCGTCGATCGCGGGGATCTCGACGCACCGCTACCTGAGTGCGTACTGCGTCGGGAAGGCGGGAATCGACATGCTCGTACGGGTTGCGGCCGACGAGCTCGGGCCGTCGGGCATCCGGGTGAACTCGGTGCGACCCGGGCTCGTCGACACCGAGCTCGTCGCCGGCATCCTCGCCACCGGCGACGTGCTGAACGACTATCTCGCGCAGATGCCGATCGCCCGCGTCGGCACACCCGACGACGTCGCCGGGCTCGTGCGGTTCCTTGCCGGTCCCGACTCGACGTGGGTGACCGGCCAGACGATCAGCGTCGACGGCGGCCACCATCTCCGACGTGGCCCCGACTACACGCCGTTCGCGGAGCCGCTCTACGGCGCCGACACGCTGCGCGGGCTCCTCGCCGAGGGCGACTGAGCCGGGATGGAGAAGGTCGTCTTCCTGTTCGGGCGCAAGCCCGGAGTTGGGACTGAGGAGTTCCGGCGTCACTATCTGGACGTGCACGCCCCGCTCGCGCTGCGGTCGATGCAAGGTCTGCACCGCTACGTCGTCAACCTTCCCGATCCCGACCCCGAGAGCGACGCCGACGCGCCGTTCGACGCCGTCACCGAGCTGACGGTCGACTCGGCGGCAGGGCTCTTCGACCCGGCCCGCGCGTTCACCAGTGGAGCGGCCGCCGACGAGGTGCTCGCCGATCACGCCTCGTTCCTGGGGACCATGCACGCGTACCGTGTGACCGAGCGGGTCGTGAAGGACTACGACCGCACGTGGCCGGACGGCGCGCGTTCGCCGGGCGTGAAGTACGTGTCGCTCATGCGGCGCGCGCCCGGCTCGTCGCCCCAGGAGTTCGACGCCTACTGGCGTGACCGCCACACACCGGTCGCGCTCGAGCACCACGGTGGTATGTGGAAGTACGTGCAGAACGTCGTGCGCGAACCCATGACGGCGGATGCACCACCGTTCGACGGCATGGTGGAGATGCACTTCCCGACCGTCGAGGAGTTCCGCGAGCGGTTCTTCACCCCGCCGGAGTCGATGGACCTCGTCCTCGAGGACGCGTACCGCTTCATGGACCGGTCGACGCTCGGGTACCCGGTCGGGGAGTACGTCCAGCTCGGCTGAAGGGCTGTTCTGGCGTCATTCATCCCCAATAGTCGTGGGTAGGTGACGCCAAAACGGCCCTGCGGTCACGAGAAGGCGGGGATGACCTCCTCGCCGAAGAGCTCGATCGAGCGCATGACCTTCTCGTGCGGGATCTTGTACGGGTTCACGAGGCAGAGCAGCAGATCGCAGCCGGCGGCCTCGTAGCGCTTCGCCAGCTCGATGCAGCGCTGCGGGTCGCCGACGACGGCGGAGCCGCTGTCCTTCAGGTAGTCGAAGTTGAGGCCTTGGAGCGCGCCCTCCTTGTCGTGCTTGTTCATCTCGGCCGCGTAGCTGTACGTGCCGAGGTCCTTCCCTTCCATGAAGTCGACGAGCGACCCGATGTGGCGCACCGCGGTCTTGATGTACCAGGGGAACGACTCCTCGGCGTCGGCGAACGCCCGCTCGTTCGTATCCGCGCAGTGCACCATGGTGAACGTCGCCGCCCGGTCGTTGACGAACTTGCCCACGGGCTTCTCGCACTCCTCGAGACCCTGGCGGTACATCCCGATGCGCTCGACGAGATCCTCCGGCGGCACCCCGACGGTGAACGAGCACAGCCCGATGCCATGGCGGCCGATCTCGCGGTGACCGTCGGCGCTGCTCGTCGCGCCCCAGAGCGGTGGGTGGGGCTGTTGGAGCGGCTTGGGTTGCACCCGCCGCGGCCCGCCCATGCGCCAGTGCTTGCCATCGGCTTGGTAGTACTCCTCGGTCCACGCCCCGACGATGTGGCCGAGCGCCTCCGACCACATCTCGCGCGTGTCGTGCGGGTCGATGTCGAAGCCCTCGATCTCGGCACGCGTCGACGAGCGTCCGGTGCCGAACTCCACCCGTCCGTCGGAGATCAGGTCGAGCACCGCCGCCGACTCGGCACTCCGGATCGGGTGGTTGTACGGCTTGGGCAACAGCCGCACGCCGTAGCCCAGCCGCATCGTCGTCGTGCGCGCCGCGATCGCGCCGTACAGCACCTCGGGGTTGGAGCAGTGCGAGTACTCCTCGAGGAAGTGGTGCTCGACCGTCCAGAAGGAATGGAAACCCGCCTGCTCACCGAGCACCGCCTGCTCGAGCGTGTCCTTGTACGCCTGGTGCTCCTTGCCGGGCGTGAACGGCTTCTCGACCGGGATCTCGTAGAACAGCGCGAACTTCATTTCGTGACTCCCTCTCCTTCGGTTCGGAATCCCCGCACGATGTGCCCTTCGACGTAACGGCGCACCTGCGCGGGATCCTTCAGATCGACGGTGACCGACGGCATGGTCACCAGCGAGACGAGGACGCGCATGATCCACTCCGCGGCCGGGCGGACATCGAGGTTGCCGCGCACCTCGCCCCTCTCGCGGGCGGCCTCGAGGTAGGGCACCCAGAACTCGATCCAGCGCTCGAGCGTCTGCTCGGCGCGCGCGAGACGCAGGGTCGCGAGCTCGGCCTCGTCGGGATGCACGCGCAGCCCGAGCGAGAGCTCGTCGTCGAGGTGCGACCGGATGAACACGGCTGCCTCCGCGACCTGGGCGGCGAGCGTGCGCCGTCGCCGGATCCCCGGCTCAGCCGTCTCGATCTGGCGCTCCGAGCTGCGCTCGAGCACCGCTTGCACGAGCGCCTCCCGGTCGGCGAAGTACCGGTAGACGGACCCCCGCGACACCCCCGCCTCGCGCGCTACGTCGTTCATCGACACCCGCCGGATGCCCC
>JBOGFJ010000040.1:0-3758 GCA_050743385.1 Acidimicrobiia bacterium
CCTCGAACTCGCCCATGAGCTTCTCGGGCGCTCGCGGCCAGGTCGTGTCCGAGTGGGGGTAGTCGATCTCGACGGTGATGCGGTCGACGCCGATGTCGCGCGCCAGCTTCGCTCCGATCGGATCGGAGATGAAGCAGAGCACGACATGCTCCATGAACACCTCGCTGGCGAGCTTGTCGCCGAAGTCGGCGCCCGTCCACGCCTTGTGCGTGCGGTAGGAGTGGTCGAGCCGCTCGAGGAAGTAGGGCACCCAGCCGATACCGCCCTCTGACAGCGCGACGGTGACGTCGGGGAACTTCTTGAAGACCGGGGAGTAGACGACGTCGGCCGCCGCTTGCACGATGTTCATCGGTTGCAGCACGATCATGACGTCGATGGGCGCGTCGGGAGCGGTCACGACCAGCTTCGACGACGAGCCGATGTGCATGCACACGATCGTCCCTTCGTCGGCGCATGCCGCCCAGAACGGGTCCCAGTGATCGGAGTGGAGGCTCGGGAGCCCGAGCGGCACCGGGTTCTCGGGGAACGTGACCGCGTGGCAGTCCTTCTTCGCGACCCGCCGCACCTCGGCGGCCATCGCGTGCGGATCCCAGATCGTCGGCACCGCCAGGGGGATGAAACGACCCGGTTGCGTACCGCACCACTCGTCGATGTGCCAGTCGTTGTACGCCTGCGCGAGCGCCAACGCCGCGTCTTTGTCTTCGAGCGCAGCGAAGAGACGTCCGGCGAAGCCCGGGAGCGACGGGAAGCACATCGAACCGAGCACACCGTTGGCGTTCATGTCGAGGACGCGCGCCTCGACGTCGAAGCAGCCGGGGCGGAGCTCGTCGAACGACGTGGGGTCGATGCCGTACTCCTCGGGCGGTCGGCCCGCCACCGCGTTGAGACCGATGTTGGGCACCTCGATCTCGAGGAACTGCCATACGTCGGTGCCGTCGTCCTTGTGCACGACGTGGGGGGCGATCTCGCGGTACTTGGCCGGGAGGTGGCGCTCGAAGAGATCGGGAGGCTCGACCACGTGATCATCGACGCTCACGAGGATCATGTCTTCGGTGTGCATGACGGCCTCCCTTCGTGACGCATCGTCAGGCTATCTCCGTTCCGCGGCGCCAGCGCCGAGACCGGTAGCGTGGGCGGCGATGTCGCAGCCCGCGAATCGCCGCTCCACCTGGGCCGAGTTCGTCCACTGGTGCGTCGACCGGGGCGAGCCTGCCCTGCCGGCGGCGGCGGCGACGGTCGTCGACTACCTCGCCGAGCGGCCTCGGTCGCGCCGCGTGGCCGCGGTCGAGATGGCGCTCGCCGCCATCGACGATGCCCACCGCGAAGTCGGGCTCACCCCGCCGACCGACGACGCGCGCGTGCGGATCGAGATGACGCGGCTGCGGTGGCGCCAGCGGAAGCCCGCCGGCCGGACCGTGCCGTTGGCGATTCGGGAGCTGCGGGCGATGGTCGCGTCCCTTCCGGGCGGGCTGGTCGGCGCGCGCGACCACGCCCTGCTGCTCGTCGGTTCGGGAGCCGGGTTGCGTCCGTCCGAGCTGGTCGCGCTGGACGTGTCCGACCTGGTCGTCGTCGACGACGGCCTGTCGGTCGCGCTGCTGCGAGGGCGGATCGTCATCCCGTACACAGCCGACGACGAGCTGTGCGCGGCGCGCGCCTGGCAGGCCTGGGTGGCGGCAGCCGCGATGACCGCTGGTCCCGCGTTCCGAGCGGTCGACCGCTACGGGCGACTGGGCATCAACCGCCTGAGCGCGCGGTCGGTGAATCGCATCGTGCGGCGCGCCGCCGAGCGAGCCGGACTCGACGAGCAGTACGGGGCCCGGTCGCTGCGCCTCGATCCGCCCGCCTGAGCCGCGTCAGCGCGACCAGCGTCGCCGACCGGCCCCGCATATTCGCTTCTTACGGGGGCGTTGCCCTCTGTGTCCGCGGCGCCTCGGGTTGGACCTCGATCGTGTCGAGGTGCATGCCCGCGGGCGCGGTGACCGCGAACACGACCGCGCGCGCCACCGCGGCGGCATCGAGCACGCCGGCGTGGCGCTGGAGCCCGTAGCGCGGCCAGAAGGTCATGAGATCCTCGAGCTGCGCCTGGTCCCATCCGAAGCCGAACTCGCTCAGCGTCGGTCCGATCCGCACGGTTGTGGAGCGGATGCCCGTGCCCTCGAGCTCCATCGACAGCGACCTCGAGAGGAGCTCGACACCGGCCTTGGTGGCGCTGTACGTCGCCATGCGCGGCCGGGCGTTGCGCGTGGCGTCGGACGAGATGAAGACGAGGTCACCGCCGGTACCGCGATCGACCATCGATGCGATCGCGCGCCGGCTCATGAGCATGGGGCCGAGCAGGTTCGTGGCGACCTCGTGGCGCAGGTCGTCGACGCGGGCACGATGCAGCTCGCCCGGCACCGCCATGCCGGCGTTGTTCACGAGCACGTCGACCGGCCCGAGGGCTCCTTCGGCGGCATCGACGAACGCGTCGATCGAGCTCGCGTCGGTGACGTCGAGATGGCGGGCGAAGGCCTCGCCCCCGGCTGCGTCGATCTCGGCGGCCGCCTCCTCCAACCGGTCGACGCGGCGCGCGCCGACCGCGACCGCCCATCCCAGCGCGCCGAGCGCAGGCGCGATCGCCCGCCCGATTCCCGCCGACGCGCCCGTCACGATCGCCATCCGTCGGTCTGCCACCGCCGCGAGCGTGGCAGGCGCTTGCGCGTCACGCAACGAAAGGGCCGTTTTGGCGTCGCTACGGAACATTATGTGTGGCTCAGCGACGCCAAAACGAGCCCTTCCACGCGACGATCGGCCCGGCGGCGTCGATCAGCAACTCGGTGTCGCCGGTGTCGACAGGCGCTCGTACCTCGGTGACACCCGGCGCGGCGAAGGCGGCGGCGAGCGCGGCGGCGTGGTCGTCGACGTGAACGAGCGTCGCCGCCGGATCCCACACGGAGAGGACGAACGAGAGACCGAGACTCTCGGCGAGAGCGGCGATCGTCGCGCTGGCGTCGTCGACCGGGGCGGTGACGACCGCCACCGCGGGACGGTCACGGAGTGCGGCGACCAGGGCGATGCCGGCGGCGACACCGGGAGCGACGGTCGCGGGGACGACCACGCTCTCGGGCTCGGTCGTGGGGAACGTGCGCGCGACCCAGAGACCCGCGAGCCCGGGTGCGGCTGCGACCACTCCTCCCGAAGGCAGAGCGGCGCGTACGTCGGCCACCGCGCGGGCGGGGTGCAGCGGCACCTTCTCGGCGGTGTAACCGGGTTGCGCGACCGCGGCGAGGCGCTGGTAGAGCTGGTTCGGAGCGGTACCGCCGGGCACGGTGCTCAGACGGGCCGCGAGCTCGGCCGACAAGCGCGACGGCATGACGGGCACCACCGGGGCGAGCGAGAAGCGCTCGGGCGCAGACTCGTCCGGATCGATCCCGCTCGCGACGACCGTCCCGGCAGCGCCGAAGCCGAGGAGCTCGAAGTCGCGCTCCTGAAGGCCGGCGGTGCCCATGTGGTGCGGGCTGTCCCACGCGAACACGCCCTTGGCTCCCCAGGTGTTGGCGACGCCCACGCCGGCGGCGGCGGCGAAGGCGCGCAACCCGGCGATGGCGCCGGCGCGCACGAGCCCGGGGCCGACGAGCACCACGACCGGTCCGTCGACGGGCGCAAGGGGCTCCCGCGCAGCCGCGTCGGTCGCGCGCGGCGCGGGATCGAGCGCCGGGGCGGGCACCTCGATGTCGATCTCGAGTCGGAGCTCGGCGGCGGCGCTCCCGGTGTGCGCC
>JBOGFJ010000041.1:0-3437 GCA_050743385.1 Acidimicrobiia bacterium
GTCTCGCCGAGAGCGGCGATCCGCGCGGCTGGGTCCGTGCCGGTGAGATCACCCCTCTCCGGCGCTGGGCCGCGATGCTGTCGGGAATCGACGTCAAGGGCGCCGATGGCGGCGCGTGGTCCCACCCGATGCGCTTGACCATCGACTCCCGAGCGGTCGCGGCCGGGAACACCAACCCCGCCCAGGACGTCCTCGACGTGCACGCCATCCACGGCGACGCGATCGACGTGCCGATCTACGCGTTCGGCGGCGCCCTCGGGGGTCAGCGGGTTCTGGACGCCGCGACCGCGCTCGCGGCCCAGTCGGGTCTTGCGGAGAGCCGGCTGACCCTGATCAACCGAGAGGCCACCTATACGCACAACGACCCGAGCGCGGCCGCCCCCGACAACGAGTTCGTCGACAACCTGGTGCCGTTCCTCGAGAACGTCGGCAAGAAGGGCGAGTAGCGGTTCAGTCCCCGCCGCGGGACATCCGCCGCGCCGCGTGCCGTCGGCCGTAGTCGATCGCGAGCCCGACGAGTACCCAGAACAGGACGCCGATCGGCATGTACAGGATGCCCACCGCCGCCGTGGACGACTCGGATCGCATGATCTCCCAGCTCGACGCCACCGACACCGAGCCCGCCACGACGACCGTCAGCGCGAGGATCGCCCGGCTCCGGATCGCGATCACGGCGAGGACAACCACCGGAACGGTGAACGCGACGAGCAGGTAACCAGCGTTGGGCTTCACCGTCGCATAGAAGTCGTCCCGCGAACGCACCGCGAGCACGGCCGCGAGGGCGATCGATGCCAGCCAGAAGATCGCGACCGACGCTCGGAACACCGACTCGCGAATGTCGACCACGTGCATGCCCCCTGCTCCGTCCCGGTCGGTTCGGCGCGCTCTACTGACCGCGGCCGGGAGGAAGTGGTTACTCGGCAGTCGGGGGCGGGCCGCCTCGCCAGGTCGGCAACGGGCGGCGCCCGGCCGCGACCTCGAAGGCCGCCCGGGCGAGCAGGTGGGTCGAATCCAGGACCGGCAGGGGAGAGGTGTCGGGCCCGATCAGCAGCGGGATCTCGGTGCACACCAGCGCGACGGCGTCGCAGCCGTCTTGCGCGAGACGCTCGATCACGCGCACGTACGCGCGGCGCGCGTCGTCGGTGAAGAGACCGTTGACGAGCTCGTCGAAGATGATGCGGTCGACGACGGCGCGATCTTCCTCCGCCGGCACCCGGTGCGCGATGCCGCGGCCCGCGAGCTCGCGCGGGTAGACCCATCCCTCCATGGTGAATCGGGTGCCGAGGATCCCGACCCGGTGACGATCCTCACGTGCCGCGCGACCGGCGACCTCGTCGGCGATGTGGAGGCCCGGGAGCGGCAGTGGTTCACCCGGCTGCTCCAGCGCGAGGTGGGCGCTGTTGTCGGGGCAGGCGAAGAACGACGCACCCGCCGCCGCGAGCCGGGCTGCGCTGCGCGCCAGGACCGCGCGTATGGCCGGGTAGTCACCGGCCTCCCACGCCGGCATGCTCTCCGCCAGCGCGATGCAGTCGAGTGTGACGTCGGGATGGGCATGAGGGCCGAGCTCGCGCACGCCCTCGGCCGCGAACGCGCGTAGGCACAACGCCGCCCCTTCCACGCTGTGGGCGAGGATCCCGGCGTGCTCCATTCCGCGAGTCTGCACCGACCGTGCCGGCTACCGCCGAGCGTCAGTGGACGCGAGCGCGGGCTCGCGTGGCCGCACCTCCTCCTCGTCGGGAAGCGTCGGCTCGGCGTGGCCCTCGACATCGATGTTGGGCAGGATCCGGTCGAGCCATCGGGGGAGCCACCAGTTCTTGTCGCCGAGAAGCTCCATGGTGGCGGGCACGAGCAGCAGGCGGACGATGGTGGCGTCGAGGAGGATGGCGGTCGCCAGGCCGGTGCCCATGAGCTTGACGACGCGGTCGGGCTCGAGCAGGAAGCTGCCGAAGACGAACACCATGATCGCGGCGGCGGCGGTGATGACCTTGGCGGTGGCGGCGAGGCCGTCGGCAACCGACAGGCGGCTGTCGCCGCTGCGGTGCCACTCCTCCCGCACCCGCGAGAGCAGGAACACCTCGTAGTCCATCGACAGGCCGAACACGATCGCGAACAGCATCATCGGGATCCACGGCTCGATCGGCGCCGCCTCGACGCCGGTGACGCTGCTGAGCCAGCCCCACTGGAACAGCACGACCACGACGCCATAGGCGGCCCCGATCGACAGCAGGTTCATGACCACGGCCTTGAGCGGCACGAGCAGCGACCGGAAGACGACCATCAGCAGCAGGAACGACACCGCGAGCACGGCGGCGAAGAAGTACGGCAACCGTGAGGAGAGATAGTGGGAGAAGTCGACATTCACGGCGACCGTCCCCGTGACGGCGACGTCGACGCCGGCGGCCTGCTCGACTGGCGGGAGGACCTCGTCGCGGAGCCGGTCGACCAGGTCGGTGGTGGCCTCGTCCTGGGGGGCAGTGGTCGGGACCAGGTTCCACATCACTGCGGTGCCGGAGTCGTTGGGCTGCGCCGGCGAGACGAACTCGACGCCCGGATCTGCGGCTGCCACCTCCTCGATGGCGTCGAGATCGGCGACGTCGGTGCCCGCGGGCAACTCGGCGACGAGGAGCATCGGGCCGTTGAAGCCGACACCGAACCCGTCGACCAGCAGGTCGTACGCCTGCTTGGTGCTGGTGTCGTCGGCGAAGTTGCTCTCGTCGGAGAACCCGAGCCGCAACGCGAGTACGGGGACGGCGAGCAGGAGCAGCACGGCGGCGCCGGCGATCGCCGCGGTCCACGGCCGGCGCTGGATCAGCCGACTCCAGCGGTAGGCGACGGTCTCCCGCCGCGGCTTGGGCGGCCGGTGCGCGACCTCGCGCTTGAGGGGGCACACGAAGAAGCCGGCGATCAGCACGATGACGGCAAGCGGCACGCCGATGACGAGCGGTGCGATCTCGAGGCCCACGCCCACGAGGGCGATGGCCGCGAAACCGGCGGCGATGAGGCCCCGCCAACGGGTGCGTTCGATCTTCTCACCGGCGAAGCCGAGGAGCGCGGGGAGCAGGGTGAGCGACGCGACGACGGTGACCGCCACCACCGATGCCGCGCCGACGGCGAGACCCTGGACGAAGGTGACGCCCATCAGCAGCATCCCGAGCAGCGAGATCACCACCGCCGTGCCCGCGAACAGCACCGAGCGACCGGCGGTGTCGAGCGCGATCGCGGTCGATTCGCGAACGGTGTGCCCGGCGTGGAGCTGTTCTCGGTAGCGCGTGACGATCAGGAGCGCGTAGTCGACGCCCACACCGAGGCCGATCATGATCCCGAGGAACGTGGCGAAGTCGGGGATCGTCAGGAAGTTGCTCAGGACGGTCATGATCGCGACGCCGATGCCGATGCCGAACAGGGCCACGCCCACGGGCAGGCCCATCGCCAACACG
>JBOGFJ010000042.1:0-7083 GCA_050743385.1 Acidimicrobiia bacterium
GGGATCGGCGGCGTCGAATCCGACCACGAGCACGCGTGCCGGCATGGCGGCACGCTAACCGAGCACGCCCGTGCCTTGCGTCACCCGCTCGATCAGCCCCTCGAAACGCGCCACGATGCGCGCGGGATCCTGGTCATCGCGCCGAGCGTGCGCGTGGGCGGCCGAGCGCAGCTCCTCGTAGGTAGAGCAGTTGTCCCACAACGAACCGAAACCCGCGGCCCACGCTGCCGGCGGCGCGTCCGGGGCCACCAACAGGCCGCCGGGGCCGACCGCTTCCCGGTGCCCGGGAAGGTCGGACGCGAGCACGGGAATCCCGTTCCACTGGGCCTCCGCCACCACCCGGGGCCGCTGGTCGACCTGGTACGGGAGGAGCAGCAGACGTGCGTCGCGGTACACGCGTGCGGCCATGGGCTCGTGGGCGCGCAGCTCGATGTTCGGGTGCCGGCCGATCCAACGTCGGAGGGCACGCTGATCATGCTGGCGCAGCGGCCACGACAACTGAAACGCGAATTGCACATCGGGCCGCAGGCTCGCGAGTTCGACCGCGACGGCGAGTCCCCGGTTTTTTACCGGATTGACGAACAAGGCGACCTCATGGCTGGTCTCCACGTCGCACTGGTCGACCTCGATCAGCGACGGGATGGTGAGCGCGGGCAGTCCCAGCGCGTCAGCACTCTGCCGGTGGACCTCGCTGTTCGTCACAGTGATGTCGGGGGGGAGCTCCGCGATCGGGCTGTGCTCGAACGTCGCCACTTCGCGCACGTACAGCACGACGGGGAGCCCGGCTCGCTTGAGCCACGAACGGACGGCCGTCCACGCGTGACGATGCACACTGCTCACGATCACCACATCGGGGCGAAACGCAGAGCACACCGCCGGGAGCACGCGCTCCGGCGCCACGCTCGACCACACCCTGACGCCTCCGCGGCTCCCGCAGCTCTCCGGCTCGGTGGTCGCGGCGCGTCTGAGCGCGCGCCAAGCGCGTGCCGGCGTCGCGGCGGCGCGCGTCACCCAATCGACGCGTGGCGGAGCGACGAGCCCGGCGCGCGGGCGCGCGCGCCGCTGCTCGAGCAGGCCGACATCGTGCCCGCGTGCGGCGAGGCGCTCGGCGAGCTGGCGGGTGCTGACCGCGGATCCCCCGGTCGTCGTGCCGGAGAGGAACAGCAGCCTCACGCGCTGTGACACTACCGGGCCGACCGCGCGCGCCTCTGGACCGAGACTTCAACGCTCGGTATCGAGCGCCGGCCTTCTCATCGTTACGCGCCAGAGCGTCGGCGCAAGTTCCACGACAGCGCGCTGGTACTGGAGTCGGGCAGACTCCCATCTTGTCGAAGTCCCTGACCTGCAAGGGGTGGGCATGAGCCGGAGTAACCGCACGACGCTGATGGTGCTCGACGGCTGGTTGTTCGGGATCTTCGGGAGCCCACCGGCCGGGTTGTCCCGGCGGGGCCGGAAGTCGGGCTGTGCCTGCGGGAAGGTGCCATGACCGGCACGGAGGAATCGGACCCGCTCCGGGAGCAACTCGAAGGGCGGATCGGGAAGCCGCTCGGTGCATCGGGGCCGGCGGTTGCGCCCGACGAGGTCAACCTGCCCATGATCCGTCACTGGGTCGACGCATTCGACGACCGGAACCCGGTGTATATCGACCCATCCTTCGCGGCGACGACCCGATTCGGCGGCGTCGTTGCGCCTCCGGCGATGCTCCAGACGTGGACCATGGCCCGACCCCGCATCGCGGGCATCGCCGAGCGGGGTGGGGCTGCAGAGGAGATCGACTCCCACAGCCCGCTCGGCGTCCTTGCCGACGCCGGCTACACCGGCACACTGGCGACGAACTCCGAGCTCGAGTTCGCGCGGTATCTGCGGCCGGGTGACCGTCTCGAATCATCGACCGTGCTGGAGTCGATCTCGGAACGCAAAGCCACTGCACTCGGCATCGGGTATTTCGTGACTTGGGCAACCACCTACACCGACGGCGAGCGCGAGGTAGTGGGCCGACAGCGCTTCCGCATCCTCAAGTTCGAGCCCGGCAGCGTCGGGGCAGACACACCGCGCGGGAGCGGCCGACCGAAGTCGCGACGCGAGGCCGCCGTCGGCGAGAAGCTGCCGCCGTTCGAGCTCCGGTTGACCGCGACGGTGATCGTCGCCGGTGCGATCGCCTCCCGCGACTTCATGCCGGTGCACCACGATCGTGATTACGCGAGGGCGCAGGGAGCCCCGGACATCTTCATGAACATCCTCACCAGCAACGGCTATGTCTCTCGCTTCGTCACCGACTGGGCGGGGCCCGAAGCGATGCTGCGCAGCATCTCGATCCGTCTCGGTGCTCCCGCGGTGCCCGGGCAGAACTTGCGATTCACCGGGCATGCTTCCGCGATGAGCCAGGAGGGCGCCGAGCGCGTCTTCGAGGTGACGATGCGGGCCGCGAACGAGCTCGGGAATCACGTGACCGGAACCGTCGTCCTCACCTTGCCCGGCTGACGTCGGCGCGTGGCGGCTCGAGGAGTACTCGATCGGCGAAGCCGACCTGGCCGACCTCGTCATGGCGCCCAAGGCCGGCGGCGCTAGCCGGGCGACCAGTTCGGATCGCGGCCGGTCAGGCCGATGACACGATCGAGCAGCGGCGCGTCGTCGCGCACGGCGACCGCGGGCCCGAAGATGCCCGCCTCTGCGTCCCCCGCGCCCGTGACCGGCGCGAGGAACTCGTGGACCGCCTCGAGCGACGCGTCGTCGGGCTCGTAGGGCTGCCCGCTGGCCCGGGCCACGTCCCAGCCGTGGGTCACCACCTCGTTGAGCGCCACCAGCCCGGCGACCTCCCCGGGCAGCTCCACGCCGCCCGCCGCGGTCATCCCCTTCCACGCGTCGGGCTCGCGCCACGCCTCTGCCAGCGCCACGAGCTCACGGGGAATCCGCGTTCGCCAGTCGTCGCCCAGGCGGGATGCATCGGCCGACGGCGCCGACGGGGCGCCCGCGACCGGCTTCTTCGTGGCCGCGGCCCGGAACGCGAGCGCCAGGCCACCGACGTGATCGAGGAGGTCGCCGAGGTTGTACTCGCTACACGGCGTGGGTGCGTCGAGCAGCTCGTCGGGGATCCCGCCGAGCAGGTCGGCCGTGCGCCGGGCCGCGGGCATGAGGTCGACGGCGGCCATCACGCCGCCTCGAAGCGCCAGCGGGTCGCGCCGCCGGGATCCTCGCCGAGCACACCAAAGGCCGTGACGGGCGTGATCCGGTAGACGTCCCACGGCGGCGGGCCCGCGCTCGGCGCGCTGTACTCGGCGACGAAAGCGCCGTCACGCACCGTCGGGCTCCACCCGTGATCGTTGTAGAACGCCGCCACTCGCTGCAGCGTGGCGTCGTCCCTGACCACGGTGGCTTCGCCCTCGACGGTGACGTCGATGCCGGGCAGCGCCACGTTCACGACGCACCGCGGGTTGCGGGCGAGGTTGCGCGCCTTTCTGGTGTCGGCGCCGGCGACGACGAAGAAACCGTCGTCGAGCCAGACGGCACCGACCGGCACCGCGTGGGGGTTGCCGTCGCCATCCACGGTGCTCAGGACGTGGCTCGTGTGGCTGCCGGATGCCGCCTCGAGCCCCTCGCGTGCCCGGCTCCACGGGATGACGGGCAGGTCGTAGATGTCGATCCGCTCCTCGCTCATTGGCTGCCGTCGCGCCATCTTGCCCTCCTCGATCTGGGAGTTGGTGACTGGTGTCTACCCCTCCGACGAACGGGCGAAGGACGGATCGACAGCCAGACCGGAGGAGCGCTCGTGACGGCCCCGTACTCCACGACGAGGGCGCGACCGCACCAGCGCCGCGTACTAGCTGGTCAGGCCGTGCCGGCCGCCCGCGCGGGCGCCGCGGCGACAGGTGGCTCGCACGCGCCGATTCTCCCCAACGTCGGCCTGGGCGGTGCACTTCGTCGCGCCCCCCTCGCTCTACGACCTTCAATACTCGGGAGTCGAACGGGAGCATCTGTCAGCACGGGCAAGCTCAGGGGCACAGATCGCCGGGTATGGGCGCGGCTGAGCGACTGTCGTCAGTGTCGTGATGGCGCGTTGTCGGTCACGCAAGGTGTCAGCGCAGCCGGGCGGCGCGCGCTAGCAGGTGTCGTTGCTCGGGAAGACTCCTCGCCCGCCGTGCCGCGGCCAGGTACGCGTCCCGCGCCCCGGAAGGATCGCCGGCCATCTCGAGCAGATGTCCTCGCACTGAGCCGAAATGGTGGGAGCGGGTGATGCGGGTGTCGCCTGCCAGCGATTCGACGAGCGCGAGCCCGGCTGCTGGCCCTTCCACTGCGGCGAGGGCGACTGCTCGGTTCAGCTGCACGACGGGGCTGGGGTCGAGCTGTTCGAGCACCCCATAGAGGGCGAGGATCTGCGGCCAATCAGTGTCGGCAGCGGTGCGTGCCTCGTCGTGGACGGCAGCGATGGCCGCCTGTACCTGGTAAGGCCCAAGCGGCTTCGACCCGAGGGCGCCGGTAATCAGGGCGACTCCCTCGCTGATCGCTTCGGTGTCCCAACACGTGCGGTTCTGCTCGGCCAGCGGTACGAGGGAGCCGTCGGGGCCGGTGCGGGCCGCCCGCCGGGCGTCGGTGAGCAACATGAGCGCGAGCAACCCTGCGGTCTCACCGTCGTCGGGAACCAGCCGCAGCAGCTCGCGGGCGAGCCGGATCGCCTGGGCCGTCAGCTCGTCACGCACCAGGTTGGCACCGGCCGTGGCCGTGTATCCCTCGTTGAAGAGTAGGTAGAGCACATGGAGCACGACGCCCAGGCGCTCGCCACGTTCGGCCTCCCGCGGGAGCCGGAATGTGGCGCCCGCCGAACGGATCCGTTCCTTCCCCCGGCTGATGCGCTGGGCCATGGTCGCCGCCGGAACGAGGAACGCTCGGGCGATCTCGGCCGTGGTGAGCCCGCAGACCGCCCGGAGGGTGAGCGCCAGCTGCGAGGCTGGTGACACCACGGGATGGCAGCACAGAAAGATCAGTGTGAGCGTGTCGTCGCCGGCTGGTCCTTCGGGCTCGGGCGCCCGTGGAGTGGGAGCCGCATAGGCCTGCTCCCGTTGGCGGCGGGATTCCTCGCTGCGCAACTCGTCGACGAGTCGACGCGACGCCACGGTCAGCAACCACGCCGTCGGACTCGCCGGCCAGCCGTCGACCGGCCACTGACGGGCGGCTGCCAGGAGCGCCTCCTGCACGGCATCCTCACACGCGTCGAACCGCCCGTAGCGTCGAATCAGCGTGCCAAGGACCTCTGGCACCAGCCGCCGCACGAGCTGCCAGTCCGGGCTCGTCACATCGAGACGTTCGCCTCGTGCAACAGGGCCCGCACCTCGACGCCGACGTAGCGAGAGGCCGGGTTCATCGCCGCGATCTCGAGCGCCCGCTCCTCACTGTCGCAATCGACGATCGTGAAGCTCCCGAGGTACTCCTTGGTCTCGACGTAGGGACCGTCGGTCACCGCCGGCACATCACCCGCGACCCGCAACACCTTGGCGTCGGCCTGGTCGGCTACGCCGTAGGCGCCGACCAACTCGCCCGATTCGAACAGCGCCTGGTTGAGAGCGTCGGTCTGGCGGACGATCTCGGCGAACTCCTCGACACCGAAGGACGCCCATCGATCCTCGTTGCCGTAGATCAGCAGCATGTACTTCACGGTCTCTCCTCTACGATTCGTCGTCTCGGCCCCGGTCGTCGAGCTGGAGGGTCGCGCGACCGTTCACGGTGTAGCGCACGTGGATGACCTCGGGGGTCTCGACCACGCGGTTTGTCGTGAGCTCGAGGCCCTCGTCGTCGGCCAGGCCGAGGCCGGGGTCGAACAGGCGCTGCCCGTCGCCGAGCACCACTGGCGCAACGTGCAGCTCGAGCTCCGCGAGCAGCCCCGCCCGCAGAACCTGGCGCAGCAGCGTGCCGCCGCCGGCCACGGCCACGTCTTTGCCGCCGGCCGCCTCGCGGGCCAGCTCGACCGCGTTCTCGACGCCCTCGGTCACGAATGTGAAGGACGTCCCGCCCTCCCGGACGAGGACCTCGCGGCGCCGGTGCGTCACCACGAACACCGGCGCCCGAAACGGTGGGTCATCGCCCCACGGAATCTCGCCGGCGTCGAACATGCGCCGCCCCATCACGTAGGCGCCCGCCGCCGCGAACGTCTCCTCGATGATCGACGAGTTCACCGACCGTTCGCCGCCGGCATAGCCCATGCGCTCACGCCACCCCATGGCGTCCACCGCCCAGCGAGTTACTCGGAAGAACCCGGGCGCCTCAGGGCCGTCCAGCCAGCCGGCCATGTCGTTGGGATCCCTGTCATCGCGCGGCCCGGTGTAGTAGCCGTCCAGCGACACCGACATCTGTGCCGTCACCTTGGTCATCACAGCCTCTCCTATGGTCGGCGGCCCCGATGGCCGCATCGCCCCATAAGTCGGAGCCGCGGGCCGTTTCTCGACATGGTCGAGGCGGCCCGGGGGAGGCCACATCGAGGAGACGAGGACTCGATCGCACTCCATGGACTGCGAGGGTCCGGCTTCGCCGTTCGGTGGTCAGCTGTCGCGGCGTCGGCTGCGGCTCGGCTGACGGAGCTCGATCCGGTTTCCGTCATCCACGGATCGATGCAGCTCGACTGGATCACCCTTCGGACGCCATGTTCGAAGGTGCCATCGACGCGACGAGGATCCGGACCGGACAATCGGCGATCGACCGACCTGAGACAGCTCGCACCCGGCCGGCGATCCCGCCATACGTAGCGCGCGTCGCCCCTTTTCATCCCGCGGAATCTCGGGGCGCGTTCTCGCGGACCGAGCGCGGACTCTACACAGCGTCCACGGAGAAAACGGTCGACGCAAGCTCCTGACCAGGTCAAATGGTGGAGGTGATGGGACTTGAACCCACGACTTCTACGTTGCGAACGTAGCGCTCTACCAGGCTGAGCTACACCCCCGGGGCCGACCAGGCTACCGCGGTCAGCGTTTACCGCCGCCCTCGAGCGCGTCCTTCACGCGTGCGGCGACCAACGCGTTAGTGACGTCGCCGCGGGTGCGCTCGACGACGCCGCGCAGCGCGTCGGTCGCGCGGCGGAGTCCGCCGGTGAGGGCCTCG
>JBOGFJ010000043.1:0-3748 GCA_050743385.1 Acidimicrobiia bacterium
CCCGAGGGCACGCGCACGCGCGACGGCTACCTCCACCGCGGCCACACGGGAGTCGCCCGCCTCGCCTTGCGGACCGGCGCTCCGATCGTGCCGGTCGGGATGATCGGCACCGACGAGATCCAGGCGACCGACGCCAAGCTGCCGCGCTTCTTCCGGAAGGTGACGATCCGCTTCGGCCGACCGCTCCCCATGGGGCACTACATCGGACGGGAGGACGAGCGCATCGTCCTGCGCCAGATCACCGACGAGGTGATGTTCGAGATCCAGCAGCTCTCGGGCTACGAGTACCGCGACACCTACGCGACCAAGCAGGCCGAAGACGTTCCGGTCGAGCAGGCGCCGGTCAGGCCGTTCGAACAGGCTGCGGTCGCGTAGCAGTCGTTACTCGCCGCGCGCCCAACCCCGCGACCGCTCCAGTGCGCGCAGCCAGTCGGTCCGACGGCGCGCGACCTCATCGGCCGGCATGGCGGGAACGAAGGCCGCTTCCTCCGACCAGCTCGCGGCGGCTTCCGCCGGAGTCGCCCACAGCCCCTCGGCGATCCCGGCGAGGTAGGCGGCGCCGAGCACAGTCGTGTCCTGCACCGCGGGCCGGCGCACCGGCACGCCGAGCACGTCGGCCTGGAACTGGCAGAGAACGTCCATCACGCTCGCGCCCCCGTCGACGCGCAACTCGGCGACCTTCGTGCCCGCGGCGTTCGTGATCGCCTCGACGACGTCGAGGGTCTGCCAGGCCATCGACTCCACCGCCGCCCGCGCCAGCTGGGCGCGCCCGCTGCCACGCGTGAGCCCGAAGATCGACCCGCGCGCATAGGGATCCCACCAGGGCGAGCCCAGCCCCGTGAACGCGGGTACGAAGTAGACGCCGCCGCTGTCGTCGACGCTGGCGGCGAGCGGGCCGGTCTCGGCCGCGTCGGAGATGATCCCGAGCCCGTCGCGCATCCACTGGATCGTCGCGCCGGTCACGAAGATCGCGCCCTCCATCGCGTACGCGACGTCGCCGTCGAGGTCCCACGCGACGCTCGTGAGCAGACCTTCGGTCGGCGGGGGGTGGTCGGGCCCGAGGTTCATGAGCACGAAGGAACCGGTCCCGTAGGTGTTCTTCGTCATTCCGGGCTCGAAGCACGCCTGGCCGAACAACGCCGCCTGCTGGTCGCCGGCCACGCCGCTCACCGGAACCCGCAGCCCGGCGGCGCGCTCGGGCGCAGTCGCGCCCAACCGACCGCTGCTCGGCCCGAGCTCCGGCAGGCACGACCGGGGGACACCGAAGAGCTCGCACAGCTCGTCCGACCAGTCGCGTGCGTCGATGTCGTAGAGGAGCGTGCGGCTGGCGTTGGACGGCTCGGTGACGTGCACGCCGCCGTCGGCGCCGCCGGTCAGGTTCCAGACCAGCCAGCTGTCGACGGTGCCGAACGCGAGACCGGGTCCGGCCTCGACGCCCCCTTCCGTCAGGAGCCATTCGAGTTTGGTGGCCGAGAAGTACGGGTCGAGCACCAGGCCGGTGCGGGCGCGCACGGTGGGCTCGTGGCCGGCGGCGCGGAGCGCGTCGCAGCGCCCCGCGGTGCGGCGGTCCTGCCACACGATCGCCCGGTGCCGAGGGGTGCCGTGGACGCGGTCCCACACCACCGTGGTCTCGCGCTGGTTGGTGATGCCGATCGCCTGCACGTCGTCGCGCCCGACGGTGTCGACGACCTCGGCGAGCGTGGCGACGGTGGCGTCCCAGATGTCGACGGGGTCGTGCTCGACCCAGCCGGGGCGGGGGAAGTGTTGCGGGAACTCGCGGTACGCCGACGCCGTCGGCCGGCCCGTCTCGTCGACGGCGAACGACCGGACGCCGGTCGTCCCGGCGTCGATCGCCAGGACCATCCCCATGGCTCCCTCACTCGGCGCCGGGATACCCGGCGCCGCCCTTCGGGTCGTTCGTCCGCACGGTCGTCACGGGCCGAGCAGGTCGGCGAGGTCTTGCTCGTCGGTCACCGCCCGGCTGCCCCCTCGCCGCTTGCGCCCCCGGCCGGTGTCGGGGGGTCCGAGCTCGCGCACGAGCTTGCGGGCGAGTGCCCGGTCACGGGGCCGGAACTCGAGCACGAGGACTCGATCGGCGGAGGTGCGGAGGCGGAGCTGGAGCATCGGCCGGAACCGCCGCGCTCGCACCGGAGTGAACGTCGAGTAGCGCTTGGCGATCACGAGCTCATTGACGCTCAGGGGCCGGCGCCGGCGCGGCCGGGCGAAGAGGATCAGGCGTTGGTCGGTGAGCACGAGCACGTGCGGGTCGCGGGCCCGCAAGAGCAGTGGCGCGCGGCCGCTCTCCTCGACCGCCCACACTGGCCCGGCGCGCCGGAACAGCTCGCCCCGGGTGAGCATCGGGGTCACGACGGCGTCGGCCTGGCGACGGAGGACCTTCCGGTTCACGACGGCTCGACACTACCGGCCGCGCAACGCTGATCCGAGCGGTCGCGTTCCCGTACGCTGCGAGTGAGGGAGCCGTCCCGAAGGGCGGCGCCGGGGTATCCCGGCGCCGAGTGAGGGAGCCCGTGGAGAAGGAGGCGACCATGCGGATCGGGATGCTGACCGGCGGCGGCGACTGCCCGGGCCTGAACGCCGTCATCCGCGCCGTCGTCCGCAAGGGCGAGGAGGTCTACGGCCATACCTTCACCGGGTTCCGCGCCGGCTGGCGCGGTGTGATCGAGGGCCAGACCGTCGAGCTCACCACCAATCAGACGCGCGGGATCCTGCCTCGAGGCGGGACGATCCTGGGTACGTCGCGTACGAACCCCTACAAGAGCGAGGACGGCATCACCCGCACGCTCGACACCCTCCGGCGCGAGCGGATCAGTGCGCTCGTGGCGATCGGGGGCGAGGACACGCTCGGCGTCGCCAACAAACTCGGCGGTGACGGCGTCCAGATCGTGGGTGTACCCAAGACGATCGACAACGACCTCTCGGCCACCGACTTCACGTTCGGCTTCAACACCGCGGTGCAGATCGCGACGGACGCCATCGACCGGCTGCACACGACGGCCGAAAGTCACGACCGCGTGATGGTGGTGGAGGTGATGGGCCGGCACGCGGGCTGGATCGCGACCTACTCCGGGATGGCAGGCGGCGCCGACGTCATCCTGGTACCGGAGGAGCCGTTCGACATCGGTGAGGTGTGCGAACGGATCAAGCACCGCCACCGACGTGGCGCCGGGTTCTCGATCCTGGTCGTGGCCGAAGGCGCGGTGCCGGCCGAGGGCACCATGGCCACGCAGTCGGGCGAGCTCGACGAGTTCGGTCACGTGCGTCTCGGGGGGATCAGCAACCAGATCCAGCCCGAGATCGAACGGCGAACCGGCTTCGAGACCCGAGTGACGATCCTCGGGCACGTGCTGCGCGGCGGCACCCCGACCGCGTACGACCGCGTGCTCGCGACCCGCTTCGGCATCGAGGCGATCGATGCCGTGGACGAAGGCGACTTCGGGAAGATGGTCGCGTTGCGTGGTCCCGACATCGTCAGAGTGCCGATCGAAGAGGGCGTCAAGGAGCTCAAGACCGTCGACCACGAGCTCTATGACGCCGCCTCCGTCTTCTTCGGGTGACCAACTCGAGCGCGCGAGCGAGCGGAGCGAGCATGGCGAGCGGAGCCGAGCGAGCACAGCCGAGCGAGCGCCCGCGGCGCAGGTATCCTGCGCCGCAGCGAGCGAGGCCATAAGGATGGGGACGGCCTTCGACGAGCTGCTCGCGTTGCTCGAGCTCGAGCAGCTGGAGGTCA
>JBOGFJ010000044.1:0-7910 GCA_050743385.1 Acidimicrobiia bacterium
TCGCCGGCGTCTACACCGCTGACCCTCGCATCGTCCCCGAGGCCCGGCTCTTGCCGGCGCTGTCGTACGAGGAGATGCTCGACATGTCGGCGACCGGGGGCAAGGTGCTCGCCCTGCGCTCGGTCGAGTTCGCGCGCAACCATGGTGTACCCGTCCACGTCCGCTCGAGCTTCACCTGGCAGCCTGGGACCTGGGTTCAGGAGGAAGATGCGGCCATGGAGCAGGCGATCATCTCCGGCGTCACCCACGACACGTCGGAGGCGAAGGTCACGATCGAGCAGGTCCCCGACCGTCCCGGGGTTGCGGCCACGATCTTTCGCGCGCTGGCCGACGAGCTCGTCAACGTCGACATGATCGTCCAGAACGTCTCCAGTGCGGGTCACACCGACGTGTCGTTCACCGTGCCGAACGAGGATCTGCCGCGGGCGCTCCAGGTGATGGAGAAGATGCGGGTGGAGGTCGTTGCCGCGGGCGTGACCCACGATCCGACCATCGGGCGGGTGTCGCTCGTCGGGGCGGGGATGAAGTCGCACCCAGGCGTCGCCGCCCGGATGTTCGAGGTGCTCGCGGCCGAGGACGTGAACATCGAGATGATCAGCACGTCCGCCATCCGGATCTCGTGCGTCGTGCACGAAGACGACGTCGCCACCGCGGTACGGGCGCTGCATCGTGCCTTCGATCTCGACGACGCCGGCGAGGAGGCATAGACATGCCGCAAATCGGTGTGGTCGGCGCCACCGGCCTCGTCGGAGCCGAGATGCTCCGTGTTCTCGAGGAGCGCGCGTTCCCGGTCGACGAGCTGCGCGTGTTCGCGTCGCCGCGCTCCGAGGGGCGCAAGCTCGCGTTCGCCGGCGGCGACGTCACGTGTCAGGTGCTGCGCGACGGCTGCTTCGACGGTCTCGACCTCGTGATCGTCGACGTCGACGACCCCCTCGCGCTCGAATGGGCTCCCGTCGCCGCCGCCGCCGGCGCCAAGGTCGTCGACAACTCGGCCGCGTTCCGCATGGAGCCCGACGTGCCTCTGGTGGTGGCCGAGATCAATCCCGAGGATCTCCGGTCGATGCCTCGCGGCATCGCCTCCTGCCCCAACTGCACGACGATGGTGCTCGTCACCGGGTTGGCGCCGCTCCACCGCGCCGCCGGCATCGAGCGGATGGTCGTGTCTACGTACCAGTCGGTGTCGGGTGCCGGCGTCGCCGGGCTCCGCGAGCTCGACGAGCAGTGGACCAAGGGCGCGGGCCAGTCGGAGCGGTTGCGGCGGGCGGGCGCGCTCCCCGGCACACTCGAGGCGGGCGACGTGTGGGACCGGCCGATCGCCGGCAACGTCATCCCGCACGCGGGCTCGCTGCGTGACAGCGGGCTCACGTCGGAGGAGTGGAAGCTGATTCGCGAGAGCCGCAAGATCCTCCACTCCCCCGATCTCGCGGTCACCGTCACCTGCGTGCGCGTCCCCGTGTACGTGGGCCACGCCATGACCGCCAATGTGCGCTTCCGCCGGGCGGTCTCGTCGGAGGAAGCCGTCGCCCTGCTCTCCGATGCCCCGGGTGTGCGCCTCGTCGACGAAGGCGCCGGTCACCCCACGCCGCTGGAGTCGGCCGGGATCGACCCGGTGCTGGTCGGGCGGGTGAGAGAAGACCCCTCCGAGCCCGGCAGCCTCGACCTCTGGGTCACCGGCGACAACCTGCGTAAGGGCGCCGCGCTCAATGCCGTGCAGATGCTGGAGTTGCTGGTCAGCGGACAATCCGTTTGAACCGCCAAACCGCCTAACGGTGAGGGCGGTACCGGCCGATGACCAATCGATGCAGCAGCTTTCTCTCGACGCGCTGCTCGTCGGCCGCCCCGGCGACGACGAGGCCACCAGGGGAGCGCGCGTCGGCGGTGCGATGTACATCGGGGCCGCGCTCGTCGTCCTGCTCACCCTGCCGCTCCTCCGCGACGGCATCGATCGGGGCCCGATCGTGGTGGTCGCGATCGTGGCGATCGCCTTCGGGCTCCTGATCCCGTCTCTCCCGTGGACCCGTTGGGGTGCGGGCCATCTGATCTGGTTACCCGTGCTCGGCTACGTGATCCTGGCCTTCATGGGGCTCATCGTGCCGGGCGCGGTGGCCGCCTACATGTCGCTCTACTTCCTCACGTTCGTCTACGTCGGGCTCGTGGGCCGGCCGGGCTTCCCGCTGCTGTTCCTGCCGCTGGCGGTGGTGTCGTACGTCGTCGGGAACGTCCACAACCTCACCGGGACCTGGGTGCGGGTCGCGATCTCGGCGCCCATCTGGGTGCTCGTCGGCGAGCTGCTGGCGCGGGCGCTCGCCTACCGCACCTCGGAGCTCGAGCGGGTCGCCGACACCGATCCATTGACGCTGCTGGAGAACCGCCGCCGGTACGACCGCGCGTTGGCAACCATGGAGCCGGGGGACGCGGTCGTCCTGCTCGACCTCGATCACTTCAAGGAAGTCAACGACCGTCACGGGCATCAGGCCGGCGACGAGGCGTTGTGTCGCCTTGCCGAGGCGATGCGCTCCGTGACCCGCAGCATCGACTGCGTTGCCCGCTACGGCGGCGAGGAGTTCGCGATGGTCCTCGCCCGTGCCGGGGTACGCGGCGCCCAGGATGTGCTCACACGGCTCCGGCGGGAGTGGCGACCCGACGAGATCGCGACGTTCTCCGCCGGCATCGCGGTTCACCGGGTCAACGAGGAGCCCAGTGCCACCCTCGCCCGCGCCGACGGCGCCCTGTACGGGGCCAAGGCGAACGGTCGCGATCGCATCGAGATCGCTCGGAGCGAGATCCTCCCGCCCCACCTCGACCGGCGCGACCAAACCGCCGTCTGAAGGCTGCCGCCGGAATACCGCGCACTGTGCTGACGTTCTACATCGTGACACGATATAGAAGGGCAGCGAGATGAGCTTCTTCGGACACGACCCGGTCCCGACCGTACGCCCAGACGAAGCGCACCGTCTCAGCGACGAGGGCGCCCTCCTGGTCGACCTCGGTGAGCCCCGCGACTGGTTTCGCGGCCGCCTGCCGCATGCCCGGCTCATCGAGCCGGAGAACCTCGACCTCGACATGCGAGACCTGCCGCGTGACCGCGTTCTCGTGATCGCGGGCCGCGATCCCGAACGCACCGCGGCCGCGACCGCCGCCCTGCGCGAATGTGGCCTCGACGCTCGCCAGCTCGCCGGCGGCCCCGCGGCTTGGCGCCGAGCGGGGTACCCGCTGATCGCCGCACCGCGCTGAGCGCGCTCTCAGCCGGGGTCAGTCCCGGAGGATCCGGAACAGGCGGGCGAGATCTGCCACACCGCTGCTCACATTGGCGGTAGCGACGCCAGCGGCCGGGTCCGGGTGGGTACAGCAACGCTCACGAGAGGGACCTCACGCATGTAGCAGCGCCTTGAATGAAGTGTGGGCGGGCACCGTCTGCAACCCGGCCGGTCCGGCCGGCACGTCGAGAGGAAACAGCGTCATGACGACCATCGCGAACGAAGCGCGCCGCGACCAGCCTCGCTCGGGCATTGCCATTCCCTCGGGGACGTTCGTCCGTCTCCGCGCCGCGCTCGAGGAGCAGCGGAGGGCGTTGCTGCAGCGGGCGGCGGAGTTCGGCGACGACATCGAGGACCTCCAGCGGACGACGGCTACCCACGGCCAGGGCGAGAGTGAGCACGCCAACCGGGACGTCGAACGCGGGGTGACCGTCGCGCTCGAGGCGAACGCGCGCGCCGCTCTGGAAGACGTCGCGTTCGCCTTGGCGAGACTGGACGAGGGCAGTTACGGCACCTGCACGGCCTGCGGTTCTCCCATCGGGGTGGAGCGACTCCTGGCCGTACCCCAGACCCCGTACTGCGTGGCCTGCCAGCAGCGCCGCGAGGGCGAAGACGGACGTTCCGCAGTTCTCTAGGGTGATGCTCCCCGAACCCTGAGGTCTGCTCGTGCCCCGAGCTTCCGATGTCCTGGTCAGCTGCCTCGAGGCCGAGGGCGTCAGTCGGGTCTTCGGCATCCCGGGGGAGGAGACACTCGACCTCAACGAGTCGATGGCGCATTCGTCGATCGAGTTCGTGCCCGTCCGCCACGAGCAGGGCGGCGCGCTCATGGCCGACGTCTACGGAAGGCTGACGGGCCGGGCGGGCGTGTGCTTCGGCACCCTCGGCCCCGGCGCCACCAACCTCGTCACCGGCGTCGCCGACGCGTTCCTGGACCGGGCGCCGCTGGTGGCGCTGACCGGCCAGAGCAGCCTCGAGCGCATGCACAAGGAGTCGCACCAGTACCTGGACGTGCTCGAGCTGATGCGACCGATCACGAAGTGGAATGCCCGGGTATCGGACCCGGGGATCATTCCGGAGGTGGTCAGGAAGGCCTTCAAGGTCGCCGAGGCGGAGAAGCCGGGCTCGACGCACCTCGAGCTCCCCGAGGACGTGATGGCCGCGCCGTTGGAGGCCGAGCCGCTCCCGCACACGCCGTCGGCTCGCCCGGAACCCGCCGCCGGCGAGCTCGACCGGGCCGCCCGGCTGATCTGTGACGCGCACGGTCCGGTGGTGCTGGCCGGTAACGGCGTCGTGCGTGGCGGCGCGACCGCCAGCTTGCGTCGCTTCGCCCACGAGACCGGGATGAGCGTGGCCGAGACGTTCATGGGCAAGGGCCTGCTCGCCGCCGACGACCCGCATGCGCTCGGTGCGGTCGGCCTCCAGGCCCGCGACTACGCGATGGCGGGGTTCGGGGAGGCCGACGTGGTCGTGACGGTCGGCTACGACATCGTCGAGCACGCTCCCGAGTACTGGAACCCCGACCGCGACAAGCGGATCGTCTGCATCGACTCACTGCCGGCCGAGATCGACGAGCACTTCATCCCCGAGGTCGAGCTGGTGGGCGATCCCATCGCCGTGCTCGATCGGCTCGCGGCCGCGTGCGGCCGCCTGCCGCACACGGGGGGCTCGCAGAAGCTTCGACACCTCGTCGCGAGCCGGCTCGCGGCCGCCGGCGACGACGCCACGTTCCCGATGTCGCCGCCGCGCATCCTGGTGGAGCTCCGCCGCGCCCTCGCGCGCGACGCCGTGCTGGTGTCGGACGTCGGGCTCCACAAGCTCTGGATCGGGCGCATGTACCCGGCGTACGAGCCGAACACGGTGCTCATCGCGAACGGCCTCGCGGGCATGGGCTTCGCGGTGCCGGCCGCGATCGCCGCCAAGCTCGTGCATCGCCACCGGCGAATCGTCGCCGTGAGCGGCGACGGCGGCTTCCTCATGAACGCCCAGGAGCTCGAGACCGCCACGCGGGTGGGCACGCCGTTCGTGAACGTCGTGTGGGAGAACGCCCAGTTCGGGTCGATCTCCTGGAAGCAGGACCGTCGCTTCGGGCGTCACTTCGGCACCGATTTCACCAACCCCGACTTCGTGGGCCTGGCGGCGTCGTTCGGTTTGCCGGCTTGGCGTGTCACCTCGGCCGCCGACTTCGCTGAACGGCTCCGGCACGCGTTGACGCTCGACGCGCCGTCGCTCATCGTCGTGCCGGTCGACTACTCGCTCGACATCACCATCACCGAGGAACTGGGAGAGGAGACGACACCCACATGATCACCGACCCCAGAGAACGCACCGTGCTCGATTCGGTCCCCACCCAGCTGCTGATCGGAGGCGAATGGCGACCGGCGGCATCGGGTGCGACGTTCCCGGTCGAGGATCCCGCGACCGGCGACACGATCGCCGAAGTTGCCGATGCTCGCGCCGAGGACGCGCTCGCCGCGCTCGCCGCTGCGACCGCGGCCCGGGAGGAGTGGGCCGCCCACCCGCCTCGGGAGCGAGGCGAGATCCTCCGCCGCACCTATGAGGTGCTCACGGAGCGGGCCGACGACCTCGCACTGCTGATGACGCTCGAGATGGGCAAGCCGGTCGCCGACTCGCGCGCCGAGATCTCGTACGCGGCCGAGTTCTTCCGGTGGTTCTCCGAGGAGTCGGTGCGTGTCGACGGCCGGTACACGGCCGAACCGAGCGGTCGCGGCCGCCTGCTGGTACTGCGCCAGCCGGTTGGCCCGTGCCTGCTCATCACGCCGTGGAACTTCCCGACCGCCATGGGCACGCGCAAGATCGGCCCGGCCATCGCAGCCGGGTGCACGATGATCGTGAAGCCGGCCGGCCTGACCCCGCTCTCGATGCTCGCACTCGCGTCGATCCTGACCGAGGCCGGCCTTCCGCCAGGCGTGCTCAACGTCGTGACGACGACGAAGTCGGGCGACACCACCGCCCCGGTGATCGACGACCCTCGCCTGCGGAAGCTGTCGTTCACGGGCTCGACCGAAGTCGGTCGGCAGCTGATGGCGGCGGGGGCGTCGCAGGTGTTGCGCGTGTCGATGGAGCTGGGTGGCAATGCGCCCTTCCTCGTGTTCGGCGACGCCGACCTCGACGCGGCCGTCGAGGGCGCGGTGCTCGCGAAGATGCGCAACATGGGCGAGGCGTGCACCGCCGCCAACCGGTTCCACGTGCACGAGTCGGTCGCCGACGAGTTCGGCGCCCGGCTGGGCGCTCGACTCGGCGCGATGCAGATCGGGCGCGGCACCGAGCCCGACGTCGAGGTCGGTCCGCTCATCGAGGCGAAGGCCCGGGAGAAGGTCGCCGAGCTCGTCGAGGACGCGCGCGACCGAGGTGCGAAGTCACTCGTGGGCGGCGAGCCCATCGGTGGCCCGGGCTACTTCTATGCGCCGACCGTGCTCGCGCAGGTCCCCCCCGACGCCCGCCTCCTGCGCGAGGAGATCTTCGGCCCGGTCGCGCCCGTCGTCAGCTTCGCCACCGACGACGAAGCGATCGCGGCCGCCAACGACACCGAGTACGGCCTCGTCTCCTACGTGTTCACGCAGGACCTCGACCGCGCGTTCCGCGTGGTCGAGGAGCTCGAGTGCGGCATGGTCGGGCTCAACCGGGGGCTCGTCTCGAATCCGGCGGCGCCGTTCGGCGGTGTGAAGCACTCGGGGTTCGGACGCGAAGGCGGCCGGGAGGGCATCCACGAGTACCTCGAGGTCAAGTACGTGGCGATGAACGTCCGGACGTGACGTGGTCGCGGAGAAATGCGATGAGCGAGCCCGACACGACGAGCTGGACCTGCCGGGACGACAGCGCGTGCGTGCAGGCGTACGACTCGCGCTTCGTGCGGTTCTCCACCGTGACGTCGCTCCCGGCCTGGATCTGCGCGGTCGGCTCCTCGATTGCGAGCTCGTCGCCCTGGTCGACCCGGTCGTAGTCGTCCGGATCGGCGAAGGTGAGCGGCAGCACCCCGAAGTTCACGAGGTTCTGCTCGTGGATGCGGGCGAAGCGCTTGGCGACGACCACACGGAGGCCGAGGTACCGGGGCGCGATCGCAGCGTGCTCGCGGCTGGAGCCCTGGCCGTAGTTGTCGCCGGCGACGACGAAGTGCCCGCCCTGGTCGCGGATCGCGAGCGCGCGGTCGTGGTACGTGTCGTCGAGCTGCGCGAAGGCGAAGCGGCTGATGGCGGGGATGTTGCTGCGGAACGGCAGCACCTGCGCACCGGCGGGGAGGATCTCGTCGGTCGAGACGTTGTCGCCCACCTCGAGCAGGACCGGTCCCGCGATCCTCTCGGGGAGTGCCTCGAAGTCCGGCAGCGACGCGATGTTCGGGCCCTTCACGAGCGCGACCTCGCCCCCGTCGGCGAGCGGGGGGACGAGCATGGCCGGGTTGACGTTCGCGTGCGCGGGCGCCTGGTAACGGGGGTAGGGGATGCCGAGCGAGCGCGGGTCCGTGATCACGCCGGTGAGCGCGGACGCCGCCGCGGTCTCGGGGCTGCACAGGTACACCTGGTCTTCCTTGGTGCCCGAGCGGCCGGGAAAGTTGCGAGGCACGGTGCGGAGGCTGATCTGACCGGTGGCCGGCGCCTGCCCCATGCCGATGCAGCCCATGCACCCCGCCTGGTGGAT
>JBOGFJ010000045.1:0-8565 GCA_050743385.1 Acidimicrobiia bacterium
ATGCCGGCCTGCGTGCGGGCGTGGCCGCCGTCGACGCCCGGCGATCGCCTCGCTTCACTCCCTTCGACGGGCTCGTCGGGTCGTCGCCGGCGCGGCGACCGTCGACCGATCATCCGCTCACCCCCACGTCGCTCGAAGACTGGGCCCGGTGCCCGTTCCGCTACCTGCTCGGTCGGGTGCTCCGCCTGCGCGAGGTCGAGCGGCCCGAGGAGACCGAGACGATCAGCCCGCTGGAGCGCGGCTCGCTCATGCACGCCGTGCTCGAAGAGTTCGTCGACGAGGCCGCCCCTCGCACGTCGCCCACCCAGGCGTGGTCGAACGCGGAACGCGAGCTGCTCCTGACCATCGCGGAGCGCCACTGCGACGCGGCCGAGGCCGCGGGCGTCACCGGCCGCCCGCTCCAGTGGCGTCTCGAACGCCGTCGGATTCTCCGCGAGCTCGCGACGGTCCTCGACAGCGACGAGGACGTGAGGGGCGTGCTGGGCGTCGTACCGACGCCGGAAGGGCGGGAAGTCGACTTCGGCTGGTCGGGCACCGAACCGCTCGTCGTCACCCTTCCCGACGGCCGCACCGTCGCCTTTCGCGGTCGCATCGACCGGGTCGACCGGGCACCCGACGGCTCACGCACGGTCGTGTTCGACTACAAGACCGGGAGCCCCGCACGCGACGATCCTCGCGCCGAGCTCCGCGCCGGGCGCCGGCTCCAGCTCCCGGTGTACGGCCTGGCGGTGAGCGAAGCGGCTTCCGACGTGCACGCGTACTACTGGTACCTCGCGACCCCGGGCGCGGAGGGCCTGGCGGGTTACGCCCTCGACGACCAGGCGCTCTCCGAGTTCCACACCGTGCTGGCGACGATTCTCGACGGGGTCGAGGGCGGCGTCTTCCCCGCCTACCCCGGCGAGCCCCGGGGCGACCGCACGGGCCGAGAGACGTGGGAGAACTGCTGCTACTGCCCGTACGACCGCCTGTGCCCGACCGCGCGCGACGACCTCTGGGAGCGCAAGCGCGACGACCCCGTCGCGGTCGGGTTCCGCGGGCTCGCCGAGCCCGACGACCCCGAGCCCGTCGACGCCGAGCCCGTCGAGGAGGGCCGATGACGGCGGTCGTCGACCAGGCAGCGCGCGACGAGATCCGCACCGCGCTCGATCGCACGCTCTTCGTCGAGGCCGGCGCGGGCACGGGCAAGACCACCGCCCTGGTCAGCAGGGTCGTCGCGTTGGTCGCCGCGGGGACGCCGCTGCGGGCGGTGGCTGCGATCACGTTCACGGAGGCAGCGGCTTCCGAGCTCCGCGACCGCATCCGGCTGGCGCTCGAGCTGGCCGCGGCCGGCTCCACGTCTCCCGCCCTCGACGCCGACGAGCGGGCCCGCTGCGGCGCCGCTCTGCACGAGCTCGACGACGCCACGCTCTCCACGCTCCATGGTTTCGCCCACCAGCTCCTGGTGGAGCATCCACTCGCCGCCGGGCTGCCGCCCCGCTTCGAGGTCGTCGACGACGTCGAGGGCGGCATCGCGTTCGAGCAGCGCTGGGCCGACTTCGTCGACCTGCTCGTGGCCGACCCCGACATGGAAGCCACCCTGCTGACGGCGTTCGCGCTCGGGCTCCGTCTCGACGACCTGCGCGCCGTCGCCCGTGCCTTCCACGAGCACTACGACCGGCTCATGTCCGGCGTCGTCCACCCGGTCCCTGTGCCCGAGCTCGACCTCGAGCCGGTGCTGACTCCGCTGCGCGCCGCGCTGGCGCTGACCGACCAGTGCCTCGACGACGGCGACGCCCTCGCCGCCCACCTCGAGAGCCTCGCCGCCGAGCTCGACGTGCTCGATGCCGCCGCCGACGATCTCGACCGCCTCGACCTCTTGGCCCGCCTGCCCGTGCTCCACCGCAAGATCGGCAAGAAGGGAAACTGGCGGTGCGACATCGCCGACGTACGGGAGCGGCTGGCGGCCGCCGACGCCGCTGCCGACGACATCCGCACGAGCCTCCGTCGGGCCGTCGTCACCACGCTCGTCGCTCGTATCCACGACTTCGCGCTCACGTTCGCGGCGGAGCGCCGCCGCGACGGGCGCCTGGAGTTCCACGACCTGCTGGTGCTCGCACGTGAGCTCCTGCGCCACCGCGCCGACGTGCGCGCGGCGCTCGCCCGCCGGTTCGCCGTCCTCCTCGTCGACGAGTTCCAGGACACCGACCCGCTCCAGATCGAGATCGCAGTGCTGATCGCGACCCGCGACCCGGCCGCGGGCACGAAGCCCTGGCACGAGGTGGCGGTCGAGCCCGGGCGGCTCTTCCTGGTCGGCGACCCCAAGCAGTCGATCTATCGGTTCCGGCGCGCCGACCTCGGGCTCTACCAACGGGTCGAGCGCGAGCTGCACGACGGGCTCCGGAACCTCGTGCAGAACTTCCGGTCGGTGCCGGAGATCGTCGACTGGGTCAACCACGTGTTCGAACGGATCTTCGGGGACGCGCCCCCCGACCGCCAGGCCCGGCCGGTGACCTTGCACGCGCACCGCGAAGCCGTGAGGGGCGAGTGGCCGGCGGTGCACGTGTTCGGCGAGCCCGTAGCCGACACCAAGATCGCCCCCATCCGCGAGCGCGAAGCCGCCGACGTCGCCGCGTTGGTGCGCCGGATCAAGGGCGAGGAATGGCTCGTCGTCGACCCGGTCGATCACACCGTCCGACCGTCTCGGTACAGCGACATCGCGCTGTTGCTCCCCACGCGCACGGCGCTGTCCGACCTCGAGCATGCGCTCGAGCAGGCCGACGTCCCGCTCCGGATCGAGAGCCAGTCGCTCGTCTACGCGACCGCCGAGGTACGCGACCTCCTCGCGATCCTGGCCGCGCTCGACGATCCCACCGACGAGATCGCGCTCGTCGCCGCGCTCCGCACCCCCGCCTTCGGCTGCTCCGACGCCGAGCTCGTCGAATACCGGGACGCCGGCGGCCGGTGGGACTACCGCGCAGCCGCCGGGGTCGATCTGCCCGCGACCCATCGCGTGGTCGACGGTGTCACCGCGCTGCGGGCGTTGCACGAGGCCCGCTGGTGGCAGAGCGTGAGCGAAACGGTCGAGACCGTCGTGCGCGAGCGCGGGCTGTTGGAGCTCGCCGTCGCCCACCGGCGGCCGCGTGACCACTGGCGCCGAATCCGCTTCCTCCTCGACCAGGCCCGCGCCTACGACGAGCGAGGCGGGATCGGCCTGCGGGGCTTCGTCGAATGGGCACGCCAGCAGGCCGACGAACGGGCGCGCGCCGTCGAGGTGGTCGTGCCGGAGCCCGACGACGATGCCGTGCGGGTGCTCACCGTGCACGGCGCCAAGGGTCTCGAGTTCCCCGTGGTCATCCTGGCGGGGCTCAAGGTCGCCCCGCCGGGCCGGAACCCGGCGGTCCTCTGGACGGCCGGCGGCGGCTTCGAGGTCGGAGTGGGCACGAAGTCGCGCGGTACGTGGGTCGAGACGCCCGGCTACGACCGTCAGAAGCGGCTCGACACCGCCCTCGACGACGACGAGCGGCTGCGCCTCCTCTACGTCGCCACCACCCGGGCGCGCGACCACCTCCTCGTGAGCCTGCACCACAAGGAGTCCGACCGGCGCTGCCATGCGGCGCGGCTCTGGGCGCACCTCGACGGGGCGCCGGCGACCAGGATCGATCCGGCGCCGGAGCTGGTACCCGCCGCCGTCTCCCGCCGAACCGCCTCTCCGGCCGACGGCGGCGGCAGCCCCGACGCGGGCATCGCCGCCCGAGTCGCCTGGCTCGCCGGACGCGCCGCGGTGTTGGAGCGCGCCGCCCGACCGCCCACGGTTGCCGCCACCGCCCTCGCCGCCGTAGCGGCGGGTGACGCCGAGCCCGACCTCGGCCTGCGCAAGGAGGCCGACGCCGACGACGAGCGTCCGTCGTGGCGGCGGGGCCGTGGCGGCACCGCAGTGGGCCGCGCCGTTCACGGCACGCTCCAGTCGATCGACCTCGCCACCGGAGATGGTCTCGAGGCGACCGCGCTCGCCCAGGCCCGGGCCGAAGACATCCCGGGCCACGAGCGGGAGGTGCGCGAGCTCGTGCGGAGCGTGCTCGACGCCCCGGTCGTGCACGCCGCCGTCGCCGGAGGGCGGTTCTGGCGGGAGGTGCCGGTCGGCGCGCCCGTCGACGGCGTCACGGTCGAGGGGTTCGTCGACCTCCTCGTCGACACGCCGGCCGGTCTCGTAGTCGTCGATTACAAGACCGACCGTGCTCACGATGACGCCGAGCTCGACGCCCTCATGGTGAAGTACCGCGTACAAGGCGCCGCCTACGCGCTCGCGCTCGAGCGCGCCCTGGGCACGCCGGTGGCGAGATGTGTGTTCGTATTCGCGCGCCGCGGCTCCGTGGCCGCCGAGCGCGAGATCGCCCACCTGCCGGCGGCGGTCGTAGAGGTGGAGGCACTGGTGCGCGCGGGCGGGTCGTGACGGTCGACGCGCTCGAGCTGCGGCGCGTCGTGTTGCCCCTGGTGGCGCCGTTCCGCACCGCCACCGGCACGCACACGACCGTCGAGAAGCTCCTCGTACGGGCGATCACGCCCGACGTCGCCGGGTGGGGCGAGTGCCCGATCGGCCTCGGGCCAGGCTCGCTCGACGACGTCGACACAGTATGGAGGGCTTTGCGCGCCGGGCCAGTCGACCCGAGCTCACTCCCCGCTCCGGCGGTGGCAGCAATCGAAACCGCACTGCTCGACGCCGAGCTACGCGCCAGTGGGAAGTCGCTGGCGTCGCATCTTGGTGCGGTCCGCGACGCCGTCGACGCCGGCGTCGCCATCGGGATCGCACCGTCCATCGACGACGTCCTCGACGAGGTGGCGCAACGAGTGGCGGAGGGCTACGGGCGGGTGAAGCTCAAGATCGAGCCCGGCTGGGACCTCCAGCCGGTGGCGGCGGTGCGCGAGCGCTTCGGTGACGACGTCGCCCTCCACGTCGACGGCAACGGCGCCTATCGGATCGGCGACGCCGGGCACCTCGCCCGCCTCGACCGCTTCGGCCTCCTGATGCTGGAGCAGCCGCTGCCGGTCGACGACCTCGAAGGCCATGCCGAGCTGGCGGGGCGCGTCCGCACGCCCATCTGCCTCGACGAGTCGATCAGGTCGGAGGCCGATCTCGAAGCGGCCCTCGCCATGGGCGCCTGCTCGATCGTGAACGTGAAACCCGCCCGCCTCGGCGGGCTGCGGCCAGCGGTGCGCGTGCACGACCGCTGCGTCGAGCGCGACGTCCCGGTGTGGTGCGGCGGGATGCTCGAGACGGGCGTGGGGCGCGCCGCCAACGTCGCCCTGGCGGCGCTGCCCGGCTTCACGCTGCCCGGCGACCTCTCCGCGTCTGACCGCTATTTCGAGACCGACCTCACCGCTCCGTTCGTGCTCGACGAAGGGCGCCTGGTCGTGCCCGACGGCCCGGGGATCGGCGTCGAGCCCCGGCGCGACGTGCTCGACGCGCTCACCGTCGCCACCGATGCGGCCCCGCCGCCATGGCAGGTGCCGGAAACCCGGCGCTGACTCTCGTGTCCTGCAGTGCGCATGAAGCACTCTGCGATGGTTCTCGAGGCGGCGTTCCATCCCGACCTGCTCGTGCGCGTCCCCTAGGGTCGGACGGCCGACAACGGGAGGAACGACTTGACCGGCGAGGTGGTGACGGTTGGTGTCGACGCATCGGAGGGGTCGGTCCGCGCGCTCCGATGGGCGTTGCGGGAAGCCCGCCTCCGAGGCGCCCGGCTCCGGGCGGTGCTGGCGTGGTCGTACCTCGACCAGCCGAAGGGGAGCTTCGACCCCGCGTACGGTGAAGACGACGCTCGCGGCCAGCTCGACGAGGCGCTCGCACTGGTGGCGGGTGGCGCCGACGACGTCGAGATCGATCCCGTGCTCGTCAACGACCTCCCCGCTCGCGCCCTGCTCGCTGCCGCGCGCGATGCCGACCTCCTCGTGGTCGGCTCTCGCGGCCTCGGCGGCTTCAAAGGATTGCTCCTCGGCTCGGTAAGCCAGCAGGTCGTGCAGCACGCGCCCTGCCCGGTCGTCGTCGTGCCGGGCGACGAACGACCCGCCTCGCGCCGGGAGCCGTGATACCGCCGCCCTCGTGAGGCGAGTGTTGCTGCGACGTTCACCTCCAGTTCAGGCCCTCGCGGGTTGAGCGCCACGCGCGGCTCGTACGGTCCGGCCGTTCGAAGCACCGATCGCGTTCGCTCCAGAGGGAGGCACTTCCATGTCGATGCTCGGCAGTCCGCGGCTGCTCGCCGTCTCGGCGATGACGGCGACACTCGCGCTCGCGCTCGCGCTGACCGCCCCCGCGACCGCCGCCGGCGGCGACCTCGCGGGGGACGTGAACGTCTCGGGCTCGTCGACCGTGGAGCCGATCACGTCTCTCGCCGCCGAGCTCTTCTCGGGGGCGAACCCCGACGTGTCGGTGCGCGTCGACGGGCCCGGCACCGGCGACGGCTTCCAGCTGTTCTGCGGCGGCGAGACCGACATCTCCGACGCCTCCCGGCCGATCGAGGAAGAGGAGGTCGGGGTGTGCGAAGCGAACGGCGTCGAGTACACCGAGCTCCAGGTTGCGATCGACGGCCTGACGATCGTCGCCAACGAGGAGAGTGACATCGAGTGCATGGACTTCCAGCAGATCTATGCGCTGTTCGGCCCCGAGTCGGGCAACAGCCTCGCGAGCGCCCAGGCGCTGGCCCAGGAGCTCGGGAGCGCGAACGAGCCGCTCCCGGAGGGTGACGTCACCAAGTTCACGCCGGGCCCCGAGTCGGGCACGTACGACTCGTTCATCGAGATCTCCTACGAGAGCATCATGCAAACGCGCCTCGCAGCTGGCGCCATCCCCGCCGACAGGGTCGGCACCAACGACGAGGGCGAGGAGGAGGTCACGGAGCCGCTCGTCTCCAACGGGCAGTTCCCCAACGACAACGACATCGTGCAGCGGGTCGAGGGCTCGAGCGACGGGATCGGGTTCTTCGGGTTCGCCTTCTACGCGCAGAACCGGAAGGACCTGAAGGCGGTGGCCGTCTACGACGCCGAGACGGGCAAGTGCGTCGAGCCCAGCCGGAAGACGATCCAGCGCGGCACGTACCCGATCTCGCGGCCACTGTTCATCTACCCCAACAATGCGAAGGCGACGGACAACGCGGCCGTGAAGGCGTTCGTCGACTTCTACATGACGCCGGAGAACCTCACCGAGGTGGTGACGGAGTCGGGCTACGTGCCGATGTCCAAGGCCGACCGCCAAGCCAGCATCGACACCTGGGAAAACGCCGGGTAGCCGTAGTGTGGGTGCGTGCCCCGCGCGCTCGTCGCCCTGCTCGCCGTCATCATGGGCGTCGGCGCGGCTTCCGCTGGTGCCGGCGAGTCCGACACTCGGCCGTCGGAGGCGATGACCGGACCGGGCAAGACCGAGGTCGCGGGTGCCTACTGGGCGCGCTACGGACGGATCGCGGTGGGCGGCGGGTTCGTCGAATCGGGCGAGTCGACCCGCGACCTCCTGCTCTTCGATGTCGAGGCCGGTCAATGGTCCCGAGGCCCCGACCTGCCCGGCCCCCGCGACCACGCCGCGTTCGTGACGCTCGACGGTGATCTCTACCTCGTGGGCGGCTTCACGACCGCGCTCGAGGGCGCGACCGCCGAGGTCTGGCGACTCGACGCTCCCGACGGCGACTGGGTCGATGTGGCGAGCATGGGCACGCCGCGGGGCGCGCTCGGGGCGGTGGCGGTGGACGGTCGGCTCTTCGCCGTCGGTGGTGTCGACGGGTCGGGACGTGACCTTGCCAGCACCGAGTGGTACGACCCGGCGGCCGACGCGTGGACCCCGGGGCCGGACTTGTCGCGGACCCGGCAGCACGTCGGGGTCGCGGCGCGGCGCCGGACCGTGTACGCGATCGGCGGCCGTTCGCCCAACCTCGACACGGTGGAACGGCTTCGCTTCCGGGGCGGCGAGCCGGATGCGGAGTGGCACCGGGCCCCGCGTCTCGGCTTCAGCCGGAGCGGGCACGGCGCGGCGACGGTCGACGGCACGGTCTGCACCGCGGGTGGCGAGGAGTCGGCGGGCACGATCGCGCCGATCGAGTGCCTACGCCGGGGCCGCTGGGAGCACGTTGGCGACATGGCGGCGCCGCGCCACGGCCTCGCCGTCGTCGCGGTGGGCGACGAGCTGCACCTCGTCTCCGGCGGCCCCGAGCCCGGGTTCGCCTTCAGCGTCGAGCACGAGGTGCTCGACGTCTAGGAGTGACTCCAGCGTGGGCGCTGAGGGTCTCGAACCCCCGACCTCCGCCTTGTAAGCGCGCACGAGCCTGTCGCGAACGCCCTGGTCAGCTGGCGGCAACGCCGAGTGACCAGCACAAACGGTGATCGGCGGATACCCATGGATCGCGCAGTATTTCGGCGGGTCACGGACTTTTCACGGACTGGGCACTAGCGGGCCCAACGCGAGCGGTGTCCGCTTCCGTACTTGCTTGTTCCTGCGGACAGCATCCGGTGCAGTCGCGGGCTCGCCGCCCTAGTCACCCTCGACGCGACGCGCACCCGTGCGCCTCAAAGCCGACACCAGGGCGGGTGCTGGACGCATTGTGCGCC
>JBOGFJ010000046.1:0-3993 GCA_050743385.1 Acidimicrobiia bacterium
CCACCTCTCGGGAGGATGGCCCGGCGCCGAGCGAGGGAGCCATGTGACGGGCCGGTTGGACGGGAGGGTCGCGCTGGTCACGGGGGCAGCGACGGGCATCGGGGCGGCGTGCGCCACCCGCTTCGCCGCCGAGGGCGCCGCCGTCGTGGCGACCGACATCGAGGCTCGCCCCGACGTCGGGGTGCTCGACGTGACCGACGAATCTGCCATCGCCACCGCGGTCGCCGAGACGGTGCGCGATCACGGGCGTCTCGACGTCGTGTTGAACGCCGCGGGCGTCGCGGGCGGCGGGCCCGTCCACCTGGTCGAGGCCGCCGAGTGGGACCGGGTCGTGCGCGTCAACCTCAACGGCACCTTTCTCGTGTGCAAGCACGCGCTGGGGCCGATGCTCGAGCAGGGCTCGGGCAGCATCGTCAACATCGCCAGCATCGAGGGCATCGAGGGCACCGAGGGCGGGAGCTCGTACAACGCGTCGAAGGGCGCGGTCGTGATCCTCACCAAGAACCTCGCGATCGACTACGGCCGCGTCGGCATCCGCGTCAACTGCATCTGCCCCGGCTTCATCGAGGGCACCAGATTGTTCGAGTCGGTCTTCGGTCTCGAGGGCATGGCCCAGGTGCGCGAGCGCTACCGGGACGCCCACAAGCTCGGGCGGTTCGGTCGTCCGGAGGAGATCGCGGGCGCGGCCGCGTTTCTGGCGTCCGACGACGCGTCGTTCGTCACCGGTCACGCGCTCGTCGTCGACGGAGGATTCACCGCGGGGATGCGCACGGGCATCCTCGAGTCGATCGGCCTGTAGCGTGGCGCGGACACGTAGAGGGAGTTGACTGTGTACGTCGGCTACAACGAAGAGCAGGAGGCGCTCCGGCGCGAGTTGCGCGACTACTACGCACAGCTGCTCACGCCCGAGGTCGAGCAGGAGCTCGCCCACTCCCACGGTGTCGGGCCGGCGATGCGCAGAGTCGTCCGTCAGATGGGAGACGACGGCTGGCTCGGGATCGGTTGGCCCACCGAGTACGGCGGCCAAGGGCGCTCGGCGATCGAGCAGTTCATCTTCTTCGACGAGTCGATGCGCGCCGGCGCTCCCGTTCCGATGCTCACGATCAACACCGTCGGGCCCACGATCATGAACTTCGGGACCGAGGAGCAGAAAGACCGGTTCCTGCCCCGGATCCTCAAGGGTGAGATCCACTTCTGCATCGGCTACACCGAGCCCGGTGCCGGCACCGACCTCGCCGCGCTCACCACGAAGGCGTTACGCGACGGCGACGAGTACGTCGTCAACGGCCAGAAGATCTTCACCAGCCTCGCCGGCGACGCCGACTACTGCTGGCTCGCCACCCGCACCGATCCCGAAGCGAAGAAGCACAAGGGCATCTCGATGTTCGTCGTGCCGATGGACACGCCGGGGATCAAGGTCGTGCCGATGCAGCTCATGAGCGAGCACGACATCAACCAGGTGTACTACGACGACGTGCGGGTGCCCGCGTCGGCGCTCGTGGGTGGCGAGAACAACGGCTGGGGGCTCATCACCAACCAGCTCAACCACGAACGGGTCACGCTGTGCTCGTCGGGGATCATCGAACGGGCACTCGCCGACACCCGGGGGTGGGCGCAGGAGACGAAGCTCGCCGACGGCCGCCGCGTGATCGACCAGGAGTGGGTGCAGGTGCACCTCGCCCGCGTGGCCGCCCGGCTCGAGTTCCTGCGCCTCGCCAACTGGAGGGTCGCCTGGAACTCCACCCAGGGGACGCTCGACATCGCGGCGGCGTCGTCGATCAAGGTGTTCGGTACCGAGTTCTACCTGGAGGCGTTTCGACTGCTGTTCGAGGTGGTCGGCCAGCGCGGCTACCTGCGCGAGGACGCGCCCGACTCGGTGCTCAAGTCGCGCCTCGAGCGCTACTACCGCAGCCTCTTGATCCTCACGTTCGGGGGCGGCGTCAACGAGGTGCAGCGTGACCTGATCGCGGTGTTCGGCCTCGGCATGCCGATGGCCAAGAGGTAGGGGAGACATGGATTTCGCATTGTCGGAAGAGCAGGAGGCGACGCGCGGCCTCGCGCGGCAGATCCTCGAAGACCGGGTGACGCACGAGCGTCTCAAGGAGATCGAGGCGGACGGCGACGGGTTCGACCGCGACACGTGGGGCGAGCTCGGGAAGGCGGGGCTGCTCGGCATCGCGCTCCCCGAAGACGTGGGCGGTGCCGGTCTCGGGTTCGTGGCCTTGTGCCAGGTGCTCGAGCAGGTCGGCCGCACGGTCGCGCCCGTTCCGCTGCTGCCGTCGATCGTGCTCGGCGCGCTGCCGGTCGCCGAGTTCGGCAGTGTCGAGCAGCGGCAGGCGTTGCTCCCGGGCACCGCCGGCGGCGAGCTCGTGCTCACGGCGGCGCTCGTGGAGGAGGCGACCGACCCCGCCCATCCGACGACCACTGCGACACGCGACGGCAACGGCTGGCGCCTCGACGGGGTCAAGACCTGCGTGCCCGCCGGCCTGATCGCCGATCGAGTGCTGGTGCCGGCCGCCACCGACAACGCCGACGTGGGCGTGTTCGTCGTCGACCCGAACACCGCCGGCGTCACCCGCGAGCGGCAGGACACGACGAACGGCATCCCGGAGGCGCGGCTCACGCTGGCCGGTGTGCGCGTCGACCAGGCCGACGTGCTGGGTGACCCCGCCTCCGGCGTCACCATCGTCGAGTGGATCGTCGATCGCGCCAACGCCGCACTGTGCGCGATCGCCACCGGTGTGTGCGAGCGGGCGCTGCACATGACCGCCGAGTACACGAAGACCCGTGAGCAGTTCGAGCGCCCCATCGCCACCTTCCAGGCCGTCGGCCAGCGCGCTGCCGACGCGTACATCGACACCGAGGCGGTGCGACTCACCGCGCTCCAAGCGGCGTGGCGGCTCGAGGAGGGGCTCCCGGCCGCGTCCGAGGTCGCGATCGCGAAGTTCTGGGCCGCCGACGGGGGCCAGCGCGTCGTGCACGCCGCGCAGCACCTCCACGGCGGCATCGGCGTCGACCGCGACTACCCGCTCCACCGCTACTTCCTCTGGGCCAAGCACCTCGAGCTCACCCTCGGCGGTGCCACTCCGCAACTGCTGAGGCTCGGCGCGATCCTCGCCGCTGAGCCGGTTTGATCGACCCTTCCCCGTTCTCGATCGAGCGCGACGGCCTGCGCGTCGCCGGCCTCGACTGGGGTGGCGACGGGCCGCCGCTCCTGCTGCTCCACCCCAACGGGTTCTGCGCCGGTCTGTTCGACCCTTTGGCGCAGCGGCTCCGCGATCGGTTCCGCCCGTTCGGCGTCGACCTGCGCGGCCACGGCGAGAGCGATGCCCCGGCGTCATCAGAAGGGTTCGCGTTCGAGCTCATGGCCGCCGACGTGCTCACCGTTCTCGACCGGCTCGGCGCCGACGAGGTCGTGGCCCTCGGGCAGTCGCTCGGCGGCGGCGTCGCCACGCTCGTCGACCGTCTTCGCCCGGGTGTGATCCGCAAGCTCCTCCTGTGCGAGGCCATCGCCTTCTCGCTGCCCGACATGCCCGGAGGCGTCCGCCCCCCGGGAAGCGGTCCCGGCGACGGCGGCAACTACATGTCGGAGATCGCGCGGAAGCGGGGCGCGGTGTGGCCCGACCGCGATGCCGTGCTCGCCTCGTACGCGAGCCGCCCGCCGCTCGACGTGCTCGCGCCGGAGACGCTGGCCGCGTACGTGCGCTGGGGATTCCACGACCGGCCCGACGGCCAGGTCGAGCTCGCCTGCCCGCCCGACGTGGAGGCGACGATCTTCGAGGTCTCGTCGCACGAGCAGGGAGCGGCGGGCGCGTGGGCGCACCTTCCCGACCTCAGGGCGAGGACGACGGTGGTGCACGGCACCGACAGCGACCTTCCGGCCGAGTGGTTCGCCGCTCAGGCCGATCGCGCCGACGCCCCGCTGGTCACCCTCACCGGCGGTCACTTCTTCCTCCAGGAGGACACAGCCCGCGCCGAGCAGCTCGTACGCGA
>JBOGFJ010000047.1:0-3052 GCA_050743385.1 Acidimicrobiia bacterium
AGCCCGCGCCCGACCACGAGCACGCCGAGGCCCTCGGGGTCGGTGAAGACGCGCACGTCGGTGCGATGCCGTGAGGCCAGCTGGACGCGGGGGTGGCCCCCGAGGCCGGTGGCGAGGCGGAGCTCGAGGTCGGCTTCCTTCGCCGCCCCGGTCGCGGCCAGCACGAGGTCGTGGCTCCCCGGCCGGCTCCCGAGAGAGTCCCCCAGCCACATGAGGAACGAAGGGTGCATCCAGTTCCCGGTGTCGCCGGGACCGAGGCGGCCCTCCACCGCCCGCTTCGGCACACCCGCCGCCACGACCAGGTGGGCGGTGAAGCTGACGATGGCGTCGCACGGCCCGGGCGGGGCGGGCACGACCTCGATCTCACCGTCGGGAGGCGGGAGGGTTCCGTCGGCGGCAGCGCGCAGGATGCGGGTGAGCGGGTGCTGCCCCATGCCTGGCAGGGTATGCGCCATGCAGTACCGGAATCTCGGGCGTTGGGGCGTGAAGGTCTCGACGGTGTCGCTCGGCTCGTGGTTGACCTACGGCGCGTCGGTCGAGCAGGACGCGGCCAAGGCCTGCGTCGAACGGGCCTACGAGCTGGGCGTGAACTTCTTCGACACCGCGAACGCGTACGCACGCGGCGGCGCCGAGGAGGTCGTGGGGGCGGCGCTGTCGCAGTTCCGCCGCGAGAGCTATGTGCTCGCCACGAAGGTGTACTTCCCGATGAGCCGGCGACCGAACGACGGCGGTCTGTCGCGCAAGCACGTGTTCGAGCAGGCACACCAGTCGCTGCGGCGCCTCGGCGTCGACTACATCGACCTCTACCAGTGCCACCGGTACGACGACGACACTCCGCTCGAGGAGACCTGCCGGGTGATGGACGACCTGATCCGCCAGGGCAAGGTCTTGTACTGGGGCGTATCGGAGTGGTCTGCCGACCAGATCGCCCGGGCAGTCGACCGCTGCCGGGCCGAGGGCTGGGCCGTCCCTGTGAGCAACCAGCCCCAGTACAGCGCTCTCTGGCGCCAGATCGAGAACGACGTCTTGCCGACCTGTGCCGACGTCGGGATGGGGAACGTCGTCTGGTCGCCGTTGGCCGGCGGGGTGCTCACCGGGAAGTACGCCTCACCCGACGACATCCCGGCCGAGAGCCGGGCCGCCGGGAGCGACAAGGTGTTCGTCGACCAGTGGTTGCGGCCGGAGGTCCTCGACGCAGTGCAGGCGTTGCGCCCGATCGCGGAGGAGGTCGGGTGCTCGCTCGCCCAGCTCGCGCTGGCCTGGTGCCTACGCGAGCCCTGGGTCTCGAGCGTGATCGTGGGCGCGACCAAGACGGGGCACGTCGACGACAACGTGGCCGCCGCTGATCTCGATGTCGGCGACGACGTGCTCGATCGCGTCGACGAGATCCTCGAACCGGTCGCGGAGTCGTAACGCCTCACCCCTCGCCGCGTTGGGTCGAAAAGTCGGTCCATGACCGAGAGAACGACCCAACGCCGCGCGGTAGATCCGGGAAACCGGCGACTCAGCCTGAGTGCTCGTCAAGCGAGGAGCTCGTCGGCGGCGGTGTGCGGGTCGAGCTCGCGCGCGGCCACGCGCGCGACGAGCTCGTCGAACCGGTCCCCCGTGCAGACGTCCTCGACGTCGACGCGCAAGCGCTCGTGCACGATGGCGCGCAGCTCCTCGCGCAGGCGCTGCTCGCGGCGGCGGCCGAGTCGGCCGTCAACCTCGAGGAATGCCCGGTGCGCGAGCACAGCGTCCCAGAGATCGTCGACTCCCCTCGTCTCCGTGGCCACCGTCTCGACGATCGGCGGGTGCCAGTCACGTTCGCCGGCGAGCTCGAGCATGAGCTCGAGATCGCGCACGGTGTCGGCGGTCCCGGGACGGTCGGCCTTGTTGACCACCAACACGTCGGCGATCTCGAGCAGTCCCGCCTTGTTGGCCTGCACGCCGTCGCCCCATCGGGGGTTGACCACCACGACCGTCGTGTCGGCGGCGCCGGCGATCTCGACCTCGACCTGACCGACCCCGACTGTCTCGACGATCACCCACGGCTTGCCGGCGGCATCGAGCACGCGCACGGCCTGAGGGGTGGCCAGCGCGAGCCCGCCGAGGTGACCTCGCGTCGCCATCGAGCGGATGAAGACACCCTCGTCGGTGGCGTGACCCTGCATGCGCACCCGGTCACCGAGGATCGCGCCGCCCGTGAACGGGCTCGTGGGATCGATGGCGAGCACGCCGACCTCGAGGCCGTCGGCGCGGATGCGCCCGATGAGCTTGTCGGTGAGGGTCGACTTGCCCGATCCGGGGGCGCCGGTGATCCCGACGGCGTAGGCGTCGCCGGTGTCGCGGTAGAGGTCGGCGATGGCGGCGAAGGAGGCGCGCCGGCCGCGCTCGACCAGAGAGATCAGCTTGGCGACGGCGCCGCGGTCGCCGCCGCGGGCCGCTTCGACGAGCGCCGCCGGGTCGGCAGCCTTCTCCATGAGGACCGGCTCGAGGAGCGCCGGGTCAGTCGGCGATGACCTCGGTGATGCCGGGGGCACGGTCCATGATGATCCGCTCCACGCCGGCCTTGAGCGTCATCATCGAGACCGGGCAGGTGCCGCAGGCGCCCACGAGCGTCACGTGCACGACATTGTCGTCGTCGATGCCGTTGAACTCGATGTCCCCGCCGTCACTCTGGAGCGCGGGCCGGATGGCCTCGATCGCTTCGAGGACGTTGGCCTCGCGCTCGTCGGCGGTCTGGGTGTCGGTTGACATAAGACGCTCCTGGGGCTCGACCCCGTACAACGGGCCCAGTATCGCAGGTGTTCCCGGCAGATCGGGAAGCGCCGAGCGGCGAGCGAAGCCAGCGCGACCAGACGAGTCAGGCGCGCTCGACGTCGGCACCGAGTCGGCGCAGCTGGCCCGGGAGATCCGGGTACCCGCGGTCGACGTGATACGGGTCGAGAACGGCCGTCTCGCCGTCGGCGCGCAGGCCGGCGAGCACGAGAGCGGCACCCGCCCGCACGTCGAGGGCCCGGACCGGGGCGGCGGAGAGCCGGGGCACGCCGCGGACGACGGCGTGCCGGCC
>JBOGFJ010000048.1:0-3932 GCA_050743385.1 Acidimicrobiia bacterium
CGTCGGGCTCGATCTTCACCACGTCGGCGCCGAGATCGGTGAGCAGCTTCGAGCAGTAGCCACCGGCGATGCCTGTCGAGCAGTCGACGACCTGCAACCCGTCGTAGATCACGATCCCCCCTGGGTGACGGCTCCCCGAGAGTATCGACACTCCGGTGCTCCCCAGCGACGAGGAGGAGACCGGCGGCTACACCAGGTTGGCACTGCGGGGGAAGAACGTCGCCGGGATGAGCCCCCTTCAGGAGGGCGAGCCCCCGGCATGGGGCACCTCCGTCAGCGTGTCGGACGCACGGCGCCTTCTTCTCCGTGATCAAGCTGGCCGAGGGGCGGGTGGAGCAACACACGCCGCGCACAACCCGCGGAAGATCACCTGCGCCTCGTCGATCTCGGCGCCGGCGATGTCGGCGTCGAGGCACGGGCGCGCGCCCGTGACGCACGCAACGTCGGTCACCGCACCGCAACTCCTGCACACGAAATGATGGTGAGGGGTGTCGCCGGCCTCGTAGAGGGCGCGCCCGGGCCCGGCGTCCGCGGCCAGCACCACACCGACACGGGCGAGCGCGTCGACCGAGTTGTACACGGACGCCCGTGGCAAAGGGGTTCCGACGGCCTGCAGGTGCGCCACGATCTCGTCGACGGAACGGTGCCCGCCGAGCTCGCCGAGCGCCCGGTACACGGCGAGACGGGGCGCGGTCACCCGCATCCCCGCCTCGTGCAGACGCTCCCTTACGCCAGCTGCGCTCGGAGCATCCACAGGTGCTTCTCCAGACCGCGCAGGATCTCGATCACGAGGTCCTGACTCACGAGATCGTGCTCGCCCAGGCCGTCGAGCCGGCCGCGGATCCGCTCCGCGACGGTCGCCACCTGGTCGGTCACGAGACTGACGGTCTTCAGGTCGCCGACGAATCCCTCGGGGAACGCGTCGACCGCGCTCGTGCGGGCGACCGTCTCGGGCCGGCCGTCGACGGCCACGCCGAGGGTGACGCCGCGTTCGGCCACCTGGTCGGCCCACTCTCGGGTGTCGGCCACGAGCGAGTCGAGCTGCTCGTGGACGGCGACGAAGTTGGGGCCGGTCACGTGCCAGTGCGCCTGCTTGCCGTGGAGCGAGAGCGCCACCAGGTCGACCAGCGTCGCCTGGAGGTCGCCGGCCACCGCCTCGTTGGTGGAGCGCTCGAGGGTAGGAATGCGATGACTCATCTGACCTGTCTCCTTCTCGGACTTCTTTGGACTCTGTCCAAGGAGGAACCTCGGCGGCCTCGCTGGAATTCCCTAGGTGGGCACGAACATCGGAACCGGGACCGCCTTCCCCGGCACCGTCGGGAATGACAGGGGCCGGAACGCCACCTCCAGCGGCTGGTCGGCAGCGAGAGCGTCGGGATCACAGTCGACGACGTAGGTCACGATCCGCACCGACGGGTCCTCGTCGAGCGCCACCAGCGCGGTGACGAACGGCACCATCTCCTCGAACGCGGGCAGGAAGGCGCGCCGCACGACCGCCCAGGAGTAGAGGCGGCCCCGGCCACTCACGCGCGTCCAGGTGAAGGCGGCGCCCCCGCAGCGCGGGCACGCGTCCTCCGGGTACCAGCAGAAGGCTGCGCACGCGTCGCATTTCGGGATCACGAGCTCGCCCCGCGCCGCACCGGCGAAGAACTCCGCCGTGCGCTCGTCGGCGAGATCGGGCAGCGGGAAGTCGTCCCGCTTGACCGCCACTAGTGGTCCTTCCGCAGGATGAGCGTCGAGGCCATCCCGCCCGTGTACCCGCCGTAGACGCCGATCTCGCAGTCGGGCACCTGCGCCGGCGCCGTGCCCCGGAGCTGCTTGACGACCTCCACGACGTGGGCGATGCCGAGCACGTACGCGTGCGACAGCAAACCGCCGTGCGTGTTGAACGGCAGCGTCCCGGCATCGTGGTGGAGCGTGTCGCCCTCCACGAACGCTCCCACCGCGCCCTTCTCGCAGAACCCCATGTCTTCGATCTGCATGAGCGACACGACCGTGAACGGGTCGTACACGGTCAGCACGTCGACGTCGCGCGGTTCGATCCCGGCCATCGCGAACGCGGGCGGCGCCGAGAACACTTGCGGCGTCGACGTGAAGTCGCGCTGCTGGCTCCAATGACCGCCCGACTCGGCGTTGCCCTCCCCCACCCCGGCGACGACCGCGGGCGGCTGGGGCAGGTCGCGGGCGCGTTCGAGCGACGTGGTGACGTAGGCGGCGCCGCCGTCGGAGATGAGGCAGCTGTCGAACATGCGCAGGGGGTCGGCGAGGAGCGGCGACTCGAGGTAGTCGTCGAGGGTCATCTTCTTGTCGTGCATCACCGCACCCGGGTGCAGGTTGGCGTGGCGGCGGCACGCGAGCGCGATCGCGCCGAACTGCTCTTCGGTCGTGCCGAACTCGAGCATGTGGCGACGCATGATCGTGGCGAAGTAGACGGGCTGGGGGAACCACCCGAACGGCACCTCGAGGTTCTGCTTCAGCGGCTGGGCGGCGTGCGTCTCCCCGGGGCCGCCGGTCATCGAGCCCCGCTGTGTCGCCCACGCCACGGGGAACACGTTGAGCACGTGGCGCGCCTTGCCCGCCGCGATCGCCTCTGCGGCGAGGTGCGGCGCGGTGCCCGCCCAGGTCATGCCACCGCCCCAACGCGACGTCCACAGGTCGTGGCTGGTACCGAAGTGCTCGTGGAAGACGTCGGCGTCGAAGTCGGCGAAGGCGCCGTTCCACGTGAGGCCGTCGATATCGGCCGGCTCGAGCCCGGCGTCGACGATGGCGCGCTCGGCCGCTTCGGCGCCGATCTCGCGAGCCGTTCGCCCCGACGCCTTCGTGTACGCGCTCTCGCCGATCCCCGCGATCGCGACCGCACCCGAGACGTCGGCGAGCTCGGTCGCGTGACCCCAGTCGGGAGTGTCGGGCACGGGGGCACAGTAGCGAGGCGTGTATAGGCTCCGCGCTCGTGAGCGGGGATGACACCGAGAGCACGCTCGGCCATCTCAACCTGATCGAGTTCGCCCGCGAGAACGCGCGCTGGGCCCGCAACCACACGGTCGTCGACGAGCGGGGCTCGCTGCTGTTCGCCGGCGACACCGACTGGCCCGCTTACAACAACGGCACCCTCCGCACCGACGACCGCGCCTCCGCCGGCGACGTCCTCGACCGCGCCCGCGCCTTCTTCCACGCACGCGGTCGGGGGTACTCACTGTGGACCCGCAGGCTCGACGCCGACGCCGACCTCTCCCGAGCGGCCGAGCTCGCCGGGCACACGAAGGTCTTCGACTACCCGCAGATGATCTGCGGGACGCGCCTCGACGAGTCTCCACTCCCGGCAGACGTCGAGATCCGACGAGTCGACGACGCCCACGGGGTCGCCGTGTTCGCCGAGATCAACGCGCAGGCCTACACCGCCTACGGCGCGCCGGTCGAGGCGACCGCCAGCAACTTCAGCCGGCCCGACGCGGTCCTGGCTCCGCACGTCGCCGCCTTCGTCGGCTACCTGGACGGCAAACCTGTCGGCGCGGCCATGACCGTGCTGAGCCACGGCATCGCCGGCATCTTCTGGGTCGGCACCGTCGAGGCCGCGCGCGGGCGCGGCATCGCCGAGGCGTGCACGCGGGTCGCCACCAACTGGGGGTTCGATGCCGGCGCGCCCAACGTGCAACTCCAGGCGTCGCCGATGGGCGAGCCGATCTACCGTCGCATGGGCTACGAGGACCTCTACCGCTACGACTTCTTCATCTGCGCGGGCCCCGAGGCGTAGAGATGCCGGCGGATGAGGCGCTACGCGCCGAGCTCGTGGCGCTGGCCGACGCCGACCGCCGATCCGGGCGGGCGACGACCGACGAGCGGCACGCGGCCCGGCTGTGGGAGATCCTCGACGACTACGAGTGCTGGCCGGGCCGCCGCCTCGTCGGCGAGGACGGATCCGACGCTGCCTGGCG
>JBOGFJ010000049.1:0-6245 GCA_050743385.1 Acidimicrobiia bacterium
GGTCAGCACGACCGCGCGCACCGCCTCGTCGGCGTCGCAGTCGGCGTAGGCCTGCCCGAGCTCGGCGCCCATCCGGCCCGTGAAAGCGTTGAGCTTCTCGGGTCGGTTCAGGGTGAGGGTTGCGACGCGGTCGTCGACCTCGACGGTGACGTGTTCGCGGCTCATGGACCCGACCTCAGAGCGCGCGGCCCGCACGGTGGCCGTCGAAGATCGCGCGGTCGGCGAGGCGCACGGCCACCGCGTCGCCCACGCGCACGACTTCCGGAACGCGATCCTGGAGGGCGAAGTACAGGTCGTCGTTCGGGAGGCCGTGCGTGCGGATCACGACCGTGTCGACGCCCTCGACCGTCTGCATCGCGAGCGAGAGGGTGTCGACGAGCGTGACCTCGTGGTCGCCGATCCCCACCATCGCGGTGTTCGGCCGCCATTCCGCGCCCGCCCGCGCCATGCGGGGTAGCGCCATCGCCATCGTCTCGGCGTCGAGGAGCATCGGCGTCGGCAGCGGGCAGGCGACGGTGACGTCGGCGCCCCGTGACGCGAGCAGCTCGCCCAGCCCGATCGCCTCGATGTGGCCGACCGCGTCGAGGATCACCACCCGCTCTCCCAGCTCGTCCGCTTCGACCAGGGCGCGCTCGTGGTCGACGACGAACGGTTGCTCGCCGCCGGCAATCGGGAACGGGTGAAACTTGGACGCACCATCCGTCGTCGCACGCCCGCCGGTGGCGACCACGACCGCGTCGGGCTGGAGTGCGAGCACGTCGTCGACGGTGGCGTCGACCCCGAGCCGCACCTGGACGCCCCGGCGCGCGCACTCACCCGCGCGCCAGTCGGCGAAGTCGATCAGCTCTTCTCGCCCCGGCAGCCGCGCCGCGAGCCGGATCTTGCCGCCGAGGGCGTCACTCCGTTCGAGCAGCGTCACACCGTGACCGCGCGCCGCCGCGACCCAGGCCGCCTCCAGGCCCGCCGGCCCGCCCCCGACGACGACCACGCGCCTCGACTGCTCCGCCGGGCGCAGTGTGCCGGCGCCGAGCTCGGCCTCGCGGCCCACCACCGGGTTGGTCACGCAGTTGACCGGCATCCCCTGCACGAGGTTGCCGTAGCACCCCTGGTTCGAACCGGTGCAGCGGCGGATGGTGTCGTCGTCGCCCCGGCGCGCCTTCACGGGCCAGTCGGGGTCGGCGATGAGGGCGCGCACCAGCGTGATCGCGTCGGCCTCCTGCCGCTCGAGGATGCCTTCGGCCTCGTCGGGCGTGAGGATGCGGTGCACGGCGAACACCGGCGTGCGCTGCACGGCCTTCTTCACGGTGTGGGCGGCGTACACACCCAGCAGGTGCGGCGCGTAGACCGGCCGGACCATGCCGACGCCCGAAACGCCGATACTGACGTTGAGGAAGTCGACCAGCCCCGCATCCTCGAGACGACCGGCGATCTCGGCCGCGTCGTCGGCGGTGAGCCCCGATCCGTCACGCTGCTCCTCGTCGCCGACGAGGCGCAGACCGACCGCCACGCCCTGCCCGACGGCGGCGCGCACGGATTCGAGCACCTCGACGCAGAACCGCATGCGGTTCTCGAGGCTGCCGCCGTACTCGTCGGTGCGCCGGTTGCTCTTCGGCGAGAGGAACTCGTGGATCAGATACCCGTGCGCGCCGTGCACCTCGACGCCGTCGAAACCTCCCGCCGCCGCGTTGGCGGCCGAACGGGCGAAATGCTCGACGACCTCCGCGATCTGGTCGCGCTCGAGCGCCTGGGGTGGCTCGTTGTAGTTGGCGACGCTCGACGGCGCCCATACCGGCAGCTTCGACACCGTGCCGTCGTTCACGCCGCCGTTGTGGGCGAGCTGGAGGAACGCGAGCGCGCCGTGCTCGTGGATCGGCGTGGTCACCCGCCGGAAGTGGGGCACGGCCGCCGGGTCCCACGCGACCGCGTTGTTGCGCATCTGGTACGCGGTGGTCGGGTGCACCTGCGCCTGGCCGGCGATGATCACGCCGGCGCCGCCGCGGGCGCGCTCGCCGAGGTAGCGCCCGTAGCGCTCGCCGTAGAAGCCGGGCTCGCCCACGGTGTCGGCGGGCTCGACGAACTGGGTGAAGTGGGCTCCGAAGACGACGCGATTGGGCGCGGTGACCGGGCCGACCCGGAGCGGAGAGAAGAGGAGAGGCCGGGCGTCGCTGCTCAGGGTCTGGGAGCGTAGCGCCCTTGCCGCTCTCAATCAGAACGTGTTCTACTTTGCCGCCGATGTCCGCGCGCCAGCTCAACCTCGCCGACCTGTTCGAGGTCGTGGTCGACGCCGTTCCCGACCGCTCGGCGCTGGTCGCCGGCGATCGCCGCCTCACCTACGCCGAGCTCGACGCGCGCGCCAACCGTTTCGCCCACCATCTCCTCGGCCGCGGGGTCGAGACCGGCGACAAGGTCGCGATCTACGCGTGGAACCGGGCGGAATGGATCGAGGCGATGCTCGGCGCCTACAAGGCGCGCGCCGTGCCGGTCAACGTCAACTACCGCTACGTGGCCGACGAGGCGCGCCACATCCTCGACAACTCCGATTCGGTCGCAGTGGTCTTCGAGCGAGCCTTCGCGCCGGTGATCGCCGAGATCCGCGGCGACCTTCCGCAGGTTCGCCATCTCGTGGTGCTCGACGACGGGAGCACCGTGCCGACCGACGCCGACGTCGCCGGGTACGAGGACGCCCTCGCCGCCGCGCCTCCCGAGCGCGACTTCGCGCCGCGGTCGGCCGACGACCTCTACCTCCTCTACACGGGCGGCACCACCGGGATGCCCAAGGGCGTGATGTGGCGCGCCGAGGACATCTTCTTCGCCGCGCTCGGCGGCGGAGGCTTCGGCCAGCCACCGATCGAGCGCGCCGACGAGCTCGCGAGCCGGGTGGCGGGCGAGGACGCTCGCTCGGTGCAGATGGTGAACGCGCCGATGATGCACGGCGGCGGGCAATGGGTCACCTTCATCACCTTCTACGCCGGCGGCACCATCGTGCTCAACTGCCAGCACCACTTCGACCCCGGCGAGGTCTGGCGCGTCGTCGAGCGCGAGCGCTGCACGGGCGTGATGGTGGTGGGCGATGCCATGGGCCGCCCGCTCGCCGAGGCCTTGGCGGCGCCCGGCGCGTCCTACGACGCGTCCTCGGTGGTCGTCATCGGCTCCGGCGGCGCCATCCTCTCGCCCGCGGTGAAGGACCAGCTGCGCGCGCAGCTGCCGGATGCGATGGTGATGGACAGCTTCGGTGCGTCCGAGACCGGCGCGGGCGGCAGCGTGTTCGACACCGAGGGGCCGGCGGCGGGGCCCCGCTTCACGATGGGCGAGTTCATGACCGTGCTCGACGACGACGCCAGCCCGGTGACGCCGGGCTCGGGCGAGATCGGGCGGCTCGCCCGCCGGGGCCACATCCCACTCGGCTACTACAAGGACGAGGACAAGACCGCCGCCACCTTCATGACCTCGTTCGACGGCACCCGCTGGGTCGTGCCCGGCGACTTCGCCAGGATCGAAGCCGACGGCACCATCACGATGCTCGGTCGGGGGTCGGTGTGCATCAACACCGGGGGCGAGAAGGTGTACCCGGAAGAGGTCGAGGCGGCGCTCAAGTCGCATCCCGACGTGTTCGACGCCGTCGTCGTCGGGGTGCCCGACGATCGCTTCGTCGAACGCATCGCCGCGATCGTCCAGCCCCGGCCGGGGACGCAACCCACGCTCGAGCCGCTCCAGGACCACTGCCGCACGAAGCTCGCCGGGTACAAGGTGCCGCGCCAGCTCGTCGTGATCGACGAGCTCGTCCGCACTCCGGTGGGCAAGCCCGACTACCGCTGGGCCAAGACCACCGCTACCGACCATGCCAGAACGATAGGAGCCATGTGATGGCCGCACTCGGGTTCTGGAGCATCGCCCAGGAGGACCCCGACCACCTCGCGGTCGTCGACCCCGACGAGCGCGAGATCAGCGCGGGCGAGCTGCTGGCGTCGTGCAACCAGCTCGTGCACGGCCTGCGCGACCTCGGCCTCCAGCAGGGCGACGCGATCGCGATGGTGCTGCCCAACGGCGTCGAGGTGTTCGAGCTCTATCTCGCGGTGCTGCAAGCGGGCTTCTACCTGGTCCCGATCAACACCCACCTGGTCGGGCCCGAGATCGCCTACATCGTCCAAGACTGCGAGGCCAAGGCGTTCGTCGTGCACGAGCGGTTCTCCGGCGTGTGCATCGCCGCCGCCGACGAGATCGACTTCCCGAAGGACGGGCGCTTCGCGGTCGGTGACGTGCCCGGCTTCCGGTCGTACGACGAGCTCAAGGACGGCCAGCCGGCGACGCTGCCCGACAACCGCACCACCGGTGCGGTCATGAACTACACGTCGGGCACGACCGGTCGGCCCAAGGGCGTGCGGCGCCCCCTCACAGGTGTCGCGCCCGACGACGGTGCGATCGGCTTCTCCGGGATGCTGTTCCTGTTCCAGCTCCAACCCCACGACGACAACGTGCACATCTGCGGCTCGCCGCTGTACCACACCGCGGTGCTCGTGTTCGCCGGCGGTGCCCTCCATGCCGGCCACGCGGTCGTGCTGATGGACAAGTGGATCCCGGAAGACATGCTGCGCCTGATCGAGAAGTACCGCGTGACGAACAGTCACATGGTGCCGACGCAGTTCCACCGGCTCCTCGCGCTCCCCGACGACGTGCGGGCGAAGTACGACATGTCGTCGCTGCGCCACATGGTGCACGCCGCCGCGCCGTGCCCACCCGACGTGAAGCGCCGGATGATCGAGTGGTGGGGCAACGTGATCGACGAGTACTACGCCGCCAGCGAGGGCGGCGGCACCATCGTGTTCGCCGAGGAGTGGATGCAGAAGCCCGGGACCGTCGGCAAGCCGTGGCCGATCTCGGAGATCGCGATCCTCGACGACGACGGCAACGAGCGCCCTGCCGGCGAGATCGGCACTGTCTACATGCACATGCAGACCGGCAACTTCGAGTACTACAAGGACAAGGACAAGACCGAGAAGAGCCGCCACGGCAAGTTCTTCACCGTGGGCGACATCGGCTATCTCGACGACGACGGCTGGCTCTTCCTGCGGGACCGCAAGACCGACATGATCATCTCGGGCGGCGCCAACATCTACCCCGCGGAGATCGAGAGCGAGCTGCTGTCGCACCCGAAGGTCGGCGACGCGGCGGTGTTCGGCATTCCCCACGAAGACTGGGGCGAGGAGGTCAAGGCGGTCATCGAGCCTGCCGCCGGAAGCGAGCCCGGCCCCGAGCTGGCCGACGAGATCCTGGCGTTCTGCCGCGACCGCCTGGCGCGGTTCAAGACCCCGAGGTCGATCGACTTCGTCGCCGAGATGCCGCGTGACCCGAACGGAAAGCTCTACAAGCGCAAGCTGCGCGATCCCTATTGGGAAGGCCGCGAGCGCGCGATCTAGCTGTCAACCCGTCACGAGGGGCGGGCCGGGCCGCCCCCGGACTGCCAGCTGCGTGCGGGAGCAGCGAGCGCGACGAGGGGCGTCAGTCCTCCTCGATGGAGATGGCCTGCTTGGGGCAGCGACGCACGGCCTCCTCCATCTTGGGCCGCATCGACTCGTCGGGGTGCTCGTTGAGGACGTAGAGGAAGTCGTCATCGCGGACCTCGAAGACCTCGGGCGCGATGCCCATGCAGACGGCGTTGCTCTCGCACAGATCGAAGTCGACCACGATCTTCATGCCGTTCCTCTCAGTCGTCGTTGATGCGAGCTCGCTTCGAGGCGATGGCGATCGCCTCCTCGATCTGCCCGAGCGTATAACGGCTCTCCAGCTCCTCGGCTCGAGCCTGCACCCACGAGTCGGTCTCGAGGGGTTGCTCGGCCCGGGCCCGCACCAGGCGGTCCTCCCGGTTGAGCTGGTCGAGCAGCTGCGCCGCCGGCGCGTCCCGGAGCTCGGGGCGCTCCTCGAAGAGGTAGTCGAGCTGCCCGGCGAGGCGCGACACGGTCGGGTCGCCCGGCACGCCCGTCACACCGCCTTCGCCGGCGCGACGTCCGGTCGCAGCGTGCGCAGGGGCTCACCGCGCGTCCACGCGGCCGGGTCGCCCGGACGCCAGCGGCGCCCGCCTCCATCCTCGGCCATGCGCCGACGCGCCATCGTCTCGGCCGCTCGCCCCGGCGCCACTCCCAGCTCGCGCGCGAGCGCGAACACCCGCGCGGTCGTGTCCTCGATCTCCGCCGCGCGGGTCAGCGCCCGCCGCGGGTCGTAGCCGACGAACTCCTCCGCGATGTTGATGA
>JBOGFJ010000050.1:0-12239 GCA_050743385.1 Acidimicrobiia bacterium
CGCGCTGCAGCAGGTCGCAGGCCTCCATCTCCTAGCCGGCGGCGGCGGGCTCCGCGCCCGCGGCCGCACCCAGCAGCAGCGACGCGAGGCACAGCGCGGCGATCTTCATCGCACCAACAGGATCACGAGGACGATCACCGCGACCAGCACGACCGCGGCCGGGACGAGCCGTTTGAGCACGGGCGCGCCCGCGGTGCGCAGGAGATCGACGGGTTCGACCGGTGCCGGCCGATCGTCCGTCTCGGGTGCGGCGCCGCCGAGGACGTTGGCCTCGAGGCACCGCACGAACTGCGCCAGCAACTTGCTGGACACGTCGGCCATCACGCCCCGCCCGAACTGCGCCACCTTCCCGGTCACCGTGACGTCGTTGTCGATGCTCACCTCGGTGCCGGCGCCGTCGGCCGCGAGCGACATCGTGATCGTGGCGGAGGCGTTCCCCTGGCCGCGGGTGTCGCGACCCTGAGCCTCGATGACGGCGCGGTGCGCGTCGGCATCAGCCTCGACGAGGCGGGCGGCGCCCTTGTACTGCGCGGTGATCGGGCCGACCTTCACCTTCACCACCCCGCGGTACTCCTCGCCCTCGACCTCCTGCAGCTCGGCACCGGGCATGCACGGCGCGATCCGCTCGATGTCGAGCAGTACGCGCCACGCCTCCTCGACGGGCACGTCGACGCGGAAGCGGTCCTCGATCTTCATGCGGCAGTCCTCACGGGTCGGCGTCGAAGCGGCGTTCCAGGTCGGTCAGCGCTTCGAGCGTATCGACGTCGGCGGGCTCACCGGTGCCCGTGCAGTCGACCTCGGTCACGTCATGGCGATCCATGAGGGCCTTCGCACCGACGTCGCCCCGGAGCTTGCGCGCTTCGGGCCACAGCGCACGCGCCAGCAGCACCGGGTTGCCGCGCACCCCACCGTAGGTCGCGACGGCGAGGGACGCGCCGCCGCGATGCGCAGTCTCCAGACGCCGGTACGCGTCGGCGCCGACGAGTGGCTGGTCGGCGAGTCCGACACAGACGGCACCCACCTGCGACCAGGGGTGGAGGGCGACGAGCGCGGCATGGAGGCTGTGGGCGATGCCGCCGCGCCACCGGTGGGCGCGCACGACTTCCACCCCTGGTGGCGCCACCCGCGCGACCGCCCGCCCCCGGTGGCCGACGACGAGCACGACCGGGCGCAGCTCGGTCGCCATCACGGCGTCGAGCGCCCAGGCGACCAGTGGCTTGTGCCGCAACGGCAGGAGCGGCTTGGGTCGCCGGCCACCGAGGCGCGCGCCGCGCCCGGCGGCGAGGATCGCGGCCGCGACCTGGCTCAAGCGGCGGCTTCGAGCGCCCGCCGGACGAGGACGCGAGCCAGGTGCTCGCGGAACTCGGGGGTGGCGTTGAGATCGGCGGGCGGCGCCGTGCCTTCGGCGGCACGCTCGGCCGCCTCGACCACCGATGCGCCGGCGGCGACGGCCTCCTCCACTGCCCGGGCCCGGAGGGGGGTACCGCCCATGTTCACGAGTGTGACCCGGGTCTCGCCGTTGCGCACGGCGAGCGCCCCGACGATCGCCCAGTCCTGCGCACGACGGTTGAACTTCTGGTACGAGAAGCGGGCGCCGGGCAGCTTCGGCACCCGGATCTCGGTCAGGAGCTCGTCGGGCGCGAGCGCGGTTTCGAGGAAGCCGTGGAAGAACTCGGCCGCGGCGATCTCGCGCTCGCCGCCCGGCCCCCGCACCGCGAACGTCGCGTCGAGGGCGAGGAGCGCGGCCGGGAGATCCGACGCCGGATCCCCGTGGGCGACCGAGCCCCCGAGCGTTCCACGGTGCCGCACCTGGTTGTCGCCGACCTCGGCCGCGACCGCCCGGAGCGGCGCGCACTCTGCCGCGAGGAGATCGCTGACCTCGAGGTCGCGATGGCGGGTGAGCGCGCCGATGACGACGTGATCGGCCGCGTCCCGCACGTACGACAACTCGCGCAGCCTGCCCACGTCGACGAGCACGGTCGGAGTCGCGAGTCGGAGCTTCATCAGCGGGAGGAGTGACATGCCGCCGGCCAGGAGCTTGGCGTCGTCGCCGTGCTCGGCGAGCGCCGCGAGGGCGGCGTCGGGCGAATCGGCGCGCACGTACTCGAACGGCGCCGGGATCACGTGTGGGTACCCGCGGCCGCCAACACCGCCCGCACGATGTTGTGATAGCCGGTGCAGCGGCAGAGGTTGCCCTCGAGGCCGAGGCGCACGTCGCGCTCGGTGGGTTCGGGGATCTCGTCGAGCAGCGACACCGTCGCCATCACCATTCCCGCCGTGCAGAAGCCGCATTGCAGACCGTGGTGCTCGCGGAACGCCGCCTGTACCGGATGGAGCCCGCCCTCGGGGGCGAGGCCCTCGATCGTGGTGACCTCGGAGCCGTCGGCCTGCACGGCCAGCATCGTGCACGACTTCACCGACTCGCCGTCGACGAGCACGGTGCAGGCGCCGCACGACGAGGTGTCGCAGCCGATCTTCGTGCCCGTGAGCCCCACCGCCTCGCGGAGGTACTGCACGAGCAGCAGACGCGGCTCGACGTCGTTCTCGTGCGCGACGCCGTTCACGCCCACCCGGATCTGCACGGCCGGCACTCTAGTCACGGCCCTCCACGAGTTGGGTCGGAAGCCGGTGCCCGGCGCGGGTTTCTGACCAACCGGCCGGTGGAGTGGGGCCTCTCAGCCGCTGCGGTCGGGGCCGGCGCGGGCGAGGGCGATGCGCACGAGCACGCGGCGCTCGCGCTCCATGGCGCCGCGGTAGTCGTCCCAGTCGGGGTGCTCGCCCGAGATCGACCGGTAGTAACGGACGAGGCCGTCCATCGCCTCGGGGAGCGACACGATCGTGGCGCGGCCGTCGACCTGTACCCACTGGCCGTAGAAGCCGTCGCTGATGACGCACAGCGACACTGCCGGGTCACGCCGGAGGTTCTTGGTCTTCATAGCCGTCTCCCGGGTCGAGACGACCACGAGCCCTTCGTCGTCGACGCCACAGGCGACAGGCGAGAGCTGCGGGCTCCCGTCTCCCCGCCGGGTGGCCATCACCGCACGGTGGTGGTCGCGGATGAACTCGCGCGCCTGGTCGAGCTCCACTACGCCATCACCTCTTGGAGGAGGTCGTCGGGGATGTCGAAGTTGGCGAACACGGCCTGGACGTCGTCGTGCTCCTCGAGGGCGTCGATGAGCCGCAGCACCGGGCGGGCCGATCCTTCGTCGCGCAGCGCCACCGTCTGCGCCGGCAGCATCGTGAGGTCTGCGCTCGTCACGGCGATGCCGGCGGCCTCGATCGCGGTTCTGACCGCGTGGAGATCGGTCGGGCCGGTTGTCACTTGCCACGTGTCGCCCTGATCGGTGATGTCCTCGGCGCCGGCGTCGAGCGCTGCCAGCATGAGGTCGTCCTCGGTGGCCGCACCCTTCTCGAGGATGATCACGCCCTTACGCTCGAACTGCCACGCCACCGCGCCCGGCTGCGCGAGTGAACCGCCGTGGCGGGTGAAGAGGTTCTTCACCTCGGCGCCCGTCCGGTTGCGGTTGTCGGTCAGGCACTCGACGTAGAGGGCGACGCCGTTGGGCGCGTAACCCTCGTAGCTCATCGTCTCGTAGCGCACACCCTCGAGCTCGCCGGTACCGCGCTTGACGGCGCGTTCGATCGTGTCGAGCGGCACCGAGCTGTCGCGCGCCTTCTGCACCGTCGTGCGCAGCGTGGCGTTGGAATCGGCGTCGCCGCCGCCCTCTCGCGCCGCCACCTCGATCTGCTTGATCAGCTTGGCGAAGAGCTTCCCGCGAGCCTTGTCGGCCGCCCCCTTCTTGTGCTTGATCGAATGCCACTTGGAATGACCGCTCATGCGTCCACCTCGCTGAGGAACCGTTGGTGCAGACGAAGATCGCCCGAGAGCTCGGGATGGAACGTCGCCGCCCATACGCGACCCTGGCGCACGAGCACCGGGCGGTCGTGATGGGCGGCGAGCACGTCGACGGCGGGACCGACGCTGGCGACGACGGGTGAACGGATGAACACGCCTGGGAACGCCCCGTCGATGCCCGCGACGTCGAGCGTGGCCTCGAACGACTCGCGCTGGCGTCCGTAGGCGTTCCGTTGCACGACGCAGTCGAGGGCGTCGAGGGCGCCTGCGTACGAATTGCCGTGTTGGTCTTCGACGCGGTGCGCCAGCAGGATCAGCCCGGCGCAGGTGCCGAACACCGCCAGCCCGTCTGCGATCCGCGCGCACAGGGGCTCGGTGAGGGCGGAGCCCTCGAGGAGCTTCGTGATCGTGGTCGACTCGCCACCGGGAAGGAACAGCGCGTCGACACCGTTCAGGTGAGCGGGGACGCGCACCTCGACGACGTCCGTGCCGAGGGCGTCGAGCACCTCAGCGTGCTCGCGGAACGCTCCTTGGAGCGCGAGGACCCCGGCCTTCATGGCCTGGAGGTCTCCGCTCGGCCATGGCTACCAGCCCCGCTCGGACAGCTTGATGTCGACCGAGCCGGCTTCCTGGCCCCGCATCGGGTCGCCGAGGCCGCGCGACACCTTGGCCACGATCGCGGGCTCGGCGTAGTGGGTGGTCGCCTCGACGATGGCCTTGGCGCGCGGCGCAGGGTCGGCACTCTTGAAGATCCCGCTCCCCACGAACACGGCCTGCGCGCCCAGCTGCATGACGAGCGCGGCGTCGGCGGGCGTGGCGATCCCGCCGGCGCAGAACAACGGCACGGGCAGCTCGCCTCGCTCCGCCACCTCCACGACGAGATCGACCGGCGCCCGCAGCTCCTTCGCGGCCGCGAACCGCTCGGGTTCGTCGGCGACGGTGAGCCGGCGGATGTCGCCGAGGATGCTGCGCAAGTGGCGCACGGCTTCCTTGATGTCGCCGGTGCCGGCTTCGCCCTTCGAGCGGATCATGGCGGCGCCCTCGGAGATGCGGCGCAACGCCTCGCCCAAGTTGGTGGCGCCGCACACGAACGGGACGGTGAAGCCCCACTTGTCGACGTGGTGGGCCTCGTCGGCGGGCGTGAGCACCTCGCTCTCGTCGACGTAGTCGACGCCGAGCGACTCGAGCACCTGTGCCTCGGCGAAGTGGCCGATCCGGCACTTCGCCATCACCGGGATGGTCACGGCCTGCTGGATGCCCTCGACCATGACGGGATCGCTCATGCGGGCGACGCCGCCGTCACGGCGAATGTCTGCAGGGACCCGCTCGAGCGCCATCACCGCCGCCGCGCCCGCGTCTTCGGCGATCTTGGCGTGCTCCGGGGTGACGACGTCCATGATGACGCCGCCTCGCAGCATCTCGGCGAGGCCCCGCTTGACCCGAGCGGTGCCCGTAGTGCGATCGGAAGGGGAAGCCATCAATCCGTAGTGTACGTCTTACTCGGCCTTCTTCTTCTTGGGCTTCTCGGTCGTGGTCGGCGGTGCGGTCGTCGGCGGTGGGGGTGGCGGCGGTGGCGCCGGCACGACGTCGACCGCGGCGCCGAGCGGCACCAGCTCCACCCACGTCGGCCCGGGCGTCAGCTTGATCGGCTGACCGGCGGCGTCGACGAACTGGGTGATCTGCTCGCGGACCGGGCGGATCCAGCGGCCGCGCACCAGCTGGCCGCCGGAGAAGATCCACGCGTCGCCCTCTCCGACCGTGTTGCCCTGGCTGTAGCCGGGATAGTCGATGAACTGCACGACGACGTTCACCGGCGCCACCTGCGCCCCCGACGCGGTCAGGAACGGGTCCAACCCGTAGGAGCGCAACCACGTGTTGGTCGAGGGGTCGTACGTCCAGGTCGGGTCGTAGCCGGCCTGGAAGCCGACCCGCGCCGCGAGCACGGCCTCGCCGACGATCGTCTCCCCGGGAGCGAGGTAGGTGAACAGTGCGGGCGGCGGGGCCGGCTGGCCGCCGCGGTCGAACAGCGGCTGCCCGTAGCCGAAAAGGTTGTGGGGCGCGGCCCTGCCGCCGTCACGGAACATCGCGGTGCCGGTCGCGCTCTCGTCGACCGGGTTCACCGGCGCTTCACGGATGGCGGCGTCGGGCCCGGGCGCGCCACCCGAGTAGGCGAAGACGCCGCCAAGTGGCCACACGATGTACGGGTCCATATCGCGCACCGACCGGATCGGACCGACGACGTCGGGCACGATCGAGTTGTACAGCACCAGGAACCGGGTGATGCCGCCCTCCACCACCTCCTCGTACACGACGTCGGCCAGCTCGAGCCCGGCCTGGGGACGAGCGTCGGGTGCGTTCTCGATCTTGACGTTCAGCACCGGGCGCGCCAGCGAGGCACCGGACGGATCGACGACACCGGTGAGCGGCGCGACCGGAGGAGGAGGCGGCGGGGGCATCGTCGTGGTCGTCGTCTCCGGGCTCTCCTTCCTGGCCGTGGGCTTGTCGTCACCGCCGTCCCCGCTGCACGCGGCGACCCCGACGGCCGCGAGAGCGGTGACCGCGAGCAGCGAGAGGGCGCGGCGCATCAGCTGCCGGGGGGTGCGGGCGGCGCCGGTGCCGCCGGGAGCACGTCGACGGGACCGCCCACGGGGAGCAGCTCGACCCAGGTCGTACCGGGGAGCAGCTTGATCGGTTGGCCGCCGGCGTCGACGTACTGCGCCGGCTGCTCGACGGCGGGACGGGCCCAACGACCGCGCACGAGCTGGCCGTCGGAGAAGATCCAGGCGTCGCCCTCGCCGAGGACGTTGGCTTCGCCGCCGCCGGTGTATTCGGTGAACTGCACGATCACGTTGGTGGGCGCGATCTGCGCCCCGCCCACGGTCGTGAACGGCACGCCTTCGATGTCGCGCTTCCATGTGCGCGTGGCGGCGTCGTAGCTGTAGGTGGGCGAATAGCCGGGGGTCTGGATGAATCCCACCGTGAACGCCGCGACGGGCTCGCCCGCGAGCGTCTCGGTCTCCTCGAGGTACGCGAACAGCGCGGGCGGCGGCGCCGGTTGGCCACCCTTGTCGAACAGCGCCTGTCCCCGCCCGAAGAGGTTGTGCGGCGATTCGTTGGTGTCGACCCGGAACATGGCGTCACCGGCGGCGCTCTCGTCGACCGAGTTCACCGGCGCCTGGAGCAGCCTCTCGACGTTCGCGGGTGCGCCGCCCGAATAGGCGAAGATGCCTCCGATCGGCGTCACCAGGTCGGGGTCGATCGAGCGCACCGAGCGGATCGGACCGACCTCACCCGGAACCTGCGACTGGAAGGTGGCCGCGAAGCGGGTGATGCCGCCCTCCGTGACTTCCTCGTACACGACATCGGCCTGCTCGAGACCGGTCTGGGGCCTCACGCCCCCGAAGTCGGCGTTGTCGACCTTGACCGTGAGCGCGGGCCGGCCCTGGGCGGCGCCGTCGGGGTCGGGCAGCCCGGTGAGCGGCGCGACCGGAGGGGGCGCCTCGGTCGTCGTCACCGCCTGCTGCTCGGCGTCGTCGCCGCCGCCGCCACCGCAAGCGGCGATGACCGCGGCGAACGTGAGGGCGAACGCGAGGACGGAGCGACGGCGCACTTACATCTCCTTGAGGATGCGGATCCGCTCGTCGAGCGGCGGGTGGGTGTTGAACGCCCGGTTCAGCCGGGTGTGCTTGTGCTCCCGGTCACGGTCGAGCGGCGACTCGATCCAGAGCTGAGCGGTCGCACGGGTGGCGTGGTTCACGACCGCCTGGTCCGACTTGAGCTTCTCCAGGGCCGAGATCAGCCCGGGAGGGTACCGAGTGAGGTGGACCCCGCTCGCATCCGCGAGCAGCTCCCGCTTCCGGCTCACTGCGAACTGCATCAGCCGGGCGATGAACGGCGCCAGGATCAGCAGCGCCAGCGCGAGGATGACGAGGACGAGACCGAGCGGGTTGTTGCTGGAGCTCTCGCGCCGGCTGCGCCCACCGCCGAACCACATGAACCGCAACCCGATGTCAGCCATGAGCGCGATCGCGCCGACGGCGGTCACCGCGATCGTCCCGACGAGGATGTCGTAGTTCTTCACGTGGGCGAGCTCGTGGGCGATCACCCCTTCCAGCTCGACCCGGTTCATCGTCTGGAGCAGCCCGGTGGTGACCGCGAGCGCGGCGTGCTTGGGATTGCGGCCGGTGGCGAAGGCGTTGGGCGCGGGGTCGTCGACGACGTAGAGGCGGGGCTTGGGCAGGCCGGCGGCGATGCAGAGCCCCTCGACGAGGTTGTGGTAACGGCGGTACTCGGGGCCGTCGGCCGGCTTCGCCCGGCTGGCGGCGAGCGCCACCCGGTCGGAGTAGAAGTACGAACCCCAGGCGAGCGCGACCGCGAGTCCGATCGCGATCGGCACGATGAACACACTGAACCCGATGATGAGGTCGAGCGCCACGATCACCGCCGCGATGAGCGCGACGAAGAAGAACAGGAGGAAGAACGTCCTCCGTTTGTTCCGGCTGATCTCCTCGTACAAGGGAGGGCTAGAACTCGACCTTGACCGGGCCGGTGGCCTCGGGGTCGCCCTCGAAGTACTCCCGCTTCTCGAAGTTGAACGAGCCCGCGATCATCGAACGCGGGAACGTCTGGATGCGGTTGTTGTACGTGAGCACGGAGTCGTTGTAGAACTGCCGCGCGTAGGCGATCCGGTCCTCCGTGGAGGTCAGCTCCTCCTGGAGGTTCAGGAAGTTCTGGTTCGCCTTGAGATCCGGGTATGCCTCCGCCACCGCGAACAAGCTCTTCAGCGCGCCCTCCAGAACGTTCTCGGCTTGGGCCTGCTCGTGGGGCCCTTGAGCGTTGATGGCGTTCGCTCGCGCCTGGGTGACCATCTCGAACGTCGACCGCTCGTGGGCGGCATAGCCCTGCACGGTCTCCACAAGGTTGGGGATGAGGTCGTAGCGGCGCTTGAGCTGCACGTCGATCTGCGACCAGGCGTTGTCGATCCGGTTCCGGGACCGAACCAGCCCGTTGTACATGACGATGACGACGATGATGAGGAGGAGGACGAGGACGCCCACCACGATGCCCACGATCACGGGACCAAGCTCCTATCTAGAGGGCTTCGGCCGAGTGTAGCGAGAGGTCTGCTCGAGCTGGCGGCTACCGCCGCTCCGACCACTCGCGCAGGCGCGCCATGCCGCGGTCGACGGCCGCGAGCAGGGCCCGGTGGAGCGGCTCGTTGGCAGCCCCCAGCACCGCGAGGCCGTGCTCTCGCGACGAGCCGATCGCGGGATGGTGATCGAGCGAATCGCCCGACGCCGACGTGACGATGCCTCCCGCCTCCCGCACGATGAGCGCGGCGGCGGCCACGTCGTAGGGGAAGTTCGTGCACACCGAGCCCTCCCCCGCGGCACGGAACGCGGTCTCGGTCGCGGGTACCTCGTCGACGATCCGTCGCCCGACGTCGACGTAGGCATCGAGCTGGCCCGTGGCGATGCGCGTGAGGTTGAACGCGGCCGATCCGAGGTCGAAGTAGCCGCCGCCCATGCTCGAGCCGTCGACGAGCTCCTCCAGGACGACGCTCGTCGGCAGCAGCGGCCGGCCCCGCAACCCCGCGGTCCAGAACAACGCCGACAGGTCGGTATTGCCCGAGAGGCGCAGCGTGATCGGCTCGCCGGCGACGGTGACCGCGCCCGCTCCCTCACCGGCCCGAGCGGAGAACCGGGCGCCGGTCTTGAGCTCTTCGACGACTCCGTACGAGACGTCGCCGAGACGGGCGTCCTCCGACGGCGGCGTCACCGCGATCGACACGCAGCACGACTCCAGGCCGGCGGCGGCCGGTCGGGTGCCGTCGACGGGGTCGATGACGAAGAACGCGCGCGGTCGCCCGTAGACGACGAGCCCGCGGTCTTCGGAGTAGTAGCCGATGTCCCCGGCCGCTCGGAGATGGTCGTCGATTACGCGCTCGGCCACCTCGTCGATGGCGAGGGTGGCGTCGCCGCCGGGCGCCCAGCCGACGCGGTCGCGACTTTCGGCGGTGCCGAGGTAGGGGGCGACGGCCGTCCGCACGAGACCGGCGAGCTCGTCGGCCAGCTGCTCGGGAGCGTGGGTGTCCCGAGCGGTCACCGCGCCGGGCTCGCCGCCAGTGCGGTCTGGTAGATGGGCACGAACCGTTCGGCGAGGCGGGTCATCGAGAGCTCCTGGGCGCGGCGCTCCCCCGCCTCGATGAGGCGTGCCCGTTCCGAGCCGTCGCCGAGGAGACGCTGCAGCGCGGTTCGCAGCGCAAGCGCGTCGCCGGCCGGGACGATCAGCGCTTCTCGGTCGGGCCGGGCGACGCTGCAGTAACCGGGGATGTCGGACGCGATCGCGGGGACGCCCGCGGCCATCGCCTCGAGCAGCACCATCCCGAACGACTCCCCCCGCAACGACGGGGCGCAGTAGATCGTCGCCCCCCGGAGCCGGCGCGCCTTCTCGGCGTCGGGGATGCGACCCAGCCACTCGACGTCGGGGACGCCTCGCTCCCGGAGCGCCTCGGACTCGGGACCGTCGCCCGCGACCCAGAGCACCGCGTCCCGGTCGAGACTCGCGAATGCGTCGAGGAGCACGCTCAGACCCTTGCGGGGCTCGTGACGACCGACGAAGAGGATGGCCGGTCGCGCGGACGGCCACGGCACCGCCTTCGCGAACAGCGGCGCGTCGACGCCGTTGGGCACGATCTCGTAGGTGCCGCCGAACGCCTCCTCGGCGAGGCGGCGGGCTTCCTCCGACACCGCCGTGCGCACGGTGAGGTGCGTGAGCCATCGCCGCAGCGGCGGACGGAACGTCCGGTACCAGGAACTGCCCTCGGATGCAGCGGCATGGAAGGTGCCGATGATCGGACCGTCGAACCCGAGCAGCGCCGCCTGCGTGGGGCCCGGAACCAGGGGCTCGTGCAGGTGGACCACGTCGGGCGCGAAGACTCGCAGCGCCTCCAGCGTGTGGGCCGCCACCGACTTGCCCGACGCGATCGGCGCGATCGAGCCGTTGGACGAGAACCGGGTGCTGCCGCCGACGACGGTGACACCAGGTTCCGGCGGCGGCCCGTCGCAGGGTGCCACGACGCGTGCGTCGACGCCCAGCTCGCGCAGCGCCCTGGCGAGGCCCAGCACCTGCCCCTGCACGCCGCCGACGAAGCTGAGCGAGTAGGGCGAGACCACCATCACGCGCACGGCATCACCATCGCACGTCGAGCGGCATGGCCGCAGCGTCGGGCTGCAACCTCGGATCGTCGCCGGTTCGGTGGGTCGTCCCGTTGCTCGGGCCTCGTCGCGCTCGGCCGCGGCGGCGACGGGCGGGCGGTCCTCCGCGCCCTACACCCCCGCTGACCTGCGGTTCTCGCCGTCGACCCGGTCGCTGGGCCAGTTCGGTTGCATGAGGTGCCACTGCTCGGGCGCGACCCGGATGAGCTCCTCGAACCGGTACGCGAGCTCCTGGGTGACGCGGGCGACGTCGGCGCGCAACCGGCCCTGCCGTTCCGCCGGCACCGGTGGCAGCACCACGCCGTGATGGCCACGGTGGGGTCGGAAGTACACGGCCGCGGGCAGGAGTGGCGCGCCGGTGCGCAGCGCGAGCGTGGCCGGCCCGGCCGGCAACGTGGTCTTCTCCCCGAAGAACTCGACCTCCATCCCGTCGCCGACGATGTCACGGTCGGACAACAGGCACACGACCCGGTTGTCGCGCAGCGCCCGCAGCACCCGGCCACCGGCCTCTGCGTCGAGGCGCACGACATCCATGCCGAGGCGGCGGCGGGCGTCCGCGAACCACTCGAACAACTCCGGCGGCTCGACCGGCTCGACCACGACCGTGGGGGGATACCCCTGCACCGACAACCACGCACCGGCGTAGTCCCACGCGCCGATGTGCGGGAGAGCGAGGATGACCCCCTTGCCGGCAGCGCACCCTGCCACGATGCGATCGAAGCCGTCGACCATGTTGTGGTCGGCGAGCAGCTCGGCCCGGTCGAGGTCGCCGCGCAGGTGGAACAGCTCGTACCAGTAGCGGCCGTAGGAGTCGAAGGTCTCGGTGACCGCGCGTCGCAATGCGGGGCCCTGCAACGTGCCATCGGTCGCGCGCGCCAGATTGCGTTCGACCTGGCCGCGCTTGGCGGCAGACCACCGTACCGACAACCGCGCGACCGCCCGGCCGACGGGCTCGCCCACCCCCTCGGGGATCAGGCGGACGATCGCGGCTCCACTGCGGTACGCGTGGTACGACGCCCGGGCGCCGAGCGCGTCGAGCACGGAGCGCTCAGGGGCGAGTGCGCCGCCGTGGCCGGCTGCCGGTCCGCGGCTGGCGGGCTGCCCACCACTCGGCGAAACGCCGAGTGGTAGGGGCGCCGCTGAGCTCGAGGTCGTCGCGGCGGCGC
>JBOGFJ010000051.1:0-10717 GCA_050743385.1 Acidimicrobiia bacterium
CCTGCGGGCCGGCGACGTCATCCGGCTCCTGACCCCCGGCGGCGGCGGCTGGGGCCACCTCGAGCAGCTGCCAGTGGCGAGCGAAGCGAGCGCGACCAAAGAGGCGGGAGCTGCCATCCGATGACGAGGGGCGGGCTTTGCCCGCCCCGGGACTGCCGGGTGCGTGCGGGAGCGGCGAGCGAAGCGAGCGCGACCAGAAGAGAAAGAGCTAGTCGGTCGGCCGGACGCTGACGACCTCAACCTGGAACGCGCGGCGCGGTCCTTCGTAGGTGACTTTCTCGCCGGGGCCGTGCCCGAGGAGCGCCTGACCGAGGGGTGAGCCGGTCGAGAGGACCTCGTAGCTCTCGTGGCGCTCCTCGATCGAGCCGACGAGGTAGGAGGTCGTGTCGTCGTCGCCCTCCATCTGCACCTCGACGACGGTGCCCGGGGCGACGACGTCGCTCTCCGATGCCTCCACCACCACCGCGTTCTTGAGCAGCGTCTGGAGCTGGCGCACCCGGGCCTCGTTGTGGCCCTGCTCGTTCTTGGCCGCGTCGTAGTCGGCGTTCTCCCGGATGTCGCCGTGCTCCCGGGCGCGCTCGAGCCACGCCGAGATCTCCTTGCGGCGAGTGCCCGAGCGCCACTCGAGCTCCTCCTCGAGGCGCTCGCGGGCCTGGGGCGACAGATGAGCCTGGTCCATGACCAAGCCAGGCTAGCGAGGCGGTCGGCCTTCCCCGAACGTCACGTCTTCTGGAAGAAGACCTGGAACTCCATCTCGCCCTCGTCGTCGACGCTGGCGAGCAGCGGCGACCCGGGGGCCTCCATGCCGTAGTCGGCGAAGACGACGTGGAGGTTGCCGACCACCTGGATGTTCACGCCGTCCCAGCGGCCCTGCACCGGGATGTCGACGCGTTTGGTCACGCCGTGGAGGGTGAAGTCGCCGACGGCGGTGGTATCGACCGTCTCTCCGAGCTGCGGCTCCGCCGGAAGCTCGATCGGCTCGGTGAGGACGAACGTCGCCTCGGGGAACCGCTCCGACTCGAGCCCGCGGGTCTTGATCGCGTTGTCACGCTGGTCGCGGTCGGACGTGAGGGTGAGCAGGTTGGCGGTGACGCTCACCTCCGACACCGTGTTGCCGCTGATGGTGAACGACCCGGTGACGTCGCTCGTACGCCCGGTGGCCGTGCTCTCGACGACCGCGGCCGCGAACTGCTCGGTTACGCGGTAGCCGACGAACGTTGGCGCCTCGGGAGGACCGGGTGCGACGGTGTAGATGCCGTCGAGCTCGCTGCCCTCGGTGACCTCGGTCTCCTCGATCTCGGCTCTCGGCTCGGGATCGCTCTCCCACCAGGTCTTGTAGGCGGCGAACAGCCCGCCCACGGCCAGGAGCCCGACGGCGAGGACTGCGATCAGGATCTTGAGCACGAGGCGCACGTCGACTCCGATGGGCTCGGCGGTTCCGAGCACCGTATCGGGCGGCCCTCGGGTTCGGCTGGCGCGCGAGCTACGGCGTCTCGGGAGCGTCGCGTCCGGCGACGCGATTGGCGCGCCACGCGCGCAGCACCTGCAGCAGCGGCCGCCGCTTGCGACGATGGTCGTGGGTGAGCGCCGACTCGACGACCTCGTGGCGCTGGACGTAGGTGGAGATGAACGCCTGCCCGACCGCGGCTGCCGGCAGCGCGAGCACCGCTCCGACCGGACCGATGAGGGCGGCGCCGGCGATGACCGTCCCGAATGCGACCGCCGGGTGCATCTCCATCGTGTGGGCGGTGATGCGGGGAGCGAACAGGTAGTTCTCGATCTGCTGGTACACGATGATGAACGCGAGGGTCCAGATGATGTCGACGGGATCGTGCAGCGCCGCGATCACCACCGGCAAGGCGCCGCCGATGTAGGTACCGATCACGGGGATGAACTGCGAGATGATGCCGACCCACAGCGCGAGTGCGAGTGCGTACGGCACCCCGATGATGCTGAGGGCGACCCAGGTCGCGAGGGCGGAGAGACCCGCGAGCAGGGAGCGCGAGTAGATGTAGCCACCGGTCTTGTCGATGGCGAGCTCCCAGGCGCGCAACACCTCGCGCTGGCGCTCGGGGCGCAAGATCGAGCAGATCGACCGGCGCAGCCGGGGCCCGTCGGCGACCAGGTAGAACGTGAACAGCGCGACCGTGAACGCCTGGAACACGCCGCCGAGCACTGCCGCCGCGATGTCGGCGGCATTGTTCTCGGCGAAGTCCCGCAGTGGACCGTCCTCGGCCGTCAGGTCGTCGACGGCTTCGTCGACGTCGATGTCGGCGTCGAACCAGTCCTTCGCATAATCCTCGATCTGGCGGCCGTAGCTCTCGGCATCGTCGGCGAAGTTCGAGACCTGATCGACGACGAGGACGCTCATCGCGGCCACGAACCCCGCGATCGCCACGACCACACCCAGGAAAACGACGCCGGTCGCGAGGCCCCGCCGCCAGCCCCTGCGGGCGAGGTAGTTGACGGCCGGTTCGAGGGCGAACGCGAGGAACAGCGAGACGAGCAGCATGAGCAGGATCGCCCGGAGCTCGCGAATCAGCCACGCCACCGTGAAGAGCGCCGCCACGCCCAGGAAGAAGAGCAGTATGGCCCGCGGGAGCCAGCCCGGCATCGGCTCCCGCTCACGGCGCGGCGCCGGCGGGTCGGAGCTCGGCGGCGGCTCGTGGTCGGATGCGGGCGCGATGGTCCCAGTGTACGGCGGTGTCGCAGGAATCGAGGTGGTATCGTGATCGGCCCATGGATCACGCCGCCACCGTCATCGTCATTCCGTAGCGAACGCCACTCCCCGGCGTTCGCGAGTCGACCGTCCCTTCGGGGGCGGTTTTTCGTTGGAGAAGAGAGACAACTTGGGACACAAGCTGGGGGTCATCGCCGGCGACGGCATCGGGCCCGAGGTCGTTGCCGAGGCGCTCAAGGTGCTCGACGCGGCCGGGGTGGAGGACGACCCGGCGCCGTTCGATCTCGGCGCCGCCCGCTACCTGTCGACGGGCGAGGTGTTGCCCGACTCGACGCTCGACGAGATCCGCGCCGTCGACGCCGTGCTCCTCGGTGCCGTGGGCCATCCCGACGTCGCGCCCGGTGTGCTCGAACGCGGCCTCCTGCTGCGGCTGCGTTTCGAGCTGGACCTCTACGTCAACCTGCGGCCGTTCACCGCCGATGCCGGCGCGCTCAACGACGGCGTCGACATGGTCGTCGTGCGGGAGAACACCGAGGGCACGTACGCGGGCGAGGGTGGGTTCCTGCGCAAGGGCACGCCGCACGAGATCGCCACCCAAGGTTCCGTGAACACGCGCATGGGCGTCGAGCGCTGCATCCGCTTCGCGTTCGACCTGGCTCGGTCGCGGGAGCGGCGCCACGTGACCCTGGTGCACAAGACGAACGTGCTCACGTTCGCCGGTGACCTGTGGCAGCGCACCTTCGACGCGGTCGCGGCCGAGCTGCCCGAGGTCGGCACCGCCTACCAGCACGTAGACGCCGCCTGCATCCACTTCGTGCAGGACCCGGGTCGTTACGACGTGATCGTCACGGACAATCTCTTCGGCGACATCCTCACCGATCTCGGTGGCGCCGTCTCGGGCGGGATCGGCCGGGCGGCGTCGGCCAACCTCAACCCGGCGCGCACGGGCCCGTCCCTCTTCGAGCCGGTACACGGGTCCGCACCCGACATCGCGGGGACCGGCAGCGCCGACCCCCGGGCTGCGATCATGTCCGCGACGCTGCTGCTCGACTTCCTGGGCGAGGCCGAGGCCGCGGCACGGGTACGGAAGGCGGTTGCCGGCGCCGATGGCGTAGCCGGCACGACGGCAGAGATCGGCGACGCGATCGCGGAAAGGGTGTAGGGCAATGCCCATCGAGAAGACGGCGAAGATCTGGATGGACGGCGAGCTTGTCGACTGGGACGACGCCCAGGTGCACGTGCTCACGCACACCCTGCATTACGGCTCGGGTGTCTTCGAGGGCATTCGTGCGTACCCCACGTCCGACGGCCCGGCCGTCTTCCGCCTCACCGAGCACATCGAGCGGCTCCACCAGTCGGCCCATCTGTTCCTGATGGATCTGCCCTACTCGGTCGAAGAGCTCGTCGAGGCGACCCGCGAGACGATCCGGGTCAACGAGGTCGAGTCGTGCTACATCCGGCCGCTCGCGTTCCTCGGCTACGGCGAGATGGGTCTCAACCCGCTGCCATGCCCGGTGAACGTCACGATCGCGGTCTGGCCGTGGGGGACGTACCTCGGTGACGAGGGGATCAAGCACGGCGTGCGCATGAAGGTGTCGTCGTGGCGGCGGATGGACCCCAACGTCAACCCGGTCGCGGCCAAGGGCACCGGGATCTACATCAACTCGAGTCTCGCCAAGGTCGAGGCGCTCAAAGCCGGTTACGACGAGGCGATCCTCCTCAACACGCACGGGTACGTGTCCGAGTGCACCGGCGAGAACATCTTCGTGGTGAAGGACGGCGTGCTCCGCACGCCGCCGCTGTCGTCGGGTGCACTCGAGGGCATCACACGCGACTCGGTGATGACGATCGCGCGCGACCTCGGTTACGAGGTCGTCGAGTGCGACCTCCTGCGCAGCGACCTCTACACCGCCGATGAGGCGTTCCTGAGCGGCACCGCCGCCGAGATCGTGCCGATGCGCGCGGTCGACGACCGCGAGATCGGTGAGCCCGGCGAGGTCACCCGCAAGATCCAGGAGACCTACTTCGCCGTCATCCACGGCGAGGTCGAGCAGTACCGGCACTGGTTGGATTATGTCCGCCGTTGACGCGACCGGCCCGCCGACGAAGGTCGAGATCTTCGACACGACGTTGCGCGACGGCTCGCAGCTCGAGGGCATCTCCCTCACCGTCGACGACAAGCTGCGCATCGCCGAGCAGCTCGACTGGCTCGGCGTCCACTACATCGAGGCCGGTTGGCCCGGCGCGAACCCGAAGGACGACGAGCTCTTCCGGCGCATCCGCGGCGAGCTGAATCTCACCACCAGCAGCCTGGTGGCGTTCGGGTCGACGCGGCGGGTGAAGGGCAAGGTCGACTCCGACGACACGCTGCGGCACCTGGTGGAGTCGGGCGCGCCGAGCTTCTGCATCGTGGGGAAGTCGTGGGACTACCACGTCACCGAAGCGCTCCAGACCACCCTCGACGAGGGCGTGGCCATGGTGGCCGATTCGATCGCGTACCTGGCCGGCCACGCCGACCGGGTGCTCTTCGACGCGGAGCACTTCTACGACGGCTACCGCCGCAACCCCGAGTTCAGCCTCCGGGTGCTCGAGGGTGCGGCCCAGGCAGGGGCGTCGCACCTCGTGCTCTGCGACACCAACGGCGGCTCGTTGCCGCACGACGTCGAGCGCGTCACACGCGCGGTGGTCGACTACTTCGGTGGCGACGTGGCCGTCGCGGTGCACCTGCACGACGACGCCGGCACGGGCGTCGCCAACGCCCTCGCGGGCGTGCGCGGCGGCGCCACCCAGGTGCAGGGAACCGTCAACGGCTACGGGGAGCGCACGGGGAACTGCAATCTCACGACCATCATCCCGAACCTCACCCTGAAGATGGGCATCGAGACCATTCCCGCCGACCGGCTCGAGCGGCTCACGCCGGTCGCCCACCACGTGGCCGAGCTGGTGAACATGGCTCTCGACCCCCAGGCGCCCTACGTCGGGTCGTCGGCGTTCGCGCACAAGGCCGGCCTCCACGCCAGCGCCCTCGCTCGCAAGCCCGACGCCTACGAGCACGTGCGGCCCGATGCCGTCGGCAACAACACGCGCGTGCTGGTGTCGGAGCTGGCCGGTCGCAGCAACCTGGCGATGAAGGCCGAGGAGCTCGGCATCGAGCTCGACGGTCCCGCCCTCAACGACGTCATCGACGCGCTGAAAAGACTCGAGCACGAGGGCTACCACTTCGAGGTCGCCGACGGCTCGCTCGAGCTGCTGATGCGGCACGCGACCGGTTGGCGTCAGCCCTGGTTCCACGTCGAGTCGTGGGAGGTGATCGTCGAGGATGCCCGCGACGAGAACCGGCTCTCGACGCAGGCGATCGTCAAGGGCCAGGCCGCCGGTGAGGCGTTCCACGAGATCGCCGAAGGCAATGGTCCCGTGAACGCACTCGACCAGGCGCTGCGAAAGGCGATCGGCCGCCGTTATCCGGGCCTCGATCCCGTCCACCTCACCGACTACAAGGTGCGCGTGCTCGACACCGCCAAGGGGACGGGCGCGGTCACCCGTGTGCTCATCGACAGCACCGATGGCGAGCGCGACTGGACCACCATCGGCGTCGGCGAGAACATCATCGAGGCGTCGTGGCAGGCCCTCGAAGACTCGCTCGTGTACGGGCTGCTGCGAGCCGAGCAGCGCGGGAGCTGACTCCCCGCAACCCCGTTCCTGCGCGCCCCGCGCCGGGAAAACGGCGCGCTCGGCGCGCAGGTTCGTCGGAGGGGTGGGTATGTGGGTGTGGTAACAACGGCGCGTGCCGACCGACCCGTACGTGCCCGAACGGCTCGAGGACCAGCCCCGCCAGCTCCCGAACCTCGCACCGGGCGTGAAGATCCCCCCGGCCAAGCCGTGGCGGCCCGATCGCCCGGGCGACCTGCCGGTGGGCCAGCCCCGCGGCAACCTCCTGGGGGACCCCGGGCCCAACGTCGGCTATGCGGTGACGCTGGCGGAACGGGCGCGTGACCGCATGACGTTCGCTCCTCACGAGCATCCCGACGACGCCCTCGCGGTGGTGGCCGAGATCGCCATGAGGCGCGCCGCCTCGTACGGGCGTGCCCCGGTGATGCCCGACATCGACGTCGCCATGAAGCTGCTCGGGTACGGGGGAGACGCTTCGCCCGAGTTCGTCGACTGGCGCGTTCGCGCGGTGCGCAGCGCCCACCACGGCTACGAGATCCGGCGCCGGGTCGTCGACGCGGTGCCGCTCGACGCGCTGCGCCTTCGCCCCGACAAGCTCGCGGGCCAGGTCGACGCGGGCCGCGAGCAGCTCCAAGCGGCGGTGGCCGCGCTCGACCCCGCCTGACCCGCGACTGAACCTGACTACCCTGTCAGGTTCGTGGCCGACCGAGCTTTCGCGCTGTCCGACGAGCACGAGGAGTTCCGGACGGCGATCCGGCGCTTCGCCGAGAAGGAGATCGCCCCCCATGCCGCCGAGGCCGACGAGCGGGAGGCGTACCCCCAGGCATCGTTCGACGCCTACCGCGACTCCGGTTTCGTCCGCTCGATCTACCCGGAGGCCTACGGCGGTGACGGCGGCGACACTCTCACCTATGCCCTCGTGGTCGAGGAGCTGGCGCGCGTGTGCGCCTCCTCCTCTCTGTTCGCGCTGATCTCCCGGCTCGGCATCACCGCGCTGTTGCTCCACGGCGCCGAGGAGCTGAAGGCGCGCTACGTCCCCCGCGTCGCCTCGGGGGAATGGCAGGCCAGCTACTGCCTCTCGGAGGCCCACGCCGGCAGCGACGTGGCCGCGATGAGCACCCGGGCCGTCCGCGACGGCGACCGCTACGTGCTGACCGGTCGCAAGACGTGGATCACCAACGCGGGGGTGTCCGACATCTACACCGTCTTCGCCAAGACCGACCCTGCCGCCGGCCACCGGGGGATCAGTGCCTTCGTCGTGGAGAAGGGCTGGCCCGGGTTCTCGGTCGGCAAGCTCGAGCACAAGCTGGGAGTCCGCGGCTCGCCGACGGGCGAGGTCCTCCTCGACGAGGTGGCCGTGCCGGCGGAGAACCTGATCGGCGAGGAAGGGCGCGGCTTCCACTACGCCATGGGTGCGCTCGACCGGTCGCGGCCCATCGTCGGGGCTCAGGCGGTGGGGATCGCCCAGGGTGCGCTCGAGGTGGCCGCCCGTTACGTGACCGAACGGCGCCAGTTCGACCAGGCGGTGGCCGACTTCCAGGGGGTGCAGTTCCTGCTGGCCGACATGGCCACCCAGCTCGAGGCGGCACGGTTGCTCGTGTACGCCGCCTGTGCCCGGATCGACGCCGGCGCGCCCGGCATCGCCCGGGCTTCGGCCATGGCCAAGCTGTTCGCGTCCGACGCCGCCATGCGTGTCACGACCGACGCGGTGCAGCTCCTGGGCGGGGCCGGGTACACGCGGGAGCTCCCGGTCGAGCGCATGATGCGCGACGCCAAGATCACCCAGATCTACGAAGGCACGAACCAGGTGCAGCGCATCGTGGTCGCCCGCCGCCTCCTGGAGGAGCTCGCGACCGGGACCTGAGCGTTTTGGCGTCAACATCCGGCGTCACGCGCCGGTTGCTGACGCCAAAACCGGGGGGACGCCCACCCGTACACTCGGTTGATGTGCGGAGGAGCGTCCCGAAGGGCGGCGGTAGATATCCGGCCGCCGAGCGACGGAGCCATGTGGTGACCCCCGTGCGCGTGCGCTTCTCGCCTGCCCCCACCGGGTCGCTGCACGTGGGATCGGCGCGCACCGCCCTCTTCAACTGGCTCTTCGCCCGCCACCAGGGCGCCACGTTCGCACTCCGCATCGAGGACACCGACGTCGCCCGCTCCCGCACCGAGTGGGTGGAAGGAATCCAAGACACGTTGCGATGGCTGGGCCTCGACTGGGACGAGGGCCCGGTGCTCCAGAGCACCCGCTTCGACGTGTACGTCGCCGCCGCCGAGCGCCTCCTCGACGAGGGTCACGCCTACGAGTGTTACTGCACCGAGGAAGAGGTGCGGGCCCGCAACGACGCCGCCCGGGCGGAGCGGCGGACGCCGGGCTACGACGGCAAGTGCCGCGACCTCGAAGCCTCCCAGCGCGCCGCGCTCGCGGCCGAAGGCCGCCCGCGGTCGTTGCGGTTCCGCACGCCCGACGACGGGATGAGCACTTTCGATGACCTCGTGCGGGGAACGGTGAGCGTGGAGTGGGCCCACATCCCCGACTTCGTGATCGTCCGCTCCGACGGCACCCCGCTCTTCTTCCTCGCCAATGCGGTCGACGACGCCGACATGGGCATCACCCATGTGATCCGGGGTGAGGACCTGCTCGACTCGACCCATCGTGTCCTTGCGCTGCGGGCGGCGCTGGGAGCGGGCGAGCCACCCGCGTACGCGCACCTCCCCCTGATCGTGGGCGCCGACCGAGCCAAGCTCTCGAAGCGCCACGGCGCAGTCGCGCTCGAGGAGTTCCGGGCGCAGGGGTATCTGCCCGAGGCACTCATGAACTACCTCGCCCTCCTCGGTTGGGCGTCCGAAGATGGTCGCGAGGTGCTCGACGCGGACGAGCTGGTCGCCGAGTTCGACCTCGAGCGGGTCACACACGCTGCGGCCGCGTTCGACCACGACAAGCTCGACTGGATGAACGGTGAATGGATTCGCCGCCTCCCGCTGGACGAGCTGGAGCGCCGCGTACGTCCGTTCGCAGCCGAGCGCTTCGGTGATCGCCTCGACGACTCGCTCCTCCGTGGCGCGGTACGCATCGGCCAGGAGCGCGCCGTGACCCTGAAGAGCCTGGTCGACCAGATGGACTTCCTCTTCGTCCCCGAGCACGAGTTCGCGATCGCGCCCGAGTCGTGGGAGCGGTTGACGAAGGTCGATCGCGTCGACGAGGTGGTCGACGCCGCCATCACGCATGTCGAGACGTGCGACTGGACGGCAGAGGCTATCGACCTTCGCCCGGCCATCGACGCGCTCGGGCTGAAGATGCGCAAGGCCTCGCCCGCGCTCTACGCCGCGGTGGAGGGACGCCACGTGGGCCTTCCGCTGTTCGACTCGATCGAGCTGCTCGGGCGGGAGCGCGCCCTCGGGCGCCTGCGGGCGGCTCGGAAGCGGCTCGCCGACACCTGATGGCGCGGTTTCTCCGCGGGCCGATCGTGCTCCGCGTCGCGCTCGTGCTCTTCCTTGTCGGCTTCGTCTACTTCACCGTCACCTTCGTGCAGGTGTGGATGGCGGCACGTCGCGACGACGCGCGTCCGTCGCAGGCGATCGTGGTGCTGGGCGCGGCCCAGTTCGACGGGCGTCCGTCGGCGGTGTTCGAGGCTCGTCTCGACCATGCCGCCGACCTCTACGCCGAGGGCATCGCGCCGACGGTCGTGGTGACCGGAGGCAAGCAGGAGGGTGATCGCTTCACCGAGGCGGCCGCCGGCGCCGAATACCTCCACTCCAGGGGTGTCCCAGACGATGCCATCCTGCGCGAGACGACCAGCCGCTCCTCGTGGGAGTCGCTCTCGGCGACGGCGAACTTTCTCGAGGAGCGGGAAATCACCGAGGTCGTGCTCGTCTCCGACCCGTTCCACTCGCTGCGCATCGAGGCGATCGCCGATGAGCTCGGCCTCGACGCGGTGACGTCGCCGACGCGCACGAGCCCGATCCGCGGCTTCGGCGAGTGGCGACGCTTCTTCACCGAAGCGGTGCGCGTCTCGGTCGGTCGCGTCGTCGGCTTCGGCCGTCTCGCCCGTCACGGTGATCGAGTGGGAAGGCTGGTGCCCGGACTGGGTATCCTGGCGGGACCTTCGGGGGTGGTGTAATCGGCAACACAACAGGTTCTGGCCCTGTCATTGGGGGTTCGAGTCCTCCCCCCCGAGCGCATCAGTGCAGGTCAGAGCGCTGATACAAGCACCGCGAGGTGCACCCGGCCCCGTCGTCTAGTGGCCTAGGACGCCGCCCTCTCAAGGCGGAAGCGGCAGTTCGAATCTGCTCGGGGCTGCCAGCAACGACCCGGCGCACACACCGCGCCGGGTCGTTTCGCGTTCAAAACGCGTTTGTCAAGCACTGATG
>JBOGFJ010000052.1:0-4007 GCA_050743385.1 Acidimicrobiia bacterium
TCTACTTCCTGTGCGCGCATCCCGACCTGACGTCGTCGTCGGCGGTCGCCTTGACCCTCCGCGCCGTGGGCGGCCTCACCACACGCCAGATCGCGCAGGCCTACCTCGTGCCCGAGAGCACCATGGCCCAGCGCATCAGCCGCGCCAAGCGCACGGTCGGTCGGGCCGGTGTCGATCGTCCCGGCGACGTGCGCACGGTGATGCGGGTGCTGTACCTCGTCTTCAACGAGGGCTATTCGGGCGACGTCGATCTCGCGGCCGAGGCGATCCGACTGACCCGGCAGCTGGCGGCCGTGGTGGACGACCCCGAAGTCGACGGGTTGCTCGCCCTGATGTTGCTGCACCATGCGCGCCGCCGCGGCCGCACCCGGCCGGACGGAGGCATCGTGCCGCTCGCCGATCAGGACCGCAGCCAATGGGACACCCAGCTCATCGCCGACGGAATCGACATCGCACAAGCTGCGCTCGCGCGCGACCAGCTCGGCGAGTACCAGGCGCAAGCCGCGATCGCCGCCCTCCATGCCGACGCACCGCGTGTCGACGAGACCGACTGGGTCCAGATCGTGGAGTGGTACGACGAACTGCTCCGGTTCGCCGACACTCCGATCGTCCGCCTCAACCGTGCGGTCGCCGTCGGCGAGGCGGACGGCGCGCTCGCAGGGTTGGCGGCACTGGCCGAGCTCGACAAACACGTCCCGCGACGCGAAGCGGTCGCCGCGTATCTCCACGAGAAGAACGGCGATCTCGGACTCGCTGTCCGCCTCTATGCCGACGCAGCTCGCAACGCACCGAACCTCGCCGAACGCGACCATCAGACGCGCCAGGCAGCGCGACTCAACCAGCTCCTGCAACACCACAGATGATCTCGGCGCGGTCACGAAAGATGACGGCGAGCTGCTCGGCGACGGCTCGCTCCTCGGTGGTGAGCGACCTACCGCTCGACGTGGGCGGCGAGATTCGCGAGGGATGAGGCGAGTCCCCTCGCGTGATCGTCGGCGGAGATGCCGTCCGGGACGTCGTCGGCAGTGATGTCGACGAGCGTCCCTCCATCGACAGCGGCGACCTCCCAGGTCATGATCATCGTGCCGGCAAAGGCAGGGTCGTCAGAAACGAAGTCCACTGCCTGGACGACCCTGACGTCAGGAACGATGTCGAGGTAGCGAGCCTCGACGATGTCGGAATCGGCGGTGGACTTTCCCGCGGCGCGAGATGCGTCGGTGTAGGTCAAGACCAGTCGGTACGAGCCGCCAGGTCGCGGATCGAATCGCTCGAACCTTGCCGTCATCCCGTCAGGAGGAAGCCAAGCCCTGAGTGCTTCCCGATCGACGAGGGCGGCATAGACCTGCGCGGGCGGGGCGGCGATCTCCCTCGATGCGGTGTCCGTGCGCGGCATCCGATGATCCTACGGGCCGCACGGTGGGCATCGCCGCGTTACCGTCGCCGCCGTGAGCGGCCCTGCGGTCGGCGTCTTCCCGCCCCTCGACGTCATGAGCCGGGGCCCCGACGAGCTGCGCGGCCTCCTCGCCGGTGCAGAGGAGGCCGGCTTCGACCACGTCTGCTGCGGCGACCACATCTCCTTCTTCGTCGGTGTCGGCACCGACGGGCTGCTCGCCGCGAGCATCTACGCCGCCGCCCACCCCCGCCTTTCCGTGTACACCGCGGTGTACCTGCTGCCCCTGCGCCACCCGGTGCTCGTCGCCCGACAGCTCGCCGACTTCGCCGCGTTCGCACCCGGTCGGCTCGTGTTCGGTGTCGGCGTGGGCGGCGAGGATCCCCACGAGGTCGCGACCTGCGGAGTCGATCCGCGCACGCGCGGCCGGCGGATGGACGAGTGCCTCGAGATCCTGCGCGGCCTCCTGACCGGCAAGCCCGTGACCTTCCACGGCGAGTTCTTCGACCTCGACGACGCCCTCGTCCTGCCCGCGCCGAGTGATCCGATCCCGATCGTGATCGGCGGTCGCTCCGACGCCGCGGTGCGACGGGCCGGCCGCCTGGGCGACGGCTGGCTCGGGATCTGGAACTCGCCTCGTCGCTTCCGTGAGGTGGTCGAGCAGATCGACGTCGCGGCGGCGCAGGCGGGGCGCGACGGCCATCCGCGCCGCCACGGCATGCAGGTCTGGTGCGGCGTCGGCACGTCGCACGAGGAGGCCCGGGCCGCCCTCGCGCCTGCGATGCAGGCCATGTACCGGATCCCGTTCGAACGGTTCGAGAAGTACTCGCCCGCCGGCACACCCGAGGAGGTGGCGGCGTTCCTCGTTCCCTACGTCGAGGCCGGCTGCACGTCGTTCAACCTGATTCCGCAGGCCCGTGACCCGCAGACCGCGATCGACGGCGCGGCCGAGGTCAAGCACCTCCTCACGCGAGCGTGAACGACACCGTCGTCATCGAGCGCCGGTTCTGCGGTCCGCCCGACAGCGGGCACGGCGGCTACACGTCCGGCGTGATCGCCCGCGGCATCGGGAGCCCGACCGAGGTGACCCTGCGGCGCCCGCCGCCTCTCGACCGCCCGCTCGTGCTGCAGCCCACCGGCGACGGCGTCGGCGTGTACGGCGACGACACGTTGGTCGCGGAGGCGCGCCCGGTGGAGACGGTCGCCGTCGAGGTCCCCGAACCGGTGTCGTTCGCCGATGCGGGCACGGCCGGCGCCAGGTCGTGGATCGCCACCAGCCCGGAGAATCACCCGTTCCCGACCTGCTTCGTGTGCGGCCCGGGTCGGGCCGTGGGCGACGGCTTGCGCGTCTTCGTCGGGCCCGTCGGCGGGCGCACGGGGCTGTACGCCGCGCCGTGGGTTCCCGACGCGTCGCTGCGTGCGCCAGGGGAGGACGAGCAGGTTGCGCCCGAGTTCGTGTGGGCGACGCTCGACTGCGTCGGCGGCATCGGCGGCCAGTACGACGCCATCGGATCGGGCGTCCCGCACGTGCTCGGCCGCTTCACCGCCGAGGTGACGGGGTCGGTGGTCGTCGGGGAGCGCTGCGTCGCCCTCGGGTGGCAGCTCGGCGCGGAGCGGCGGAAGGTCGAGACCGGGTCGGCATTGTTCGGTGACAGCGGCGAGCTCGTCGCGCGGGCACGCGCCACATGGATCCGGCTGCAGTAGCTCGTCAGCTCCGCGGTACCTGGCTCCAGGGGAGGTCCTTGTCGGCGCGCGGCTCGCCCGGGAGGCCGAGCACCCGCTCACCCAGGATGTTGCGCAGGATCTCGGACGTGCCCCCCTCGATGGAGTAGGCCCGTGACCGCAGGAACATCTTCCGGGCATCGAGGCCACCGGTGAGCGCCGACTCCTCCGGGCGCACCATCTCGTAGCTCGGGTACAGCATTGCCTCGGGCCCGAGCACGTCGGCGCACAGCTCGTAGATCCGCTTGTTGACCTCGGCGAACGCGAGCTTGGCGACCGACCCTTCGGGGCCGGCTGCGCCGGCCTTGCGGTTGGCTGTCGCGCGCGCGTTCGTGAGCCGGAGCACCTCGGCCTCGATCCACGCTCCCGCCATACGGTCGCGCAGCACGGAATCGTGGCGCTCGGGATGCTCCCGCCATACGCGCAGCGCGTCGCCGATCGGGCCCGACTCGCGGCCGGAGACGGCACCGCCGATGGTGACCCGCTCGTTCATGAGCGTCGTGAGCGAGACCCGCCAGCCGTCGCCCAGCTCGCCGATACGGTCGGCGTCGGGCACGCGCACCTCGGTGAGGTACACCTCGTTGAACTCGGCCTCACCGGTGATCTGACGCAACGGGCGCACCTCGACACCCGGTGCGTGCATGTCGAGCGCGAAGTAGGTGAGGCCCCGGTGCTTGGGCGCGTCGGGATCGGTGCGGGCGACGAGCATCCCGCGGTCGGCGGCGTGCGCGAGCGTGTTCCACACCTTCTGGCCGTCGACGACCCACTCGTCACCATCGCGCACCGCGCGGGTGGAGAGCCCGGCGAGGTCTGATCCCGCGCCCGGCTCGCTGAAGAGCTGGCACCAGATGTCCTCGGCGGTGAACAGCGGCCGCAACAGCCGGGTCTTCAGCTC
>JBOGFJ010000053.1:0-25334 GCA_050743385.1 Acidimicrobiia bacterium
GTAGCCGCCGAGCTCGGCCTCTAGCTCCTCTGGTCGCGCTCGCTTCGCTCGCCGCTCCCGCACGGGCCTGACGGCCCCGAGGCGGGCGAAGCCCGCCCCGGGCTGGAGGATGGCAGCTCCTGGCCTACAGGCCCAGCTCGGCCGCCACCGCGGCCGGGGTCGGCTCGACGGCCGCCCCGACGTCGACCTCGGCGATGGCGCGCTGCGGGTCTTTGAGGCCGTGGCCGGTGAGCGTGCACACGACCGTCTCGCCCGGCTCGACGAGCCCGGCGGCCGCCGCCCGCAGGAGCCCCGCCACCGATGCCGCCGACGCCGGCTCCACGAAGCAGCCCTCGTGCGCCGCGAGCAGCCGGTAGGCGTCGAGGATCTCGGCGTCGGTCACGGCGCCGATGTGCCCACCTGACTCGTCGCGCGCCGCGAGCGCGCGCTCCCAGCTGGCCGGGTTCCCGATCCGGATCGCGGTCGCGATCGTCTCGGGGAAGGGTACGGGCTCGCCGCGGACGAGCGGGGCCGCCCCGGCCGCCTGCCAGCCGAGCATCCGTGGTTGCCGTCCCGACCGGCCCGACTCGTCGCACTCGACGTAGCCCGCCCACGTCGCGGTGATGTTGCCGGCGTTGCCGACCGGGATGCAGTGGACGTCGGGCGCGTCGCCGAGCACGTCGACGATCTCGAATGCCACCGTCTTCTGGCCGTCGATACGGAACTCGTTGATCGAGTTGACGACGACGAACTCTCCCCCGTCACCGAGTGCCCGCACCACGTCGAGCGCGGCGTCGAAGTTGCCCTGCACCGGCACGACCCTCGCACCGTGGATGAGGGCCTGGGCGAGCTTCCCCAGCGCGATCTGACCCTCGGGGATCACGACGGCACAGGTCAGGCCGCCACGAGCGGCGTACGCGGCCGCCGACGCCGAGGTGTTCCCGGTCGACGCGCAGATCACGGCCTTGGGCTGCTCCTCGAGCGCCTTTGAGATCGCCATCGTCATCCCGCGGTCCTTGAACGAGCCCGTTGGGTTGGCGCCCTCGATCTTGAGGAGCACGCGGGCACGGGTGCGGTCGGAAAGGTGCGGCGCGTCGACGAGGGGTGTGCCCCCCTCCAGCAGGGTGACGACCGGGGTGGCGTCGGTGACCGGGAGGCGGTCGCGGTACGCCTCGATGACACCGGGCCAGTGCGGGCGGGTGGATGCAGGGTCGGTCACGACTCGTCGCCGATCACCCGCAGCACGGAGCCGACGCGGTGCACGGAATCGACGTCGCGCAGGGCGTGCACGGTGGCCCGCAGCGCGGCCTCGCGTGCCTTGTGGGTCACGAAGATGAGGCGGGCGTCGTCACCGATGCCCTTCTGCTGCATCGACTTGATCGACACGCCGTGGTGCCCGAACTCGGCCGCGATCTGGGCGAGCACGCCGGGACGGTCAGCGACCTCGATGAGCAGGTAGAACTGCGACTCGACCTCGTCGATGGGGCGGATCGGTCGACGCGCGAGGGGGCCGATGGTGGCGCCGCGCCCACCCGACACCAGGTTCTTCGCCGCGTCGATCAGGTCTCCCATGACGGCCGACGCGCTGGGCCCGCCGCCGGCGCCGCGCCCGTAGAGCATCAGCTCTCCCACGGCGTCGCCCTCGATGAACAAGGCGTTGAACGACTCGCGCACCGACGCCAGCGGATGCTGCAACGGCACCATCGTCGGGTGCACGCGCACGGCCACGTCGCCGTCGATCTCCTCGGCAACTGCCAGCAGCTTCACCACGTAGCCGAGCTCGTGCGCCGACGCGATGTCGTCGTCGCTGACCTCGCTGATGCCCTCCCGGTACACGTCGCCGGCGACGACCCGGGCACCGAACGCGATCGATGCCATGATCGCCGCCTTGGCCGCGGCGTCGTAGCCCTCGACGTCGGCGGTCGGATCTCGCTCCGCGAACCCGAGCGTCTGCGCCTCGGCCAGCGCGTCGTGGAACGACGACCCCTCTTCGGCCATGCGGGAGAGGATGTAGTTGGTCGTGCCGTTCACGATGCCCATGACCCTTCGGATCCGGTCGCCGGCCAGCGACTCGCGCAGGGGCCGGATGAGCGGGATGCCACCCGCGACCGCAGCCTCGAAGAGGATGTCGACCCCCGCGCCCTCGGCCACCTCGAAGAGCTCCTTGCCCACGTTGGCGAGGAGCTCCTTGTTGGCGGTGACAACGGGCTTGCCGCTCTTGAGCGCGTGCGTGACCAGTGAACGCGCGGGCTCGACGCCACCGATGAGCTCCACCACGATGTCGATCTCGGGGTCGTTGACCACCTCTTCGGCGTCGTTCGTGAACCGGCGGGCCGGAAGGGGCACGTCCCGCTCGAGAGCGAGGTTTCGCACGGCCACCCGTGCCACCTCCAACCGCACACCGGCGCGGCTCTCGATCAGGTCGGCGTGCTCGTCGACGAGCCGAACGAGAGCGGCGCCGACGTGGCCGCACCCGAGCAGCCCGACCTTCACGGAATCGTGTGCCAACCGGTCCATCACGCCTCAGTCTCGCGGATCAATCCCTGTCGAGGCGCAGGAGATCGTCGAGGCTCTCGCGCTGGACGACCACCCGAGGCTCACCGTCGCTCACGAACACCACCGCCGGGCGCGGGACCTTGTTGTAGTTCGACGCCATCGAGTAGCCGTACGCACCGGTGACCGGCACGACCAGCAGGTCGCCGACGGCCACGGTGACCGGCAGATGGGCGTCGGTCACCACGATGTCTCCCTGCTCGCAGTGCTTCCCCGCGATCGACGCCACGAGCGGGCGAGGCTCGTCGATGCGCGCCGGCAGGTAGGCCTCGTAGCCCGCGCCGTAGAGCACCGGGCGGGGGTTGTCGCTCATGCCGCCGTCGACGGCGACGTAGGTCGGGCCGTCGGGGATGCGCTTCACCGTTCCGACGCGGAACACGGTGAGGGCCGCGGGCGCCACGATGGAGCGGCCGGGCTCGACCATCAAACGCGGCGCGGCCAGGTTGGCGGCGGTGCACACGTCGTCGAGGGAGCCCCGCAGCGCCTTGGCGTACTCCCCCACGTCGCGCTGGGGATCGTCGAGCAGGTAGCGCACGCCGAGCCCGCCGCCGAGGTTGAGCTCGTCGACCCTCGCGCCAGTGGCGGCGGTGATCTCCGCCGCCAGGCCCACGACGATCTCGACCGCCCGCCGGTACGACTCGAGCACGTAGATCTGCGATCCGATGTGCGAGTGAAGCCCGGCGAAGGTCAGCACCGGGCTGTCGACGACCCGCCGGGCGGCGGCCAGCGCTACCCCACCCGTCACCGTGAAGCCGAACTTCGACTCCTCCGTCCCGGTCTCGATGAAGACGTGGGTGTGTGCTTCCACACCCGGCGTCACCCGCACCAGTACCCTCGGCGCCACACCGCGGTCGGTCGCGAGCGCTTCGAGTCGGTCGAGCTCGTCGAAGGAGTCGGCGACGACGAGACCGATACCGGCGTCGAGAGCGGCGGTCAGCTCCTCGTCCGACTTGTTGTTGCCGTGCAACACCAGGCGCTCCGGTGGGAAGCCCGATTGGAGCGCGACGTGCAACTCGCCGCCGGTGGCGACGTCGAGATGGAGGCCCTCCTCGTGCACGAGGTGCACCATGGCCCGGCACAGGAACGCCTTGCTCGCGTACGCGACGTTGCCCTCGCCGAAGTGGGTGACGTATTCCCGGCAGCGCCGGCGCAGATCGTCCTCGTCGTAGACGAACAGGGGCGTCCCGTACTCGTGCGCCAACGACTCGAGGTCGAGCGCGAGCAGCCCCGGCGGCACGAGCGCCCGGTCGAACGGGTCGCTCTCGCTCATGCCGGCTCCTCGTCTGTCTCGAGGCGGGGCATCTCCTCCGGCGCACTCACGCCGAGGAGCGCGAGCGCGTTGGCGAGACCGACGCGGCATGCCTCGATGAGCCAGAGGCGAGCTTGGGTGAGGTCGGCCTCGTCGGTGATCACGCGGCAGTCGCGGTAGAAGCCGTGGAAGTCCTTGGCGAACTCGCGCGCCCAGTTGCTGAGGCGGTGCGGAGCTCGGAGATCGGCGGCTTCGGCGACGACGTCGGGGTACTCGGCGAGCGCGCGCAGCAACTCCGCCTCGCGCTCGTGCGTGAGCGGGGCAAGGTCGACCTGGTCGAGCGGGCGGCGCGTGACGCCGGCGGTGGTGGCCTTGCGACCGATCGACGCGATGCGAGCGTGCGCGTACTGGACGTAGTACACGGGGTTCTCGAGTGACTGCGCGGTCACCTCGTCGAGGTCGAACGTCTGGGCGGTGTCGATGCCCTGGAGGAGGAAGGTGAGCCGGCACACGTCGGGATCGACTTCGTCGAGGATGTCGGCGAGCGTGATGATGTTGCCCGCCCGCCGTGAGAGCCGCACGAGCTCACCACCCCGAAGCAGCTTCACCAGCTGCCCGAGGATGACCTCCGGTTCCCCCGCGGCGTAGCCGAGTGCCTGCATGCCCGCCTGGAGCGATTTGACCTGCCCGTGGTGGTCGGCCCCCCAGATGTCGATGACGTGCTCCCAGCCGCGGGCGAGCTTGTCGCGGTGGTAGGCGATGTCGGGCAGCAGGTACGTCGGGGCGCCGTCGCTCTTGACGAGCACGCGGTCGCGCTGGTCGCCGAACGTCGTGGAGCGCAGCCACGTAGCGCCCTCGTGCTCGTAGACGTGACCCCGTTCGCGCAGCTGCTCGAGCACGGCGGCGACGTCGCCCCGCTCGTGGAGTGACCGCTCCGAGAACCACGTGTCGAAGTGCACGCCGATCCGGGCGAGATCGGCTTGGAGCCCGCGGACCGCGTCGCGATAGCCCCAGTCGCGCGCCTCCTCCTCGGTGACGCCGCCGCCGAGCTCGGTGCGCATACGGTCGGCCATCTCCACCAGGTACTCCCCCTGGTACCCGTCCTCGGGCGGCTCGCGGCCCTCGTACCGGGCGAACAGCGAGGCACCGAAGGTGTCGAGCTGGTTCCCGGCGTCGTTGAGGTAGTACTCGCGATGGACCGTCGCCCCCTCCGCGGCCAGGAGGTTGGCGATGGCGTCCCCCACCGCGACCCAGCGCCCGCCGCCGGCGTGGAGCGGGCCGGTGGGGTTGGCCGAGACGAACTCGAGGTTCACGCGCCGCCCGCCGAGGCGGTCGCCGCGCCCGTACCCGGCTCCGGCGACGACCACGTCGCGCAGGACATCGTGGAGCCAGGTCGGCCGCAAGTGGAAGTTGAGGAAGCCCGCGCCCGCGATCTCGACCCGGGCGACCTGCTCCGGCGGATCGGCTTCGATCGTCGCGCAGAGTGACTGCGCCACCTCGCGCGGTGCTTGCTTCGCCGACGCCGCGACCTGGAACGCGACGTTCGCGGACCAATCGCCGTGCTCGCGCATTTTGGGCCGCTCGAGCGCGAGGCCTTGCGGCGGCTCGGGGAAGCCGTTTGCGGTCAACGCGCGCCGCAGGGAGTCGATGATCTGGTCGCGAATCACGGGCAGTACGCGCAGAGCGCGCGCATCATCGTACATACCGTGCTCGCGTCGGCTTCGGCTCTTTCCTCTTGCGCGCGCGGAGTGGTCATGACCACTATCCTGCCAAGGTTCCCGCGCACGCGGGACACGGGGCGAGCTGCAACTGCCGGGGCGAACTGCAACTGCCAGGCGCGACAAGGGCGGTCGACGTGGGGCGATGGAGCGGGCGCAGGGATACCGTTCCGCGCGCTCTGCAACCGGTCGCCGACCAAGCGTACGGAGCGGCGGCACCGACCGCGCTCGAATCCGCGTCGGCCATCGACTTCCCCCGCGACGACGCGAGCGGCGGCGATGCTGCGGAACCGGAGTCCGTCGTCGGCGAGATCGTCGCCGACCTGGTCGACGAGCTCTCACATGCCAGCGCGTCGGGCATCGGCGTGCTGTACCGCGCGCTCGACGAGGTCGTCGCGTTCCTCGGTGTCGACGACGCGATCGTCGTGATCGACGAGCCGGGCCTGGGTCGCCAGGTCTTTCGCGCCGGGCGCCGGCCGTTCGAGGATGGCGCCCTCCAGCTCCTCGAGTGGGGCACGGGCCTCTATCTCGAGCCCGAAGTCCCGGCCTTCGACGACACGCTCGTCGTCAACCTCTGCCTCATCGCCTTGCGACTCGATCTGCTGCGCTACGACGCGTGGCACGACCCGCTCACCGGCTTGTACGACCGGCGCAGCTTCGACCGCCTGCTCGAGCACGCGGTTGCCCGCAGCCGCCGCTACAGCTGGCGGTTCACGCTCGTGATCCTCGACCTCGACGCGTTCAAGGCCCTCAACGACCTCGAGGGGCACGCCGCCGGCGACGATGCCCTGCGGTCGCTGGCCGACCGGTTCCGGCGGGTCCTGCGCTTCGGCGACGACGCCGCCCGCATCGGCGGCGACGAGTTCGGCCTGATCCTGCCCAACACCGACCCCGCCGACATTCCCGGGCTCCTCGAACGGGTGCACGCTGCCGATCCTCACGGCCGAGGGGCACCATCGTTCTCCTACGGCCTCGCCGTGTGCCCGACCGAGGCCGACGACTTCGACGTCCTCTTCCGACTGGCCGACGAGCGACTCTACGAAGCGAAGAGCCGCCGGTGAACGTCGACGACCTCGAGCTGGAGCTGCGCAAGCTCCCCGGGGTGCGGGCCGCAGGGTTCAGCGAGCGCGAGGACATGCTCTTCGTCCAGGTCCAAGCCGGTGGTGACGACGATCCCGGCGACTCGGGGCTCGCGCTCCAGGCCTCGCGGATCGCAGCTCGTCACTCGGAGCTGCCCGTGACGGTGGAGCTCGTGCGATGGCGCGAGCCGACAGTCGCGCGGCGAGAGGGACGCCCTCCCGCCGAGGAGGCCGTGCTCGCCGGCGCCACCGGGCACGGGGCGCCGAGGGCGGAGAACCGCGGCACCGCCGCGCACGAGGGCGGACGCGAGCCCCGGCTCGTGCTGCTGGCGGTGCTGGTGTTCCCCGACGCCGACGAGATCGAAGTGCACCTCACCCGCGGTGAGCAACGCGCGATCGGCCGGGCACCCGCGAGTGGTGGCGCCATCTCGGCCGTGCAGGCGACGGTCGCGGCGGTGAAGGGCTTCTGCTCCGTGCTCCCGTACGCACCAGGTTGGGCGCGCACGATCGAGACCACGGCGCCGAGCCGCTTCCTGGTCGCGGTCGCGCTCTTTGCCCCGGGGACGCAGGCATACCGCTACGGCCTCGCCGCCGGCGACAGCGAACCCGAAGCCGCTGCCCGGGCGACGCTTCACGCGCTCAACCGGGTGCTGGCGTTGGAGCTCCAGGTCGGCTGACGACACGCGGCCGGCGAAACACGCGCTGGTACCCTCGGAGTCCCGCCCTCGTAGCTCAGGGGATAGAGCAGTGGCCTCCGGAGCCATGTGCGCAGGTTCGAATCCTGCCGAGGGCGCCCACCGATTCCGCCGTCAGCGAAGCGCTCCACGGCGGCACGGCCGGCGGCGGGAGTTCCGTCGCGTTCCTCATGCGCGCGCTGCAAGCCGTCGACGCAATGCCCGCACCCTCTCGTAGCCGCGGCGACCGAGGACGGCCACGAGCGCAGGCCGGACCATGGATGGCGCCGACCGGGGCAGCACCCGGGCCATCGGGAGCATGACCCGCAACGCCGCTCGACGCACCTGATCAGCAGGCGGGCCGAGGACCGCGGCGAACTCACGACGTCCCCGGTACTGCCAGTAGAAGTCCGCTGCCACGCGCCAACCCGCCCGTCGGCGAACCGCCGCGCTGAACTCCTGCTCGATGCGGGCGTCGGCCACCTCAACCGCGGCACGGTCGTCGGTCAGGCGCGACCCGAGGTGGCGGTGCACTACCGCCAGCACCTTCGGGGTGTGGCCCCATCGGCGTGTGAGCGCCAGGCGTAGCCACAGATGGCGGTCCTCGCTGTGAGAGAGGTCCGGCGCGAACCACCCGGTTCGAATGAAGACGTCCCGACGCACCACCATGCAGGGCATCAGAGGCGCCCACCCCCGCGAGATCGAGATCAGCGGGTCGGAAGTCGGTGGTGGCGGCCACTCATAGCGAGCGCCCGAGCCCTCGTCCTCCACGATCGCCAAGCAGTGAACCACGTCGGCCCCCGTGGCGTGCGCCGTGGCCAGTTGCCGCTCGACGTACGTCGGACACCACTCGTCGTCGTCGTCAAGGAAGGCGATCCAATCTCCGGTCGCGAGGCCGACGCCACGGTTGCGGGCCGTCGACACGCCCGAATGGGGACCGCTGATCCAATGCAGCCGGAGATCGGTGAACCGCTGTCGCAACGCCGCCGTCCCGTCGGTGGAGCCGTCGTCCACGACGATCACCTCGATGTCCGCGATGCTCTGCTCGAGCGCGCTCCTGAGCGCGCGCGGAAGGAGGTCGGAGCGGTTTCGGGTTGCGATGACCACCGACACCGAGGGTCGAGCGGCCGGTCCACGCATCCGAGCTCCGGCACCCCCTTCGAATTGCCCCAGGTCCCAGCCGCTTACTACAGGAACGCGAATGTCGGGCGCAATCGGCCGCCGCGCGAGCGCTCGCCGGGTCGGCAACCGAACCCACCTCGCGGACGTCACAGCCCTCTCCCCGGCGCTCGAGCAGTGCTTCCGATCACGACATGCGGTGAAATCGCAAGGTCGCGGTCTACTGCAAGGCTCGGCGCTTTGCGGTGATCCGAGGCGGTGCGCCTCGGTGCAGCCTGATGACCAGCTCGTACGAGCCGCCGACTCCGGCCGCGATGGCGCCGAGCACGATCAGGGGGAGCGCGCGCCAGTACTGGTACCGGAGGCTGCCACCCCAGCGCCTGACGTTCGCCCGGGTCCAGCGCAAACGCTTCTGCACCGACCAGCTGCGGAATCGCCCGAGTCCCCGCGAACTGAGTCGTCCGGGCTCGCTCCGGGCTGCAGCCAGGATCCGGCCCCGGGCGCGCCCGCGCTGGAAGTGATGGGTCAACAGACGGCCGGGCCGGCGGCACGGGCTGTGGTGATACGCCATCACCTCACGTTCGCGGTACGCGCCATACCCGCGGCGGAAGAGCTCTTCGTTGACCTCCGTGTCCTCGCCGGTCCGTATGCCCTCCGGAAAACCACCGACCTCTACCAGCGCCTCACGGTGGTACGAACAGCGCAGAGGCGCTTCCTCGAACACGAACGAGGGACGTCCCGGAAGCACGGCCGAATTGTCGAGGAAATATGACGCCCACCCGGCCCAGGTCCGTGTGGCGTTGAGCATCGTGCCGGTGACCATCGCCCAGCCCCGTCGGTGTGCTGCGAGCAGGGCCGCCAGGTACCTGGGTGCCAACTCGATGTGAGAGCCCGGGAACGAGACGTACCTCCCGCGGGCGAGTCGAAGGCCCGCGTTCCGTGCCTCACCGGGCAGCGCGGGACGGTCGAGCGCCACCACCGTCACGTCGGGGAAGGCCGCGCGCACGACCGCCGCCGTTGCGTCGGTCCCACTCGTCACCACGATGACCTCGTACGGCTCGTCGAGATCCTGACGAACCACCGCGCCGACCGCCCTCTCGATGCGCGACTCGTCGTCGCGCGCGATCACAACTGCCGAGATCGCCGGTTCGTCGGGCCCCAGCGGTCTCGGATCGACGACCGGTTCATTTGCCAGGACGGGGACGTAAGGTCCTCTCGGCCACCACGCATGCGTCAGCCCGGGAGACTCCAGCAGGTTCGCGTACGACGATTGCCATTCGTGACCCGGGTCCGCGTCCCGGTACTTCTCGAATCGCCATCGTCGTCTCGTCGGAGTCATCGACCCCAGGTGCTGGATGCGAATGGACGTCCGACGCCAATGTTCGCGACCAATGGCCGTCGGGACGGGCACGAAATGGAGGCGATCCAACGGGAACACGTGGCCCGGACGGGGCGAGAAGCACCGAGCGACCCAGAGGCCGGCGGCGTCGTAGTGATCGACGTCATCGATCATCCGGAACACGCGGAACTGGTACGCGCACGCGGGGTCTGCACCATCGCACAGGAACGCGCGGAACGCAGCCGCGTCGTCCGCCGCGATCAGCTCGTCGGCATCGAGCGACATCACCCACGACGGCTCCAACTCCAGCGCCGCGGCCAGCAACCGATTGCGGTTGGCAGCATCGTCCCACCCCGCATAGCTCTCCCTCCGGGGATTGGCCAAGACGACCTGGACCAGCGGGCTGGCCTCCAAGATCCCACGCGTGTCGTCGGTGCTCCCGTCATCGAGCGCGACGACGGCATCCGCGAATCGCGCGACAGACGCCAAGTGCTCATGGAGATCGGCTGCGCCATTCCGAACCGGAAGCAGGGACACAACGGTTGGGCCGGCCAAGCCGCGTATCGTATCGACTGGCCAGGACAAACTCGCGTTCGAGCCTCCATGCTCCGAAGGGAACGGCACGAGGATCAGAGCAGTCACGACTCCTGGCGTGTCCCACGGACTGCCGTCCGGTCAATGACGGTGGATCAAGCCAGTGGCGGCGTGCTGTCGAAGTAGGACGCCCACGGCGTGTCCACGAATTCCTTTCTCAGCTCGGCGTAATTCTCGATCACCTGCGCCATCGGCTTGCGGATCTGCTTCCGCATCCGGGTATGCAACGGTCTGGACGACACACCGAGGAACTCCTGCACGCGCAGGCTCTCGTGATCCATGTCCGAGGCGAGGTCTTCATACGAGAGTTGCAGCAACACGTGCCGATGGAAGATCTCGTCGTAGCGCTCCTCCCACGCCCCTATCCGGCGGAACTCCTCCTCGCACTGCTCAGGGCTCAGTTGGATCGTGACGTCGTTCGCCGCGCCGTCACCATGGAGAAGAACGTGCTCGCGGACGGCGAAGGCGACCTCCTTCGAGACGAGCGTCTCCAGGCGGTTCCGCCGCTTCAGGTGGATGATCCTCACCATACGTTTGGAGCGCAGGAACTCGAGCACGTCGGGAAGGTCGGGAACCCCCTGGCGTTCGGCATACGCGGGCTCCAGTTGCTCGTAGAGCACCTTGAAGCCCGAGGCCGACTCATAGCGCCGCCGCCGGAACAGAGCTTCGACGTACGCAACGCTGCCGTGCTCGAGGAGGTGTCGCCGAAGGGCCGATCCCTCCTGCGCGAAGGCCCAGTCGCCGATGGCCTCCCCTGCGTCGCGAACCTTCGGGTGGGAGCGAAGTAATGAGCACAGCAGATTGGAGCCGCATCGGCCGCGAGCGACGATGCAGTACGGCGTGGGCCGCGGCAGGGCGACACGCACTCCCGTGGCTGCGATGCGCCGGAGCACTGTTGGCCGCATCGATTCCATCCTGGTCGTGGTCGGCACATCACGGTACCGGAGCAGGACGATGCAGAGGCCGGTCATGGCGTGCCTCGCTGCCGTCCTCGGGTGATCCTCCAACGCGGTGGAGCCGAGCGACGCCGCCTCGTAGTGCGGTGACGCGACCCGACGGTCAGCGCATGCCCGCGAGTTGCAGGGCCTCCCGGTAGAACGGGTTGGTCGCCTCGAGGGTCGCGGGGTCGTCGAAGCCTTCGAGTCGACCGTTGAAGATCACCATGATTCGGTCGCAGATGGACAGTGTCGAGAGCCGGTGTGCGATGACGACGACTGTCTTGCGCGGTGCGAGGTCGGCGATGGTGTCGCGCATGAGGGCCTCGGAGCGCGCGTCGAGCGAGCTCGTGGGCTCGTCGAGCACGACGAGGTCGGGATCACCGACGAGTGCACGCGCGATGCAGAGCCGCTGCTGTTCGCCGCCCGAGAGTTGGCCCCCGCGCTCACCGACCGGCGTGTCGTAGCCCTCGGGCCACGACACGATGTCGTCGTGGACGTGTGCGAGCTTGGCCGCGCGCTCGATGGCGCCGGGATCGACCTGTTGCCGGAAGAAGCGGATGTTGTCGGTGACGCTGCCGGCGAAGAGCCGTGCGTCTTGAGGGATGAAGGTCACGAGGTTGTACCAGTCGTCGAGCGACTGGCCGTTCGCCTCGAGTCCGTTGATGAGCATCCGCCCGATCGTCGGGTCGCGCAGGCGCAACAGGAGTTGGACGAGCGTCGACTTCCCCGCGCCCGACGGGCCTACGATCCCGACGATCTCACCGCGGCGGAGATCGAACGACATATCACGCAGGACGGGTCGCCCGGGTATGTAGGCGAACGTCACGTCGTCGAAGGCGGCGGTGTCGACGTGGTCGAGCGGCGCTCCCTGGAGGGACACGCCGGCGGCCCGGTACCGCTCTTGCTCCTCGCGGAGCACTTCGAGCAGTGGTGCCGCCGCGTGGAGCGACTGGATGCTGGATTGCACTGCCTGCGCGTAAGTCAGCGAGCGGATCATGATGAGCACGACCGCGCCGACCGATCCGAGCCCGGTCGCCCCCGAGGCGTACACGATCGCGAGCGCGCCGATGATGAGGAACATCGCCGAGCCCTGGTAGACCACCGGGATCACTGCCTGGAGGTACGCGCTCTGGACATCGCGCCGGCATAACGTGGATGCGAGCGCGCCGATCCGCTGTTCGACCTGTTCGCCGACGGCGAAGATACGCGTCTCCTGCAGCGCCGCGCTGAACTCCGATATCGAGGTGCCGAGCTGGAGTCGGGCGTCGGCGCGCCGACCGGCTCGCCGGCGGACCGCGGCTCGCAGGGGACGCAGCATGAGGCCGATGGCGAGGGCGGCGCCTGCGGCGGCGAGCGACGCCACGGGGCTCACCGCGACCGCAGCGACGAGCATCGCGGTCAAGCTGAACGCCGCGACGAGCAGCCCGCTCAGCGCGCCGAGTGCGACGCCGGCGCCCTGCGCGTATCCGTTGATGAGCTCCTGGGCGCGACCGGCGCGCGCCGTCGACTGCAACGTCCACGACGCGTTCAGGAGCAGGTGGGTGAGCCTCTGCCGCTTCGCGAGCTGGGCCTCCGCGGTCATATGCGCGGTCAGCAGGCTCCCGGTCGCCTGGAGCGCCAGCTTCACGGCGATGAGCACACTGGCCGCGAGCAGCATCTCGGTGACTGTGAGCGTGATCCTGCCGACGATCGGCGGTGTGAAGGACACGGAGTCGTCGCCCGATGCCAGCACGAACGCCACGCGGGCGACGACCACGAGCATGGCCGCCTCCGCGAACCCGCTCACAATCGACGAGACCGAGATCGCGACCAGACGCCCACGTTGCGGTCGCGCGATGGGCCCGACGAGTGCGCGCAGCCCCAGGTCACCTGGTGTACGCCGCCCGCCGGCGCCACGGAGCCCGAGCCGGCGCACCACCACGGCACCAGCCTAGTGAGTGCCGGAAAACCGTAACCCAACCGACACACCGCTCAAATCCAGGCCTCGGCCTCCGGAGCCACGTGCGCAGGTTCGAATCCTGCCGAGGGCGCGCATCTGAAGGCGCGCGGGAGAGGGGAGGAGTGGGTCGGACGGGGACGTCGTGTGTCACAGGAGGGGGGCGTTCGCGGCCAAATGCTCCTAAGACATGCCTCGTCACGTGGGTCTGCCGCGGGGAAGGGCCGCCAGAGCTCGAAGGACGACGCCAAGGAGACGGCCGCCAAGCGCTGGCTCGCCGCGGTCAACGCCGACGGCCGGTGGGGTCACTGGGCACACGCCGTGGTCCGGTCAAGGGCCGAGACGCGACCGGCAATCGACTCCGCCGTCGCTGCGGCCGGCATAGCTGTCACAACCTCGTCGCAGAGTCTCACGAGCTTCCCCCACCGCTCCCCCGACCGCACCGACGAGGGAGTCTGCACATGGAAAAGTGGGAAGCGACCGCGCGCGACTTGGCGTGGATACGGGTCAAGGGTCCCGACGAAGCAGCGCTGGTCGTCTGGGCGACGGGGGGACCGTGCATCGGTGCCGCCACGTCGTGCTGGCGCTCGACGAGGACTACCGCCTCGTCGGCATGGCGCCACTGCCGCGCAACCACGAGCCGCTCGAGACTGCACACATCGTCGAGATCGTCCGCGAGCTGGGCGCCGCCGGCGCAGTGGCGGCGACGCTACGCCCCGGCGGTGACCAGCCGACGCCGGGTGAGACGGACGTGACGCAGTTCCGCCGGCTCGTCGACGCCTCCGCCGCCGAGCGGGTGACCTTGTTCGACTGGGTGATCTTCGCTGGCTACGGGTGGTGGTCGATGCGTGAGCGTTCCGGCAGTGGAGCGGCCTTTCCTAGGCGACGCGACGTGGAGCCGCGCCATCCCTGAAGATTGCCCGGCTTTGCTGGCGTCGAGACCTCGGAATCAGCGCTTGGCGAGCTCAATGATCCGCGACGGATGGACGCCGAACTCGCGGGCGAGTTCCGCCCAGGCCGTGCCGGCCGCGCGTTTGTTCGACACTCTCTGTCTTGACGTATCGTTCTCTGTCGAATAACCTGCGACCCGTGAAGTTCGGGATCTTCCTCGAGATGCAGATGCCCCGCCCGTGGGACGCCGAGACCGAGCACCGGGTCTTCCGACAGGTGCTCGAGCAGGTCGAGATCGCCGACCGCATCGGGATCCAGTACGCGTGGGAGGTGGAGCACCACTTCCTCGAGGAGTACTCGCACTCGAGCGCGCCCGAGGTGTTCCTGGCGGCGGCGTCGCAGCGGACGTCGCGCATTCGCCTGGGGCACGGCATCGTGCAGCTCCCGTCGAAGGTTAACCACCCCGCCCGGGTCGCCGAGCGCATCGCCACGCTCGATCTCGTCTCCGACGGTCGTGTCGAGTTCGGCACCGGTGAGAGCACCGGCGCCGTCGAGCCCAGCGGGTTCGGGGTCGACTACGAGACCAAGCGCGAGCAGTGGCGCGAGTCCCTCGATGCCATTACCCGGATGTTCGTCGAGGAGCCGTTCTCGGGCTACGACGGGCGGTGGCTCCAGATGCCGGCGCGCAACGTCGTGCCGAAGCCGTACCAGCGACCCCACCCGCCGCTGTGGATGGCCGCACCCCGGCCGGAAGTCATCCCGGTGGCGGCACGAAACGGGCTCGGCGCCTTGTGCTTCTCGATGCTCATCGAGCCGGAGCAGGCGCGCGAATGGGTCGACGGCTACTACGCGACCCTCGAATCGGACGACTGCATCCCGGCCGGTTTCGCCGTGAACCCCGAGCTCGCGGTTGTCACCGGCCTGATGTGCCACCCCGACGAGCAGGTTGCGCTCGACCGCGGCCTCGACGGCGCGCACTTCCTCGCGTACAGCCTCTTGCATTACTACGCCCACGGCGACACCCACGACCACGGGCGGTCGCGCCTCTGGGACGACTTCCAGCGTGACCGGGCGGCGTCGGGGTTCGACCGTTCCCTGTTCGAGGACGCGCAGGGCCGGCTCGCCGCGACCTACGACCGCAGGAACAACTACGCCCAGCGAGGCGCGATCGGCACCCCCGCGCAGGTGCGGGAGTTCCTGCGCCGCTACGAAGCCGCCGGCTGCGACCAGGTGATCCTGTTCAGCCAGGTCGGGCACAACCGCCACGAGGACATCTGCGAGTCGCTGGAGCTCTTCGGGCGCGAGGTGCTCCCCGAGTTCGCCGAGCGCGACGAGGAGCGGGCACGCGCCAAACGCGAGCGGCTGGCGCCGGCGCTCGAGCGGGCCCTCGTCCGGCGGGAGGCGGCGCCCGCGCTGGCGTGAGCTGCGGAACGAGCAGGGACTCAGGCGCCCCGCTCGACGGCGTCGAACCAGTGCTCGCCCGCGGGCAGCCACCGCGCGCGCCGGTCGTCGTAGAGCGCCTTGGCTTGGGTTCCGACCCAGTTCGGCGGCAGCAGCTTCGCCGGGAGCGACGGATCGCGGAATGCGAACCGGCGCCACTCATGGATGAGACGGGTCTGGGCGACGAAGGCCGACGCCTCGTCTCGGGCCTTGACCTTCCGGAACTTCGCCATGAACTCCCGGTAGTACTCGGCCAGCTCGCCGAGGTCCCACGCCTGGTCGACGAGGTCGCTCTCGAGGCCCATCTTCCCGAAACGGGCCACGAACGAGAGCGAGTGCGGTGTGGGCTCGAGCTCACCAACGATCCGGATGGCGTCGTCCTCGAGCTCGGTGTGCGGTGTGATCCACGTGCCCTGCCCGAGCGATCCGAAGCCGGCCCAGGTGAGGCGTCGGCGGAGACGGTGACCGAGGGCGCGTTGCTCCTCGGGAACGCTCACGATCAACACGAGCCAGTGACCGTCCCAGTCGGTGCGCGCGCTCCCGAAGCCGGCAATGCGCGCGGTACCGTCTCGGCAGCGTTGGGTGCCAGCGGCCGTCAGGCGCCAGCGAACCCGGCGCCCGTCGCGCTCGCGCTGGAGCCACCCCTCGGCCCCGCTGCGCGCCAGCGCCTGGCGGGCAGCCTTCTCCTCCACACCGAGCAGCGCCAGGGCTTCTAGGAACGTGCTCGTCCACGCGGCCCCGCCGGCGCGATAGACGAACTCGCCGAGCAGGGTGTTCAGGAGCGACTTGGCGCTCTCTCCGGAACGCGGGCGGGCATGAGGGGCGGACGGTGCGGCGACGGCCAGCAGTGACCGAGCCTCCACGCCTCGGGTTGCTGGCACCGTGGCCTCACCTCGCCTCACCGCGGAAGATTGTCTACAGATGACGCATCATAGTAACGAGAAGTGTATTGACTCTGCCGGAGCCGGACCCTAGGTTCGCGCGGGACCGCACCGGTGCGGCGGAGCCGTGGGGGGACGATGGGCACAGCGCCGAGCGAGGACGAGGTCCTCGGGTACCACGAGCGGCTGTCGAACTGGGGCCGCTGGGGGGCCGACGACCAGCTCGGCACCCTCAACCTCATCACGCCCGAGGCGCGCCGCCGCGCCGCCGGCCTCGTGCGCGACGGCGTCACCGTCTCGTGCGCCTGGGACCTGAGCACCTTCCCTCAGGAGGGCGACGTCTTCGGGCCCGTCCAGCGCCACATGCTGATGACCGGTGAGGGCCTCGGCGACGAGCACCGGGTGGAGCCCCCGCAACCGGTACCGGGCCTCGACGCCAGCCGGTTCGCGGGTGCGATCGAGTTCATCGGCTGCGTCTTCCACGGCGTGAACATCACCCACGTCGACGCCCTCTCGCACGTGTTCTGGGATCACCAGACCTACAACGGCGGGCCCGCCGCGCTCGTGAGCGCGATGTTCGGGGCGACCAACCTCGCGGTCACCGGCATGCGCGACGGGATCCTCACCAGAGGCGTGCTCGTCGACATGCCGGCCATCCGCGGCATCGACTGGATGAGCCCGGGCGACGGCGTCTTCCCCGAGGATCTCGAAGCCGCCGAGTCGGCCCACGGCTTCACGATCGGCGAGGGCGACGTCGTCCTCTTGCGGACCGGGTACGGGCGCCACAAGCGGGAGGTCGGGCCGATCCCGATGCACGAGGGTCAGGCGGGCTGGCACGTGGCGTCGCTGCCGTGGCTCCACGAGCGGGGCGTCGCTGCCATCGGCTCGGACACCGCGCAGGACGTCGTCCCCTCGGGATACCCGCAACTCGCGGTCCCGGTCCACATCGTGGGCATGGTCGCCATGGGACTCTGCCTGATCGACAACTGCGACCTCGAGGTGCTCGCCGCGACCTGCACCCGCCTCCGACGTCACGAGTTCCTCTTCACGCTCGCGCCGCTACGCCTCGACGGTGGCACGGGTAGCCCCGCGAACCCGATCGCCACCTTCTGAAGCACGTCCTGGATAGGAGGGCCCATGCGCGCTGCTCCCCACGGCTACGAGGAGTTCGACGCCCGCGACACGCTGCCGTGCGTCATCGCGAAGCGCGCCGCCTGGACACCCCACCGCCCGTGGGTCGTCGACCTGTCGAACGGCCGCACGACCACCTTCGCGGAGGCACAGGAGCTGATCCTCACATGGGCCGACGCGCTGCGACGGTTGGGCGTGGCGCCCGGTCAACGTGTCGCCTCGATGATGCCCAACAGCATCGAGCGGGTGGCGGCGTGGCTCGGAACCGGGTGGGCCAGGGGCTTCGACGTGCCCCTGAACACGGCCTTCCGCGGTTACATGCTCCGCTACACGCTCGAGAACTCGGGCGCCTCGGTCGCACTCGTCGCCGAGCGTTTCCTCGACCGCGTGGTGGAGGTCGCCGACGACGTGCCCGCGCTCCGCACCGTCGTGGTCACCGACGCCGCCGGTGACGTGGGGCCGCCCCTCGCCGGCGGTCGCGTCCGGGTCGTCGGGATCGACGAGTTCCTTTCCGGGGCGACCCCCGCCCACGGCCTCGCCACCCCCCAGGCGTGGGACGTCGCAACCATCGCCTACACGTCGGGGACCACGGGGCCGTCGAAGGGCGTTGTGCTTCCGTGGGGAATGGTGACCTTCGGAATGGGCCTGCTCGACGACCTCGGGCCGGACGACGCCATCTACTCGCCGTTCCCGATGTTCCACATGTCGGGCATGGGCACGCTCGGTGCTGCCGCGTACATGGGCGGGCGCAGCATCATCCGCGAATCGTTCGACACGACGGCGTTTTGGGACGACATCGACAGCCATGACGCCACGATGACGCTCGTGGTGCCGGCAATGGCGCACTGGCTGCTCTCCCAGCCCCCGAGCCCCGACGATCGCGAGCATGCCCTCCGCCACGTCATCATCTCGCCGATCATCCACGCCTTCGGCGAGCGGTTCGGCGTGAAGATGCGCACGCACTACGGCATGACAGAGGCGGGCAACGTGACGAGCCGGCGCGACGTCTTCGACGAATCCGCCACCTGTGGGAAGCCGCGCCCGGGCTACGAGGTGCGCATCGTCGACGAGCACGACTACGAGGTCGCGGTGGGCGAAGTGGGCGAGCTCACCGTGCGCACCGCCGAGCCGTGGTGGCTGTGCATCGGCTACTGGAACATGCCCGAGAAGACGGCCGAGGCGTGGCGAAACGGCTGGTTCCACACCGGCGACGGCTTTCGTCGAGACGAAGCGGGGGACTACCACTTCGTCGACCGCCAGAAGGACGCCATCCGGCGCCGAGGCGAGAACATCTCGTCGTTCGAGGTCGAACAGATCGTGCTCCAGCACGAGGCCATCGCCGAGTGCGCCGCCATCGGGATCGAGACGAGCGCGGGGGAACAGGACGTCAAGGTCTGTGTCGTGCTGCACGCGGAGGCGGAGCTCGACCCCGCGCAGCTGGTGGAGTTCCTGATCCCGTTGATGCCCCGATACATGGTCCCGCGCTTCGTCGAGGTCATGGACGCGCTCCCCAAGACCGAGGCGACGATGCGAATTCAGAAGGCGAAGCTGCGGGAAGAGCCCCTCAGCCCGGCGACCTGGGACCGCGAGCAGGCCGGCGTCGTCGTCGCGAAATGAGCGCTACTCGGAGGTCGGGCCGGTGAAGCGGGCGTCGCGCTTCTCCCGCCGGGCGGCGACGCCTTCGGTCACGTCGGGCCCGCCGAAGCCGTAGAACTCGTACGCCAGCGAGGCGTCGAAGACGGGACCGAACATCCGGTACCAGTTGTTCAGTGCCAGCTTCGTCGCCCGGATGGCGAACTGGGCGCCGGTCGAGAGCTCACGCGCGACGTCGAGCGCGGTGTCGCGGAGCTCGGCGTCGTCGACGCAGAGCGACACGAGACCGATGCGCTCGGCCTCCTCACCGGTCACCGGCCGGCACGTCAGCAGGTGGTACTTCGCCTTCGCCATGCCGCAGAGCAGCGGCCAGCAGATCGCGGCGTGGTCGCCCGCGGCGACGCCCAGGCGCGTGTGACCGTCGATGATTCGCGCGGAACGCGTCGCGATCGACACGTCCGCAAGCAGACCGACGACCAGCCCGGCCCCGACCGCCGGGCCGTGGATCGCAGACACGATCGGCTTGGAGCATTCGATGACGTTGAAGACGAGGTCACGCGCCTCACGGATCACGCGCGTGCGAACGGCGAAGTCGGATGCCATGTCCTCGATGAGGTCGAAGGATCCACCCGCCGAGAAGCCCTTCCCCGCGCCCTCGATGATGGCGACGCGCGTGTCGGGGTCACGATCGACCACACGCCAGACCTCGGCGAGATCCCGGTGCATCTCGTGACCGGCGGCATTGAGCCCCGGGGCGTCCATGACGACACGAAGGATCCCGGTCGCGGGCCGCTCGAAGCGCAGGGTGGCGAAGTCGCCGTACCGGTCGTCGTGGTCTCGATCGGTGCTCACGGCGCCCCTTTCCGGCTCCTGCGTTCGAGGAAGTCCGTCATCCGCTGGTGCTTGTCGTCGCTCTCGAAGAGCAGAGCTTGGCCGACGAGGTCGAAGAGTGTCGTGCTGGGCCGGTGTAGCCGGAGCGCGAGCTTCGTCAGCTCGAGCGCCCGCCACGATCTCTGGGCGATCGTGCCCGCGAGCTCGACGGCGGCGTCGAGCAGCTCGCCGGCGGGATGCACCGACTCGGCAAGACCGGCCTCGAGCGCGCCGGCGGCGTCGAGGATCGCGCCCGTGTACAGCATGCGCCGGGCGAGGCCGAGCCCGACGAGCTGCGCCAGGCGCCAGTTGCCGCCCGCACCCGCCATGATGCCGAGGTCGAGCTCGGGCTGCCCGAATCGTGCCGCCGGCGACACCACCCGCAGGTCGCACGCGAGGGCGAGCTCGCATCCACCACCGAGCGCCCAGCCGTCGACGGCGGCGATCGTCGGCCACCGGTGTGCCTCGAGGCGGTCGCACAAGCCCGCGTTGATCGCCCGCAACGCGGCGTCGGCGTCGCGCTCGACGAGCTCGGCGATGTCGGCACCGGCGGCGAAGACACCGGGAGTCGTCGAGTAGAGCACCAGGACGTTCGGATCACGCGCGTGCTCGTCGAGCGCGGCGTGGAGCTCGTCGACCATCGCCTCGTCGAGGGCATTGCGCTTCGCGGGTCGGTCGAGGCCTACGAGCACAGTGGTGCGCCGCCGCTCGACCCGCAGGCTGCGGGCCGCACTGGTCACACGCGCTCCACGAGCATGGCGATCCCCTGCCCCACGCCGATGCACATCGTCGCGGCGGCGCGGGTGCCCGGGGGGAGCTCAGCAAGCTGATGCACCAGGGTCGTGACGATCCGCGCGCCCGAGCACCCGATCGGATGGCCCACTGCGATCGCCCCTCCCCGCGGGTTGACGCGATTCGGCTCGATCGGGAGCTCGCGCAGCACCGCGAGCGCCTGGGCCGCGAACGCTTCGTTGAGCTCGACGACGGCGAGGTCGTCGACGCACCAGCCGGCGCGGTCGAGCGCCTTGCGCATGGCGGGCACGGGACCGATCCCCATGCGGTGGGGCTCGACGCCGGCGACGGAACCGTGCACGACCCGGGCGAGTGGGTCGAGTGCGTACCGCTCGAGCGCGGCACCGGTCGCGAGGAGCACGGCGGCGGCTCCGTCGTTGAGGGCGCTCGAGTTCCCGGCCGTGACGGTCCCGTCGGCGGCGAACGCCGGCTGCAGCCGTGCGAGCCGGTCGAGATCGGTGTCCCGGCGGGGACCCTCGTCGCCGGCGAGCACACCGGCTTCCGGGCCCGGCAGCGGCACCGGCACGAGCTCGGGATCGAACCACCCGGCGTCGGCGGCGGCGACGGCCTTGCGATGGCTGGCGAGCGCGAGCTCGTCCTGCTCCTCACGTTCGATGGCAAACTCGCGCGCCAGCACCTCGGCCGTCTGGCCCAACGAGACGGTGTACTCGTCGGGCATTCGCGGGTTCACCAGGCGCCATCCGAGACTCGTGTCCACGAGGTCGGCGCGCCGTGGGAGCGGCTCGTCGGGCTTTGCCATCACGAACGGCGCCCGGCTCATCGACTCGACGCCGCCGGCGACCATCAGCTCGCCCCTGCCCGCGAGCATGGCGGCCGCGGCGCTCTGCACCGCTTCGAGTCCCGAGCCGCAGAGCCGGTTCACGGTCGCGCCCGCGACCGAGAGCGGCAACCCGGCGAGGAGCACGGCCATCCGGGCGACGTTGCGGTTGTCCTCGCCCGCCTGATTCGTGGCGCCCAGCCACACCTCCTCGATGGTTTCGGGGGGCACACCGGGGTTCCGCCGGACGAGCTCGCCCACCACGAGCGCGGCGAGGTCGTCGGGTCGTACACGCGCCAATCCGCCCCGGAAGCGCCCGATCGGCGTCCGGCATGCGTCGACGATGAAGACCGCATCGCTCATCGCGGGTCTTCCCGGTCCCAGTCGAAGAACCCCTTTCCCGTCTTCCGGCCGAGCTCACCGCGCGCCACCTTGTCGCGCAGGAGCCGCGGCGGCGTGAAGCGATCGCCCAACGCGTCGGTGAGGTAGTCGGCGATCCCGAGACGCACGTCGAGGCCGACGAGATCGGTGAGCCGCAGGGGGCCCATCGGAAACCGGTAGCCGAGCACCATCGCGTCATCGATGTCGGCGGCCGAACCGACACCCTCTTCGAGCATGCGGATGGCCTCGAGGCCGATGGCGAGCCCGAGGCGGCTGCTCGCGAACCCCGGTGAGTCGGAGACCTCGATCGTCTGCTTGCCCACGTGCTCGGCGAGACGGCGCGCCTCGTCGACCACCGGGCGCGTCGTCTCCCTCCCGTGGACGAGCTCGACGAGCTGCGACGCCGGCACCGGATTGAAGAAGTGCATTCCGAGGAACCGGCCGGGGTGCTCGAGCGCCGCCGCCAGCGCATCGACGGAGATCGAGCTGGTGTTGGTGGCGAGCACCGTGCCGGGCGGGACGACTGCCTCGAGCTTCCGCAGGACGTCGGCCTTGAGCACCGGATCTTCGGGCACCGCCTCGATGACGAGCGCGGCACCCACGAGTGCTCCGTGCTCCGTTGCGACGGCGAGCCGGCCGATGGCGTCGTCGGCGTCGGCCACGTGCCCGCGCGCCGCGCCCCGCCGGAGGGACGCTTCGATCGACGTGCGCGTACGCTCGGCGCGCTGGGCGTCGACCTCCACGACGACGACGTTCGTACCCGCGGCCGCGAACGCGTGCGCGATCCCCGCGCCCATGGTGCCGCCGCCAACGACGCCGACCACGCCCATCGCGCCGCTCAGAAGACGGGGATGATGTCGTCGGCGTCGATGTCGCCCACGTCGACGCCATCGATGTCGAGCTCGGGGATCGCGGGGAACTCGATTCCCCAGCGCTCCACGACCTTGCGGACCCGGGCCATCGCCAGTCGCCAGTTGTCGGCCTGCTCCTCGTAGGAGAGGACCCCGAGCCCGGCCTCCCTTGCGTGGTCCATGAACACCCGATGGTTGTCGAAGAAGTAGGGCGAGAGCTCCCAGAACTGGTCCGGCGGCTCCCACAGGACCATCGACAGGAAGACGAACCCGGCCCGGAGCTGCTTCGTGATCATCTCGCAGAGGTCGGGTGTGAGCCCCGGCCATTGCTTCTCGAGGATCGTGAGACAGATCTGGAGGTGACGCGACTCGTCGCGCCCGATGCGCTTGAAGATCTCCCGGAACGCCTCGTGGCGCGTGCCCGTCGCCATACCGCGGAACAACGTCGACGACGCGACCTCCCCCATCATGAACGAGGTGAAGACCACGGCGAGCGGGTACTTGTCGAAGGAGCGCGTGAAACCGTTCCAGTACCGGCCGCCGTTGTGGTACAGCCACGCGATGTTGTTGTGCCAGGCTCGCTCAAGGTCGTCGCGTGGCGTCCAGGCGAGCGGACCGCCGGGAACGAACGTCTGCACGACCCGCTGGCACACCTCCTCGTGGTTGACCTCGTCGCGAGCGATCGAGAAGAAGCACTTCCGGAGCGGGTCCTCCTCGTGCTGCTCGAAAGCCTGCACCACCGCGTGCGCGAACACGGGCGGCCCCGACGCATCGAAGTTCGCGAGCACGGCGAACCAGTACGCGATCCCGAGTTGCTCCTCGCGTGTCCAGTGCGAGGCGTCGAGCCCATCCCAGGCGATATCGGTCGGGTTCCACGCCTGGACCTTCGCCCGCTCGTAGATCTCGGCCAGCTTCGGGGTCTCGACCCGCCACTCGATGGGGAAGATGTTCGGCTGCGGCACCGCCGGTGGCGCGACGAAGCCCTCCGCGGGCACGACGAGCTCGCTCACGCATCCCTCCCCCGCCCGGCCCGACCGACCGGTCGGTCTGTATGGTAGGGACGGCCCGGCCCGGGGTCAAGGCCGCCCGCCAACCGCGGCGGCGTCAGGCCGACGCCTGCTCGGCCCTGAAGCGCTCGACCGCCTTGGTCATCGAGTCGGTGTCGACGACGATCCCGCGGCTGCCGTCCTCGTTGATCACCTGGAGCGGGCCGTGGGTGATGAACAGCATGACGAGCTCCTCGTCGGGCGCGTCCTCGGTGTGCTGGAAGCCGCCGAGCTCGTAGGCGTACGACCCCTCCGAGATCGTCTCGGTGCCGAACGTGGCCTGCCCCTGCAGCACGAAGTACTCGGCCGAGGCGAAGTGCTTGTGGCGCGGCCCGACCACGCCCGGTTCGATCCGGAGCAGGAACACCATGCCTCCCGTCTCCGGGATGGTCCGCAGCAGCTTGAACGAGGAGCCCTCGATCCCGGGCTGCGATACCCAGGGCATGTCCTGGGAGTGGATGATTCCGCTCGTCGAGCCCACCAGGTACTCGGGTGGGCGTTGCCGTGTGCTCGTCGCCATGCGACTCCCCCTCGACCGACTCGATATTCTACAGAGTCTTAGTATTACCTTCAGGATCTGTCAACTGGGATTCCCTCTACACCCCTACCGTTCGACGCAAGATTCGTGTAGAACGAATGGGCGACCGGAGCCGCTGACACCGGCCGCTGCTCCCGGGGGGACGACGGGCATGGCCATCGTGGACGCAGTCGCAGGCAATGCGATCGACCGGTTCGTGCTCGCGCCGGAACGGGAGAGCGGCGACGCGACCCTCGCTTTGGACGCGGAATCGGGCCGGGAGTGGACCCGCGACGAGATCGGCGACGGTGTTCGCCGCGCCGCCACCGCCCTCGCCGAGCGGGGCGTGCAGCCGGAGCAGCGGGTGCTGCTGGTGTGCGCCGACACCCCGACCTTCCTCTGGTTCTTCTGGGGTGCGATGTGGATCGGCGCCGTGCCCGTGCCCGTCTCGACCATGCTCGCCGAGGCCGACTACCGGTTCTTGCTCGACGACTCGCGCGCCGTCGGGCTCGTGGTTTCCGCTCCGTTCGCACCCACCGCCGGTGCGGCCGCGCGCGACGCCCGCTTCCTGCGGTTCGTTCTCGTCGACGGCGACGCCGACCTCCCCGGCGCCACACCGGTCGACCGCGCACTCGAAGGCGCCGCCGACCCTCCGGACGTGTTCCCGGCTTCCCCCGACGACGTCGCCTTCTGGCTGTACACGTCGGGAACCACGGGGTTCCCGAAGGGAGCCCGGCACCGTCACGCCGACCTCGGCGCCTGCGTCGACCGCTACGCGTCTGGGATCCTTCAACTGGGCCCGGCCGACCGGATCTACTCGGTCGCGAAGCTCTTCTTCGCCTACGGCCTCGGCAACGCCGGCTACTTCCCGCCCGCGACGGGAGCGTCCGCCATCCTCAATCCCGGGCGGCCCGAGCCCCGGGCGGTGGCCGGCCACGTGCGTACGCATCAGCCGACCCTGTTCTTCGGCGTGCCGACGTTCTAC
>JBOGFJ010000054.1:0-26156 GCA_050743385.1 Acidimicrobiia bacterium
TCGCTGCGTCAGGCTTTCGCCCATTGCGCAAGATTCCCTACTGCTGCCTCCCGTAGGAGTCTGGGCCGTGTCTCAGTCCCAGTGTGGCTGGACATCCTCTCAGACCAGCTACCCGTCGTCGCCTTGGTAGGCCATTACCCCACCAACAAGCTGATAGGCCGCGAGCCCATCCCGAAGCGAAAAGACATTTCCTCACCAGATCATGCGGCCCGATGAGGGCATCCGGTATTAGACCAGGTTTCCCCGGCTTATCCCGGTCTTCGGGGCAGGTTGCTCACGTGTTACGCACCCGTTCGCCGCTGGGTCTTCTCGGGCAAGCCCGATGGACCCCGCTCGACTTGCATGTATGAAGCGTGCCGCCAGCGTTCGTCCTGAGCCAGGATCAAACTCTCCGTCAAGATCTCGGCTCGCCGCCACCCGAGGGCGACGGAAGCCTTCGATCAGAGAGCCGCCGGTCGGGGCCACTGGCCCGTCCCGGCAACTGGCGCGATGGCCGGCCACCTCCAGGTGACCCGTCACCGCTCTTGGAATTGCGTTTGAACGTCCGCCCGCGCCCCGAGGGGCCGGTGCAGACGCCCGCACTGGCTTTTGGTGCTCACTGTTCCGTTTTCAAGGAGCCACAGCCCGACGCGCAACCGTCCCCAGCGGGGCCGGGCGTCTCGAGCGGACACTCACTCCTGTCTGGTCGGCGACCTCGGGCTCAGAGCCGCGCAAGGTCGGCTGCGACGAGGAGCGTCCGTGTCAATGCCGGGAGATGCGGAGGCACCTCCGAGCGGACCCATGAATCTAGGGCCGGAAACCCTTGCTGTCAAACGGTTCCCGGCCGATCCGGGGTGCTCGGAGTGTCAACGCACGCGGACCCGGGCCCATTTCCGCTTTCCCACCTGAATCTCGGCGCCGTCGACATCGGCGGCGGTCACCTCCCGCTCGGGGTCGCCGGCCCGGTTGCCATCGAGGCGCACCGCCCCCTCCCTGATCCTGCGGGCGCCCTCCCGGTTCGAGGTCACGAGCCCGGCCTCGGCCAGCACCCGGGCGAGACGGACCGGGCCGTCGGCGAAGAGCGCGCGCTCGAGCGTGCGTTCGGGCATGTCCGGCGGCGCCTGGCCGGCCTTGAAGACCCGGTCGAAGCCGGCCTCGGCCGCCGCGCCCGCGCCCTCCCCGTGGTACAGATCGACGACGGTGCGGGCGAGCAGCCGCTTGAGCCGGTTGCGGCCGGCTCCCGAGGCCTCGCCGAGCTCGGCGACCACCGTCTCGACCCGATCAGGGTGCCAGCCCGTGGTCAGCTCGAAGTAGCGGGGCAGGAGCTCGTCGGGGATCGACATAAGCTTGCCGAACTGCTCGTCGGGCGGCTCGGCGATTCCCACGTAGTTGCCGAGCGACTTCGACATCTTCTGCGTGCCGTCGAGCCCTTCGAGCAACGGGGACGTGAGCACGATCTGGGCGGCCTGGCCCTCCTGCTCCTGGAGTTGGCGCCCCATGAGGATGTTGAACAGCTGGTCGGTCCCGCCGAGCTCGACGTCGGCCTCGACCATGACCGAGTCCCACCCCTGGAGCAGCGGGTAGAGCAGCTCCATCACCGAGATCGGCACTCCGCGCTCGTACCGGTCGGCGAAGTCGTTGCGGTCGAGCATGCGCGCCACCGTGGTCCGCGCCGTGAGGCGCAGCACGTCGTCGATCCCCATCGTCGCCAGCCACTCCGAGTTGCGCCGCACCTCGAGCGGTTCGGGCAACAGGATGCGGTGGACCTGTTCGACGTAGGTGGCGGCATGGGCGTCGACCTCGGCGGGCGAGAGCCGCGGGCGGGTCGCCGACCGTCCGCTGGGGTCACCGACCTGGGCCGTGAAGTCGCCCAGGATGAGCACGGCGACGTGCCCGAGCTCCTGGAACTGGCGCAGCTTGCGGAGCACCACTGCGAACCCGAGGTGGATGTCGGACGCGGTCGCGTCGATCCCGAGCTTCACCCGCAGCGGACGTCCGGCGCCGAGGCGATCGGCGAGCTCGTCCGGCGTGATGCAGTCGACGGTGCCCGCGGTCAGCACCCGCATCTGCTCCGCGACGTCGGTCACGGCGGCGACGCTATCCCGTGCCCGGACGCGTACGGCTGACGTTCGGATCGCCGATCACGTACCACCGCCACGGACGCTCCTCACCCTTGCCCGCGGCCAGCCCGATCCGCACCGACACGCCCGGCGCGTGCGGGGGCGGTGTCCCGTCGTCGAGCAACCGAACTGCGCCGCGCACGAGATCGGCACCGTCGTGCTCGCGGCCCAGCCCGAGAGCCTGGGCGAGTCGGGCCGGGCCCGAGCACAGCTCGCGCTGTCGTCGGGCAGCCGGTCGCCGGGCCTGGATGACCTCCACACCGTCGACCGGCTCGCCCGCACGGAGGAGCACCGCGCTCGCCCATCCCTCCGTGCCGCACACCACGTTCACGCACCAGTGCATCCCGTAGGTGAAGTACACGTAGAGGTGCCCGGGCGGGCCGAACATGGTCGTGTTGCGAGTGGTCGGCCCGCGGTAGGCGTGGCTGCCGGGATCGTCGGCGCCGGCGTATGCCTCGACCTCCACGACGCGCGCGGATACCCGTCCCGCCTCGGGGTCGTCGTGCACCAGCAGCTTGCCCAGCAGCTCGGGGGCGACCTCCCGGGAGTCGCGCGCATAGAACGACCGCGGCAACGGACGGCCTTTCCGTCTGGTCGCGGGCCTCACCGTTCGAGCCAGCCGCGCTGCTCCTTGAGGCGGCCCCGGGCCTCGGTCAGCTGGCGCTTCAGCGGCTTCGGACCCGCGCCCCCCGCGGTGGTCCGCCGCTGCACCGCCTCGCCGGGTTCGAGCAGGGCGAGGGCGTCGGGCCCCAGCCGGGGCTCGGTCATGACGAGCTCCTCGAGCGGGACGCCCCGCTCCATCGCCTGGCGCACGAGCGCCCCCACGGCCGCGTGCGCCTCTCGGAACGGCACGCCCTGCTCGACCAGGAGCTCGGCCAGGTCGGTGGCCGCGGTCGCGGGCGAATCGGCCGCCGCCTGCATGCGCTCGGGTACGAACGTCGCCGTCGCGAGCAGGCCCGTCAGGGCGACGAGGGCGCGCCCGCACGTGTCGAGGGCGTCGAAGAGCGGCTCCTTGTCCCCCTGGAGGTCGCGGTTGTAGGCGAGGGGCAGGCCCTTGAGCGTCGCCAGCAGACCGGTGAGGTGGCCGATGAGTCGCCCCGCGCTCCCCCGCGCCAGCTCCGCCACGTCGGGGTTCTTCTTCTGCGGCATCATCGACGAGCCGGTGCTGTGGGCGTCACTCAGGACGAGGAACCCGAACTCGTCGCTCGACCACAGCACGATCTCCTCCCCCAGCCGCGACAGGTGCACCTGGGTGAGCGCCGCGGCGAAGAGCGCCTCGGCGACGAAGTCGCGGTCGGATACCGCGTCGAGCGAGTTCTCGAACCGGCGGCCGAAGCCGAGCTCGTTGGCGACGAAATCGGGGTCGAGCGGCAGGCTCGACCCCGCCAGGGCGCCCGCCCCCAACGGCGACGCGTCGGCGCGCGCCACCGTCGCCTGCCAGCGCTCGACGTCACGCGCCAGAGCCCAGAAGTGCGCCAGGAGATGATGGCCGAGCAGCACCGGCTGGGCCCGCTGCAGGTGCGTGTAGCCGGGAAGATAGACGTCCTCCGCCTCACCGGCCCGGTGCAGCAGCACCTCCTGGAGATCGTGGACGCGCGCCGCCACCGCCCGGGCCTCGCGCCGGACGTAGAGCCGGAGGTCGAGCGCGACCTGGTCGTTGCGGCTCCGGCCGGTGTGCAGCTTGGCCCCGGCCGGTCCCGCGATCTCGGTGACCCGTTGCTCGATGGCGGTGTGGACGTCTTCGGCGTCGAAGACGAACTCGCCCGCGCTCACCTCCGCTTCGACCCGGTCGAGCGCGCCGAGGATCGCCCGCTCCTCCTCCTTCGTCAGGAGACCGACCTTGGCCAGCATTCGCACGTGGGCGCGCGAGCCGACGACGTCGTCGAGCGCCAGCCGCCGGTCGAAGCCGATGCTGGCGGTGAACGCCAGGAGCTCGTCGGCGGGCGGCTCGGCGAAGCGGCCGTGCCAGAGGGGCTTGCGCTCGCTCATTCGCGGCCACCGGGGCCGGGAAGCTCACCCCGCTGGCGCCGTGCCCACGTCTCGACGGACAGGCCCCACAGCCGCACGAACCCGGCGGCGTCCTCGTGGCGGAACGCGTCGTCAGCCTCGTAGGTCGCGAGCTCGTAGTCGTAGAGGCTGCGCTCCGCCCTGCGCCCGACGGCGAAGCAACGGCCGGGCTCGAGCCGGAGTCGTACCTCGCCCGTGACGTAGCGCTGGGTCGAGGCGACGAACGCGTCGAAGGCCTCCCGGAGGGGCGAGAACCACAACCCGTCGTAGACGAGCTCGGCGTAGCGGGGCTCGAGGCGGAGCTTCTCGCGCATCACGTCACGCTCGAGGGTGATCGACTCGAGATCGGCGTGGGCGATCATCAATGCGAGCGAGCCCGGGCACTCGTATGTCTCGCGGCTCTTGATGCCGACGCGGCGGTTCTCGACCATGTCGACGCGCCCGAAGCCATAGACCCCGACGAGCTCGTCGAGGCGGGGAATCATCTCGTGGAGACCGAGCTCGGCGCCGTCGAGCGCCACCGGAGCGCCCTGCGCGAACGCCACCACGACCTCGCGAGACTCGGGTGGCGCGGCTCCGACCGGTGTGGTGAGGGTGTAGATGTGCTCCGGCGGCGCCGCCCACGGATCTTCCATCTCACCGCACTCGATCGCCCGGCCGACGAAGTTCTCGTCGACGGAGTAAGGCTGCTCGCGAGTGACGGTGATGGGGATGTCGAAGCGCCGGGCGTACTCGATCGAGTCGGCGCGGGTCAGACCCCACACACGCACGGGAGCAAGCACCTCGAGGTCGGGAGCGAGGGCCCGTACCGACACCTCGAAGCGCACCTGGTCGTTCCCCTTGCCGGTGCAGCCGTGCGCGACCGCGTCGGCGCCGTGCTCGCGCGCGGCCGCGACCAGGTGCCGGGCAATGACGGGACGCGACAGCGCCGACACCAACGGGTACTTCCCTTCGTAGAGGGCATTGGCGCGGATCGCGGGCGTGACGTACTCACGTCCGAACTCCTCGCGCAGGTCGACCACGATCGACTCGACCGCGCCCGCCGACCGGGCCCGCGCGCGGATGGCGTCGAAGTCGCCGCCCTGGCCGACGTCGGCCGCCAGCGCGATCACCTCCGCGCCCCACTCCTCGGTGATCCACTTCACCGCCACCGACGTGTCGAGACCGCCGGAGTACGCCAGAACCACTCGTTTGGGCATCTCTATTGCCTCGCTCGCTGCGCGCCGGGATACCCGGCCCGCGGGCGCTCGCTCGGACGCCAAGTGATCACGAGGTACAGCCCTTCTGCCGCGTTCATAGCCCGGCCAGCGACGCGAGCTGCGCGGCGACCTCGCTGCCGCCGACACCGTCGGCGCACACCACCAGGATCGTGTCGTCGCCTGCGACCGTACCGAGCACGTCGGCCAGGCCCGCCCGGTCGAGCGCGGAGCCGACCACGTGCGCCGAGCCCGGCGGGCTGCGCAACACGACGATGTTGCCGCTCCAGGCCACGTCGACCACGAACTCCCCCATGACCCGGCGAAGGTGGTCGTCGGGGGCCCGGCCCTCCTTGGCGTGCTCGGGGATGGCATAGGCCATCGCCCCACCCGGGATCCGCACCTTCACCGCTCCGAGCTCCTCGAGGTCGCGGCTCACCGTGGCCTGCGTGGCCACGATGCCGTCGGCCGCGAGGAGCTCCACGAGCTGCGCCTGGCTCGAGACCGCCTGGTCCTCGAGGAGCCGAGCGACCCGGTGCTGGCGTTGGGGTTTGCCCAGGGTTGCCATCTCTACGGCCTCACTCGCGGCGGCGCCGGGTACCTGCGCCGCGGGCGCTCGCTCGGCGCCATGGTGGGAGCCCGATCATTGGTCGTGCCCATCCACGAGCAGCGAGAGGAGGGCGCGCATGGCGTGCATGCGGTTGCCCGCCTGCTGCCACACGAGCGACGCCGGGCCGTCGATCACGTCGCCCGCGACCTCCTCGCCCCGGTGCGCGGGGAGGCAGTGCAGGAACTTGGCCTGATCGCCCGCCGCGCCCATCAGCTTCGAGGTGACCTGGAAGCCGGCGAATGCAGCCTGGCGCGCCTCCCGCTCCTCCTCCTGGCCCATCGACGTCCACACGTCGGTGTAGATCGCGTCCGCGCCCTTCGCCGCCTCGAACGGGTCGTTGGTGGTCTCGACCGCACCGCCGAGGTTGCGGGAGCGTTCGACGACATCGTCGTCGAGCTCGTATCCCGGCGGCGACGCCACCGTGAGCTCGACGCCCGAGAGGGCAGCGCCGAACGCCAGCGAGGCGGCGACGTTGTTGCCGTCGCCCACGAACACGAGCCGGCGTCCTTCGAGCGATCCGAAGGCCTCCTGCAGGGTCAGGTAGTCGGCGAGGGCCTGGCACGGGTGAGCGCGGTCCGACAGGAGATTGACGACGGGGATGTCGACGGCTCCGGCCATGAGCTCGAGCGTGCCGTGGTCGAAGACCCGGCCTGCCACCACCGCGCAGTACGCCGCGAGGGTGCGGGCGACGTCCTCGATCGCCTCGCGCGCGCCCAGCCCGACCTCCTCGCCTCGGAGGTAGATCGGGTGCCCGCCCAACCCCACGACGGCCATCTCACTCGACGTGCGCGTGCGGGCCGAGGGCTTCTCGAAGAGGAGCGCGATGCCCCGACCGTCGAACGGCCGCGGCAGGGTCGCCGGTTCTCGTTTCCAGGCGACGGCGCGGGCGAGCACGTCGGCGAACTCGGCCGGAGTCAGGTCGTCGACCTCGAGGAAGTCGCTCACGGCACGTCACCGGTGTCGAGCGCCGCCCGCAGGATGGCGACCGCCTCGTCGACCTCGTCGTCGCTGACCAGGAGCGGCGGTGCGAATCGCAGGGCGGTCGGCGTCACCGCGTTGACGATCAATCCGCGCTCTCGACAGGCTTGCTCGACGGCCTTGGCGTCACTGCCGGCACCGAGCTCGGCCGCGAGGAGCAAGCCGGCGCCCCGAACCGCCACGACACCCGGGGTCGCCTCGAGCGCCGCGGCGAGGCGGGCGCCGGTCGCAGCCGCGCGGGCGGGAACATCCTCGGCCTCCATCACGTCGAGCACCGCCAACGCCGCCCGAGCCGCCAGCGGCTGGCCCCCGAATGTGGTGGCGTGGTCACCGGGCGCGAACGCGGCCGCGATGTCGGCGCGGGCCCAGCACGCACCGATCGGCACGCCGTTGCCGAGCGCCTTCGCCATCGTGACCACATCTGGCCGCACCCCGTCGCCGGCGTGCTCGTAGCCGAACCACCGCCCGGTGCGCCCGAGGCCCGTCTGCACCTCGTCGAGGATCAGCAGCACCTCGCGTTCGTCACAGATCCGCCGTACCTCGGCGAGGTAGCCCACGGGGGCGGGGTTGACGCCACCCTCCCCCTGGAGCGGCTCGAGCATGACCGCGCACGTCCGGGCGTCGACGGCGGCCGCGAGCGCGTCGAGGTCGGCGAAGGCGACCTGGCGGAACCCCGACGGCAGCGGCTGGAAACGCTCCTGCTTCTGCGGCTGACCCGTCGCAGCGAGTGTCGTGAGCGTACGGCCGTGGAACGACGCGTACGCCGACACCACGTGGTACCGCTCCGGCCCGCCATTTGTCTGCCCGTAGCGCCGGGCGAGCTTGATCGCGCATTCGTTGGCCTCGGCTCCCGAGTTGGCGAGGAATACGCGTCCACCGCCGCCGAGCAGCGTGTCGAGCCGTTCGGCCAGCCGGGGCTGGACGTCGTTGTGGTAGAGGTTCGACACGTGCACGAGCGTGCGCGCCTGGTCGGCCAGCGCGTCGGCCACCGCCGGGTGCGCATGACCGAGCGAGCACACGGCGAGGCCGGACAGGAAGGCGAGGTAGGAGCGGCCCTCGCTGTCGTACAGACGCGTGCCTTCGCCGCGGACGAACGCAACCGGCAGCCGTGGGTACGTCGCCATGACGTGCTCGGCGTCGAGCTTGGCGATCGCATCGAAAGAGTCGCTCACGGCATCACCATCTCCATTGTCGGCCGAGCCTCGGCGGCCGGGATACCCGGCCGCCGCCCGTCGGGCCGCTCGGCCGACGCCCATGTTGCGCGTGCGAACATCGGGTTCACGGCACCACCATTGTTCCGATGCCCTCGCGGGTGAAGAACTCGAGCAGCAGGGCATGCGGGATACGGCCGTCGAGAATGTGGCCCCGGGAGACGCCCGCCTTCAGGGCGTCGACACACGACCGCAGCTTCGGGATCATCCCCTCCGAGATCGCACCGGCGTCGATGAGCTCCCGCAGCCCGGTGGCGTCGATGTGCGAGATCAACGACGCCTCGTCGGCGAGGTCGCGATAGAGCCCGGTCACGTTCGTCAGGTAGACGAGCTTCTCGGCTGTGAGCGCCTCGGCGATCGCGCCCGCGACCGTGTCGGCGTTGACGTTGTACGCCTGGCCGGCCTCGTCGACGCCCACCGTGGCCACGATCGGGATCAGCTCCTCGCGCAGCAGTCGCTGGAGGATGGCCGGGTCGATGCGGCGCACGTCGCCCACGAACCCCAACCGCTCGTCGCGGGGCCCGACGGTGATCAGCCCGGCATCCTCGCCCGACAGACCGACCGCGTACGAGCCGTGCTGGTTGACCGCGGCCACGATCTCGCGGTTGACCTTGCCCACCAGCGCCATGCGCACGATGTCGACGGTCTCGGCGTCGGTCACGCGCAGGCCGTCGACGAACTCGGGCTCCTTGCCGAGCCGGCGCATCAGGTCACTGATCTGCGGTCCACCGCCGTGCACCACCACGGGGTTCATCCCGACCAGGCGCATGAGCACGACGTCCTGCGCGAAGAGGTCGGCCAGTGCCGGATCGTCCATCGCGCTGCCGCCGTACTTGATCACGACCGTCTTGCCCGAGAACTCCCGGATGTAGGGCAGCGCCTCGGCCAGGATGTGGGCCTTCACGCCCGCGTCGCGCACCCGCTGGTCGGTGCTCACGAGGTGCCCCGGTTCTCGTCGATGTAGGCGTGGCTCAGGTCGGTACTGATCATCCACGCCCAGTTCTGCCCGGCGTTCAGGTCGCAATCGATCGTGATGTGCGGCCGCGCCATGACCTCTGCCAGCGCGCCGGCGTCGTGATCGGCGGCAATCCCGTTCCGACACACGACGACCCGCCCATAGCGGATCTCGACTCGCTCGGGATCGAACGACGCGCCGCTCGCGCCCAACTCTGACAGCACGCGGCCCCAGTAGGGGTCTCCCCCGTTGAGGGAACACTGGACGAGCTGGCTGTTCGCGACCGCCCGGGCCGCCATCGTCGCCTCCTCGTGCGTTCGTGCGCCTGTGACCGTGATCCGCGCCACCTTCGTCCGTCCTTCGGCGTCATGGGCCATCAGGTCCGACAGCCGGGTGCATACGCTCCCGACCGCCGAGGCGCCGGCACCGAGGTCACCGCCGACGCCTCCGTTCGCAAGCAGCAGGACCGTGTCGTTCGTGCTCCGGGCGCCGTCTATCGACAGGCGGTGGAACGAGGTCTCGACGGCGTGGGCCAGCATTGCCCGCGCCGGCTCAGGTTCGAGGGCGAGGTTGGTGGTGACAACGGCCAGCATCGTCGCCATCGCCGGCGAGAGCATGGCCGCCCCTTTGGCCATACCACCGACCTGCGCGACCCGCCCGTCGCCGATCTCGATCGTCTCGTACGCCTCCTTGCGCACGGTGTCGGTGGTGAGGATGGCGTCGGCGGCGGCGTGACCTGCGACTTCGTCGGACCCCAGGGCAGCCACCAGCTTGGGGATGCCGGCCTCGATCGGCTCCATCGGCAACGGATATCCGATGAGGCCTGTGGAGCACACCAGGACGTCCTCGGCCGTGCAGCCCAGCTCCTGGGCGGTGAGCTCGCACATGCGGCGGGCGTCACGACGGCCCTGCTCACCGGTGGCGGCGTTGGCGTTCCCGGAATTGAGGATGACCGCGGCCGCCTTCCCATCCCGGAGGTTCTCACGGCTGATTTGCACGGGCGCGGCGGTGGCGAGATTGGTGGTGAACACCCCCGCGGCCGGGACGGGGCGGTGGTCGGCGGTGGCGACGAGCGCGAGGTCGGGAACGCCACCCTCCTTGATGCCGCAGGCGATCCCGGCGGCCTCGAAGCCGGCGGCGGCGGTGACGCTCATGGCGCCAGCCCGATCGTGCTCAGGCCGGTCGTCTCGGGCAGACCGAGGAGCACGTTGGCGCACTGCAGCGCCTGGCCGGACGCGCCCTTCACCAGGTTGTCGAGCGCGCACAACGCGAGGACGCTGCCGGTGCGGGAGTCGAAACGCACGGTGAGGTGCGCCGCGTTCGATCCCAACGTCGCTTTGGTCGACGGCGCGTCGTCGAGCACCCGTGCGAACGGCTCGTCTGCATAGGCCGCCCGGTAGCTCGTGAGCAGCGCGTCGGTCGAGAGCTCGTCCACCGCGGCACGGGCGTGGCAGGTGGCCAGCACGCCCCGGGTCATCGGCACGAGGTGCGGGGTGAAGGTCAACCGGACCGGTGCGCCGCCCACCTCGGTGAGGGCCGTCTCCATCTCGCCGGTGTGCCGGTGCGTGAGGAGCCCGTACGGCGAGGCGTTCTCGTTGGCCTCGGAGAACAAGCTCGGCACCGAGAGGCCCCGGCCCCGCCCCGAGACCCCCGACAGTGCGTCTACGACAATGCCGTCCGGCTCGACGAGGCCGTCGGCCAGGAGCGGGGCGAGCGCCAGGATGGCCGCCGTCGGGTAGCAGCCCGGCGCCGCGGCATGGTCCGCGTCTCCGAGCGCGTCGCGGAAGAGCTCGGGCAGGCCGAACGCGAACCGGTCGAGGATGCCGGGCGCGGCGTGGGCCTCGCCGTACCACTCCTCGTAGTCGGGAGCGGGCAGGCGGAAGTCGGCGCCCAGGTCGACGACGTGCCCGACTCGGTCGAGGAGATCGGGAACGATCCGCTGCGATTCCCCGTGGGGCAGAGCCAGGAACGCGACGTCGACGCCACTCACGTCGGCGGGGTCGAAGGCGGCGTACTCCAGCGCCGGGTACTCGGCCCCCAGCGACGGGTACAGCGCCGCCACCGAGGCGCCGGCGTTGGAGTCGGCGGTCACATGGGTGACCTCGAGCTCGGGATGCCCGGCCACCAGCCGGAGCAGCTCGGCCCCTGTGTACCCTGAAGCGCCGATCACGGCGGCGCGATACGCCATGCGGAATACTATACAGACTGATGCATAGCTCCTGCCAGGTCGGCACCGTGCTCGGGCCGGCGAGCTTCACCGTGTCGCCTGCCGCCAACAAGCGGTACTGGCAGGCCGCCGGGGTCGACCACCCCGCCCTGCGGGCCGGCGCCCTCTACCCGCCCATCGCCGCCAACCTCACGATCCTGCTCTTCCAGACGGTCGTGCCCCGGCCCATGATCCAGACCGAGCAACGCCTCGTCTGTCACCGCCGGGGCGAGGCCGGCTCCGAACTCACGGTGCGCGGCGCCGTCGTCGAGCGCTACGAGAAGCGGGGCCGGGAGTACGTCGTCGTCGAGGCCGTCGTCTCGCTCCCCGACGGCGGGCCGCTGTGGACGTCGACCGCCACGTTCATCGAACCCGGTTCGGCCACATGAGCGAGCGCCGACGCTCGCTCCACCTGACCCCCGAGCGGCTCCGGGCGTACTCCCGGCGGGGGAACTTCCACTCCGATCCCGACGAGGCCCGCCGCCTCGGGCTGCCCGGCCTCGTCGCCCAGGGCATGCAGGTCGCGGGGCCGGCGTACGGCGCGCTCCTCGACGAGTGGGGCGACGAGTTCCTCGCCCACGGCGAGCTCGAGCTGAAGTTCGTCGGCATGGTCGTCGACGGCCAGACCATCGACGCCGAGGTGACAATCGACGGTGACGCCACGATCGAGGTCGTGAACCAGGCCACCGGGCGACCGGCGGCGGTCGGTCGGGCGCGTCGCCGGTCGGAAGCGTGAAGCTCGCTCCGCACCCGTGGAACCGGGACTTCGAGTGGCCCGAGCATCGGGGCCCGGTCCGGGTGGTCACGGAGCAGCAGGCCCGCGCCTACGACAAGCTCGGCTACTTCGTGCTCGAGGACGCGCTCGATCCCGAGACGGTGCGAGCCCTCGACGAGGAGATCGCGCCCTTCGACGAGGAGGCGCTGCGCTTCCTCGAGTCGCGGCCCGACGGCCGGTTCAGCATCGCCGGCGTCGACACCGTCTCGATCGCGATCCATCTCGTGCGCCGATCGGCGCAGCTGCGCGACTTCTGCGCCGGCACGCTGTTCGCCGATCTCTGTCACGACCTGATCGGCCCCGACGCCCGCCTCTACTGGGACCAGGCCGTCACCAAGCGGCCGCACGGCGCCGAGCCCGTGCTCTGGCACCAGGACAACGGTTACACCTACGTCGAGCCCCAGGCGTACCTCACGTGCTGGGTGGCGCTGACCGACGCCACGCTCGACAACGGGTGCGTATGGGTGGTGCCCGGTCTCCACCGGCGGGGCACGCTCGCGCATCGGAACACGCCCATCGGTTACCAGTGCTTCGAGGACCCCGCCGACGCGGTGGCCGTGCCCGTGCGGGCGGGGAGCATCGTGGTGTTCACGTCCCTGACGCCGCACGCCACCGGCCGCAACAGCACCGACGACGTGCGCAAGGCCTACATCGTTCAGTACGCGCCCGACGGCGCGGTCGCCCGCCGGGGCGATCCTTCCGGCGAGCCGGGCCCGCCCGAGCTGCAGGACGACGCCGAGCGCCAGTTCCTCGTGCTGCGCCACGGGGAGCCCGTCACTGACCGGGCGGCGCCGGCGGCGGGCATTGCACGCCCGCCATCGCCATGACCTGACAGAACGTGGCGCGCGTCATCAGCCACCTGCCGGCGACGTTGATCACCTCACCGTCGACCACTGGGCCCGGCCCGCCGCTCAGCTGCAGCGTGAAGCGAACGTCCGCGCGGCCAGGCTCGCGGAATCGAGCGCGCTCCACGTGGACCGTGGTGTTGCTCGCCTGCGGTACCCGCAAGGCTGCTTCCGCGCGCAGCGGTGCCAGTTCCTCGCCGTCCTCGAGGTGGCGGCGGCATTCCTCCTCGTCCCCCTCGAACACGCCTCGCACGGCTCGCTCGACCTCGGCGACCGCGTCCGCGGACGGCGGTGGGTCACCAAAGACTCGCGGCGGGAGGTGCAATCCCGGCTCGCTGCCCTCCGGTGCTGCCGCGATCGCCTCTCGCGCTGCCTCGGCACACAGGTCGCAGATGGCGGCATGGCTCCCGAGCACGTACCGGTCGGCCTCCCAGAGGTCGCGCCCGCAGAACGAACACACGCGCGCGCGTGGCCAAGCGACCGTCGTCCCCACGGGGCCGGGACCGCTCGCTTCCTGAGGCATGTGTCCCGAAAGCAGTCGAATGACCTCCGCTCGTACGCGCGTCTGCTCTGCGCCCAGCTTCGCAAGCACCTGGGCACCGACACCCTCGCCCTCGCGAATCAGCCCGAGAAGGATGTGCTCGGTGCCGATGTAGTTGTGACCGAGCTGGAGGGCCTCCCTCAGCGAGAGCTCGAGCACGGTCTTCGCCCGTGCGGTGAACGGAATGTGGCCCGAGGGCGCCCGCGGGCCGCGCCCGACGATCTCCTGCACCTGGGCACGAACCGCTTCCAGCGGGATCCCGATTGACTCGAGGGCCTTCGCGCCGACGCCGTCGCCCTCGCGCACGATTCCGAGCAAGATGTGCTCGGTGCCGATGTAGTCGTGGTCGAGGAGCCGTGCCTCCTCCTGAGCCAGCACGAGGACCCGGCGGGCCCGATCCGTGAACCGCTCGAACACGACGACGAGCGTAGGGGTTTCATCGGTTCAAGTGGTCGTGAAATCAGCGAAATCGGGCGCGATCACGACCATTTCAGCGCATGAAACGTGATCGCGACCCCGCTACGACGGCGCGGCCGCCTCGAGCTTCTCCCGGAGCACGGTCGGGATCGGTGCCGCATCGTGCGTCCCCGGCTTCACGCTCACGTACGTGATCGTGCCGACGCAGACGGCCCGCTCCCCCACCGTCGCGGTGTAGCGGATGTCGAGCGAGCTCGTGCCGAGCCGTGACGGCCCGACCGCGACGTCGACATGCTCGTCGAAGCCCGCCGGGCCCTGCCACTCGATGGTCGCCTTCACGACCATGAGGTCGAAGTCCCGGAAGAACGCTTCCGCCGGGGGGAAGCCCATGTCCTCGAAGAAGCGTGTGCAGGCCTCGTCGAAGTAGGTGAGCCAGTGGGCGTTGAACACCACACCCTGGGCGTCGACCTCGGCGTAACGCGGGCGCACGTGGTGGACGAACGGCATCGTCAACCCCGCAGCTCGCCATCGTGCACCTTGGCGACGGCATCGATGCACCGCTGCCGGAGCCTCCCCACCTCGTCGTCGGTGAGCGTGCGGTCGGGCGCCCGGAACCGCAGCGCGAACGCCAGGCTCTTCCGGCCGGCGCCGAGGGTGTCGGCCCGGAACACGTCGAAGAGTCGGACGTGTTCGAGGAGCTCACCGGCGGTGTTGCGCAGGGTGGCCGCGACCGCGCCCGCCTCGACCTCTTCCGCCACGACGAACGCGAGGTCGATGTTCGACGGCGGATAGCCCGACGGCGGGCGGAAGGCACGATCGCGCCGCTCGGCATCGAGGAGCCGGTCGAGATCGAGCTCGAGGGCGACGACGGGGTCCGCCAGCTCGAGACCGGCGAGCAGCTCGGGATCGAGTTCGCCCACCACCCCGATCTCCGCGCCACCGACCAGCACGCGTGCCGCCCGCCCCGGATGGAAGCCGGGCCGCGTCGCCGAGTCCACCCGGCCGTCGGCGACCTCGACACCGTCGAGGAGCTGGCCGACGACATCGACAGCGTCGTAGGCGTCGACGGGCCGGTCGTCCTCGACCGGACGCCTCCGCACGGCGCCGGTCATCACCGCCGCCACGTGATAGGGCTCGTCGGGAAGCAAGGCGCCTCTTCGCGAGGCGGCCAGGAACACCCGACCGATCTCGAACAGGGCGAGGTCGGTGAGCCCGCGGGCCTGGTTGCGCGCCGCCGCCCCGAGCAGGCCCGGCAGGAGACGGGTGCGCAACACCGACTCCTCGGCTCGCAGCGGGTTGGCCGCCTCCACCAACCGGTCGAGCGGCGCGCCGGCGCGTTCCAGGTCGGCCGGTGCGACCAGCGGGATCGTCACCGCCTCCGAGAGACCGGCGCCCACGAGGATGTCGGCGAGCAGCCGGCGCTCGCGCTGACGGCGCGTGAGGCCACCGACCTGATCAGCGGGCCGGGCCACGGTCCGACCGATCGCCGCGAACCCGACCCGTCGGGCCACCTCCTCGACGAGGTCGATCTCGCGCTCCAGGTCGGGGCGGAACGTCGGCGGCATGGCGACAAGATCGTCGCCCGATCCGCCGACGTCGATGCCGAGGGGGCCGAGCGCGTCGAGCACGTCGGTGTCGGCCAGCTCGGTGCCGAGGACGCGGTTGACCTTGCTCGTGCGCACACGGATCTGCGGCCGGGTGACCGGCTGCGGGTATGCGTCGACCGCCTCGGGAGCGACCGCGGCCGCGGCCACCTCGGCGAGGAGCTCCATCGCCCGATCCGCGTGGACGGCGACTCCTTCGGGATCGGTGCCGCGCTCGAACCGCGCGCTCGCCTCCGAGCGCAGCTTGAGGCGCTTCGAGCTGCGCGCGACTCCCATGGCCTGGAAGTAGGCGGACTCGAGCAGGATCTCGGAGGTGGTGTCGGACACCTCGGCCGTGCTCCCGCCCATGATCCCTGCGATCGCCTGAGGAACGCTGTCGGCGTCGCAGATCAGGAGGTCGTCGGGGGTCAGCTCCCGGTCGACATCGTCGAGCGTGGTGATCCGCTCCCCTTCCCGCGCCAGCCGCACGATGATGCCGCGACTCCCCAGGTGCCCGACGTCGAAGGCGTGGAGCGGCTGGTTGCGTTCGAGAAGGACGTAGTTCGTGACGTCGACGACGTTGCTGATGGGCCGCATCCCGGCTTTGGCGAGACGCTGTGTCATCCACGCGGGCGACGGGCCCATCGCCACCCGCGCCACCCGGGCGAGGTACCGCGGGCAACGGTCGGGTGCCTCGACCTGCACGGTCACGTCGGCCACGACCGATCGGTCGACGGAGGTGCGCGGCCCGGGCACCTCGAGCGGCCAGCCGAAATGCGCCGCGAGCTCGCGGGCGACCCCGATGATGCACATCGCGTCGGGCCGGTTCGGCGTGAGGTCGAGCTCGAACACCACGTCGTCGAGACCGAGCGCCTCGCGCACATCGGTACCGGGCGCCACCGCCTCGTCGAGGTGGAGGATGCCCTCGTGGTCGTCGCCGAGCCCCAGCTCCTTCGGCGAGCAGAGCATCCCGTCCGACTCGGCCCCCCGGATCGTCCTGGGCTCGAGCCGCATACCCGGGATCTGCGCGCCCGCGGGCGCCAGCGGCACGACGTCGCCGGTGACGACGTTATGGGCACCGCACACGACCCGGGTCTGCCCGCTCCCGAAGTCGACGTCGACGAGTGTCAGCCGGTCGGCCTGCGGGTGCGCCGTAACGGCGAGCACGCGCGCCGCCACGACGTCGCGGACCTCGCGTCCGGGCTCGTCGACCGCCTCGACCTCCAGGCCGAGCTGGTTCAGCGCCGCAACGAGCTGGTCGACCGGCGCCTCGGCCGGGGTGAAGTCGCGAATCCACGAGAGGGGCGCGCGCATCAGTACTGGCCCAGAAAGCGAATGTCGTCATCGAAGAACGTCCGGATCTCGTCGATGCCGTACCGGATCATGGCGATGCGCTCGAGCCCGAACCCGAACGCGAAGCCCTGCCACGCCTCGGGGTCGTAGCCGACCGCGACGAAGACGTTGGGGTCGACCATGCCGCAGCCCCCGAGCTCGATCCAGCCGCTGTGCGAGCACACCCGGCACCCCTCGCCGTGGCAGAAGATGCAGCTGACCGCGAGCTCGGCCGACGGTTCGGTGTAGGGAAAGAAGTCGGACCGGAAGCGCGTCCGGATCGACTCGTCGTCGAAGAGACGCTTGACGAAGACCTCGATGGTCCCGAACAGATCGGCGAGTGTGAGTGCGCGGTCGACGGCCAGGCACTCGAGCTGATGGAAGACGGGCGAGTTGCGCGGCCCCGGTGTCTCGTTGCGATACGTCCGCCCGGGAGCGACGATGTAGATGGGCGGGTCGGTCGCCTCCATCGTGCGGATCTGCACCGGCGACGTGTGCGTGCGCAACATCACCTGCTCGGTCTCGCCGAGGTTGACGTAGAGGGTGTCTTGCATCGAGCGCGCCGGATGAGCCGGTGGGATGTTGAGCGCCTCGAAGTTGTGCCAGTCGTCCTCGACCTCGGGCCCCTCGGCCACCTGGTAGCCGAGCCCGGCGAAGATGTCCTCCAGCTCGCGCTGCACCTGGGTCACGAGGTGCAGGTGGCCGCGTGCACGGCCATGACCGCCGGCGGTGAGGTCGAGACGATCGCCGACGTCGACGCTCGCCTCGGCCCGCAGCGCCGCGTCACGAGCCGACAGGAGATCCCCGACGGCTTCGCTGTAGGCCTTGATCGCGGTGCCGGCGGCAGGACGGTCGGCGGCGTCGAGGTTCTTGATCGCTTCCTTCACGCGGGCCGCGGGTGAACCCTTGCCGAGGAAGCGCCTGTAGAGCTCCGCGACCTCCGCGCTGGTCGCGGCCTCGCCGCCGGCGCCAGCCGCCTCGGCCCGGGCCTGGTCGAGCAGCTGCTGCGCCTCGTCGAGGTTCACCCGCCACCCCCGTGCGCGCGCCGCTGCCGGGCCGCCTCGAAGCAGAGCACGGTGCCGGCCATGGCGACGTTGAGCGACTCGACGTGTGGCACCACGAGCGGGATCGTCACGGTGGCGTCGAGCTGATCGACGATCTGAGGAGCGAGGCCATGGGCCTCGTTGCCCAGCACGAACGCGAGTGGCGCCGTGAGGTCGAGCTCGTCGGGGGCGACACCGCCCGTGGCCGTCGTGCCGAGTCGCCGCCGCCCCGCCGCGCCCAGCGTCTCCAGCACCTTCACGGGGTCGTTGCCCTCCACCAGCGTGGTTCCGAAGATCGCGCCGGCCGACGAGCGCACCACCTTGGGATTGTGCGCGTCAACCGAATTGCCGCAGAACACTACTCCCGCGGCCCCGGATCCCTCGGCGCTGCGCAGCAGCGTTCCCGCGTTCCCCGGGTCTTGGACGGCCACCAGCACGAGTATGAAGCCCGTCGCGGGGAGCGCATCGAGACGACCGGTGCGAATCGGGGCGACCGCCACGATCGGTTGCGGGGTGACGGTGGAGCTGACACGGTCGAGGACGCCTTCTTTGAGCTCGACGATGCGCACGCCCGCCGCGCGCACCCGCTCGAGCAGCGAAGCGAACGCGTGCTCGGCCGTCGGCGCGAGATAGACGGTCTCGAGCGTCGCGCCGTGGTCGAGGGCCGCCGCGACCACGTGAGGACCTTCGAGCGCGAACGCGCCCTCGTCGCGACGCACACGCGCTTCGCGCATCAGGGCCCGCAACCGCCGGACCTCGTGATGGCGCGGGCCGAGAGGAGCGATCCCGGCTCCTCCCCGGCGCCGGCTCCGCTTCGCCTGCCGGCGCCCGGCGCCGGGCACGGCTCCGCTTCGTGGCGCTATGCCGCCGCCTCGAGCGCTTCGCGCGCCGCGATCACGAGCGCACCGAATGCGGCCGAGTCGCGCACGGCGAGGTCGGCCAGGATCTTGCGGTCGACCTCGATACCTGCGGCCTTCAGTCCGGCGACGAAGCGCGAGTACGAGATGTCGTGCTCGCGACAGGCGGCGTTGATGCGAACGATCCAGAGCCGGCGAAACTCGCCTTTGTGCGCTCGCCGGTCGCGGTAGGCGTAGCGCAACGAGCGCATGAGCTGCTCGTTGGCCTTGCGGTAGCTGCGGCTCTTGGCGCCCGAGCAGCCCGACGCGGCATCGAGCACGGCACGCCGATGCTTCTTGCTCGGGACCGAACGCTTGACTCTCGCCATCTCACTGCCTCCTGCGCGCGCCCGATCGTCGGGCGATCTGCCGTATGCCCCCGGGTCACGACCGGCCGAGCAACCGCTCGACGTGCTTCTTGTCCCCGCCCGTCACCTCGGCGCCGCGACCGAGACGACGCGTCCGGCGGCTCGACTTCTTCTCGAGGAGGTGCGAGCGGAACGCCTTCCGGCGCCGGATCTTGCCGCTGCCGGTGACCCGGAACCGCTTGGCCGCACCTCGGTGCGTCTTCATCTTCGGCATCGCTACGCTCCTGCGCTCTGGTCGCCGTTCGCGCTCTGGGCCCCGTCGCCCCCCGCCTTCGCCCGGGCCTTGGGCTTCTTCGTCGGGTGCAGCACCATCGTCATGTTCCGGCCGTCCTGGCGCGGCGCCGACTCCACCATCGCCTGATCGCTCACCTGCTCGGCGATGCGCTCGAGGATCCGCAGCCCCAGTTCCGGGTGGAAGACCTCCCGGCCCCGGAACATGATCGTGAGCTTCACCTTCGAGCCCTCGGCCAAGAAGCGCTCGACGTGCTTCATCTTGGTCGTGTAGTCGTGCTCGTCGATCTTGGGTCGGAACTTCATCTCTTTGACGACGACGTTGGTCGCCTTGCGCCGTGACTCCTTGCGGCGCTGCTCCTGCTCGTACTTGTACCGGCCGTAGTTCATGATCCGGCACACGGGCGGGTTGGCGTTGGCCGCCACCTCGACCAGGTCGAGCCCTTCCTCCCGGGCGATCGTGAGGGCCTCCGGAAGCGGTTTGACCCCCAGCTGCTCGCCCTCGGGGCCGATGAGCAGGACTTCCCGGGCTCGGATGCGGTCGTTGATGCGTGCGTCGTCGTCTGTGGCTATGTCATCACCTCACGGTTCGGGTCGAGGCCCTCGGGACGCGAAGATGGCGGACCAGGAAGTCCGCCACCGTTCGGCCGCCGTTCCCGCCTCCCTCGAGAGGAAGGGCGCCGGCCGAGCAACGAACCCGGGCTCGGGACGCCCGAGAGCGGCCCGGCCGGGTGGGGCCGGAGCGAGAAGCTCCGTCCCACTTCCCAACTCGATTGTCGAACGGTCAGGATACCAGTGTGAGCACCTTGTGGACACCGTCGGGCGAGCACGAGCCCGAGGCCGAGTCGTCGAGCGGACCGGCCGAAGCGGGCGGGCCCGGGCCCGGGCCCGAGCTGGCCGAGGAGCTCGACCAGCTGCGGGAGCAGCTCGCCGCCACCCCGGTGGCCGACATCCTCGCCAACCACGCGGTCGGGCTGTGGCAGCTGGCCATCGTGCACCTCGCCCCCGAGGCGCAGACGCCGCCACGCGTCGACGAGGCGCGGCTGGCGATCGACGCCATGGCCGCCCTCGTCGAGGGCCTGGGCGATCGCCTGGGTGAGCACGAGGCGCCGCTCCGCGACGCCCTGGCGCAGCTCCGGATCGCGTACGTGCAGGTGACGGAAGGCAACGTTCCCGAGACGCCGAACGACTGATCTGTTGGCATCCCGCATCGAGCAGTATGCCGTCATCGGCGACACCCAGACCGCCGCCCTCGTCGCCGATGACGGATCGGTCGACTGGCTGTGCAAACCCCGCTTCGACTCTGCGGCGTGCTTCGCCGCCCTGCTGGGCGACAAGCACAATGGCCGGTGGCTGATCGCGCCGGTCGGAGGCCACCGGGCGAAACGGCGCGCCTACCGCCAGGGGACCCTCGTGCTCGAGACCGAGTTCGAGACCACCGATGGTGCAGTGCGCATCATCGACTTCATGCCCATCCGCGACCGGACCGTCGACGTCGTGCGCATCGTCGAGGGGATACGCGGCCGCGTCCCGATGCACATGGAGTTGATCATCCGTTTCGACTACGGGTCGATCGTGCCGTGGGTGCGCAGCATCGACGGCGATCTCCGTGCGGTCGCCGGCCCCGATGCGCTCGTGATGCGCACGCCGGTGACGACCCACGGCGAGGACAAGACGACGCGAGCCCACTTCACCGTGTCGGAGGGCGACCAGGTGCCGTTCGTGCTCGCCTGGCACTCGTCGCACGAACCGCCGCCCCCGCCGCTCGACACCCGCGATGCGCTCGAGCGCACCATCCGCTGGTGGGAGCGGTGGTCGGCGCGCACCACGTACGAGGGCGACTGGGCAGATGTCGTCAACCGGTCGCTCGTCACCCTCAAGGCGCTGACCTACGCGCCGACGGGCGGGATCGTCGCCGCCGCCACCACCTCGCTACCCGAGTGGCCGGGGAGCGTGCGCAACTGGGACTACCGCTTCTGCTGGCTCCGGGACGCGACCTTCACCCTCTACTCGCTCATGACGGCGGGGTACGTGGAGGAGGCGCGGGCGTGGCGTCAGTGGTTGCTGCGGGCGGTCGCGGGCGAGCCGGCGGAGCTCCAGATCATGTACGGCGCCGCCGGCGAGCGGCGTCTCACCGAGCTCGAGCTCGGCTGGCTCACCGGTTACGAAGCGTCGTCGCCGGTACGCATCGGCAACGCCGCGTCCGAGCAGTTCCAGCTGGATGTCTACGGCGAGATCGCCGATGCCATGTACCAGGCCCGGCACGCGGGCGTGGGCGACGAGGACGACGACACCTGGAACATGTACCGGGCGCTGCTCGGGTTCCTCGCCGAAGCGTGGGAGCAGCCCGACGAGGGGATCTGGGAGGTCCGGGGCCCGCGCCAGCACTTCACCCACTCGAAGGTCATGGCGTGGGTGGCACTCGACCGCGCCGTCAAGGTGGTCGAGGAGTTCGGTGAGCGCGGTCCGGTGAAGCAGTGGCGGGCTCTACGCGATCAGGTGCACGCCGAAGTGTGTGCCCAGGGCTACGACGCCGACCGCGGCGCGTTCGTGCAGGCGTACGGATCGACGCACCTCGACGCCAGCCTGTTGATGATCCCGCTGGTAGGGTTCCTCCCCCCGAGCGACGAGCGCGTGCGCAACACGGTCGCGGCGATCGCCCGCGAGCTCACGGTCGACGGCCTCGTGCAGCGCTACTCGACCGGCGACGTCGCCGACGGGCTTCCCGCCGGCGAGGGTGTGTTCCTGCCCTGCTCGTTCTGGTTCGCCGACAATCTCGCGCTCATGGGCCGCATCGACGAGGCCCGGGCCATGTTCGAGCGTCTCGTCGGGTTGGCCAACGACGTCGGCCTGCTCGCGGAGGAGTACGACCCGGTATCGAAGCGGCTGCTCGGGAACTTCCCCCAGGCGTTCACCCACGTCGGCCTGGTGAACACCGCCTGCAACCTCGCCTCGACCGCGGGGCCGGCGCGCCAGCGCGCCGAGACCCACCCGCACCCTTAGCCCCCGGCGCGTTCGATCGAGCCCGCCTCCCAACGCCCGAGCGGGCCCGGCACGACCTCGAAGTCGACCGTGGCGCCGACGTCGATCGTGCGGGAGCCGTCGGCGATCGCGGTGCAGTGGAACGGGAAGCGGTCGTGGTCGCTCTCGATCTCTCCGCGGCCACGATGCTCGTCGAAGTCGACCACGCGCCCGTGCCGGAAGGCCGGGTCGTCGCTCAATGCACGATCTTGGAGATCGGCAGCTCGATCAGGTCGGTGGCACCGTGCTCCTTGAGCGCCGGGATGAGCGTGTTGATCTCGCTCTTGGCCACGACCGTCTCCACTGCGTAGGCGTCGGCGCCGAACAGCTTGGCCACGGTCGGTGACTTCAGTGCGGGCAGGAGCGCGATCACGGCGTCGAGACGGGCCTCGTCGACGTTGAGCTTGACGAGCACCCGGCCGCGGGCCTCGAGCGCACCCGACAGCAGCGTCTGCACCTGCTCCATCGCCTTGCGCTTGCCGGCATCGGCGTGGGCGGCGGGGTTGGCGACGAGCTCCGTGTAGGACACGAGGATGGTGTCGAGGATCTTGAGGCCGGCAGCCCGCAGCGCACGCCCGGTCTCGGTGATCTCGACGACGGCGTCGGCGATCTCGGGCACCTTGGCCTCGGTGGCGCCGTACGACAGTGAGATGTCGGCGTCGACGCCGTGCTTCTCGAGGAAGCGTCGGGTCAGCTCCGGGTACTCGGTGTGGACCCGGACACCGCGAGGCAGCTCGCTCACGCCGGACGCGGGCGCGTCGGCTGCCACTGCCAACACGACCCGGATCGGCCGGGCGGTCGCCTTCGAGTAGTGCAACTCGGTCAGGGTGGTGACCTCGGCGCCGGTCTCCTCGATCCAGTCGCGCCCCGTGATGCCGACGTCGAAGGTGCCGTCGGCGACGTAACGGGGGATCTCCTGGGGTCGCAGGATACGGACATCGTCGATGCGGGGATCGTCGATGACAGCCCGGTAGTCGACATCGGAGCCGCGGCTCACGGGGAGGTCGGCATCCTCGAACAGCTGGAGCGTCGCCTGCTCGAGCGAGCCCTTGGGCAGCACCAGACGCAGCACTAGCGCGTCCCCCGGGCTCCGGGGAGCTGGCGCAACAGGTCGACCATCTCGATCGCGGTGAGCGCCGCCTCGCGGCCCTTGTTGCCCTCGCTCCCCCCCGCGCGATCCATCGCCTGCTCGACGTCGTCGGTGGTCAGCACGCCGAAGATGACGGGCACGCCGGTGTCGAGTGCCACCCGCGTGACGCCGGCGGCGCACTGGCCGGCGACGTAGTCGAAATGTGGCGTGCCGCCCCGGATGACCGCACCCAGACAGATGACCGCGTCGAGCTCGCTCGACCCGGCGAGGCGCTGCGCCACGAGCGGAATCTCGTACGCGCCCGGCACCCACACGACCGAGACCTCGTCGGAGTCGAGGCCGTGCTCGCGCAACCCGTCGAGCGCGCCCTCGAGCAACGGCTTCGTCACCGAGTCGTTGAAGCGTCCCGCGACCACTGCCATCCGCATACCGGTGGCGTCCAGGTTGCCCTCGTACGCCGTGTACCGGCCCACTCCTAGCTCCCTCCGAGCTCTTCGTTCTCGATGTCGAGCAGGTGCCCGAGCTTGTCCTGCTTGGCGCGCAGGTACGCGATGTTCTCCTCGTTCGGTCGGGCGCGCAGCGGCACGCGTTCCACGATCTCGAGACCGTACCCCTCGATGCCGCCGTACTTGGCGGGATTGTTCGTCAGGAGTCGCATGGTCGTGATGCCGAGATCGACGAGGATCTGCGACCCGATGCCGTACTCGCGCGAGTCGACGGGGAAGCCGAGCTCCACGTTGGCCTCGACCGTGTCGCGGCCCTGGTCTTGCAGGGTGTAGGCGCGCAGCTTGTGGCCCAGCCCGATGCCCCGCCCCTCGTGGCCGCGGAGGTACACGACGACGCCCTCGCCCGCCACTGCCACCTGTTCGAGGGCGATGTCGAGCTGGAGTCCGCAGTCGCAGCGCAGCGAGCCGAACACGTCACCGGTCAGGCACTCGGAGTGCACCCGCACGAGCACGTTCTCCTTGCCCGCGACCTCACCGCGCACGAACGCCATGTGCTCGGTACCGTCGAGGAGCGACTCGAACACGTAGGCGGTGAAGCTGCCGTGCCGGGTCGGGATCCGGGCCTCCGACACTCGGCGCACGAGCTTCTCCCGGTGGCGCCGGTAACGGATCAGATCGGCGATCGAGATGAGCTGCAGGCCGTGCTGGGCCGCGAACCGCTCGAGGTCGGGAAGTCGCGCCATCGTGCCGTCGTCGTTGACGACCTCGGCGAGGACGCCGGCCGGGTAGCAGCCGGCCTCGCGCGCGAGATCGACCGCGGCCTCGGTGTGGCCGGCCCGCTTGAGCACCCCGCCCTCCCGGTAGCGCAGCGGGAAGATGTGCCCCGGACGAGCGAGGTCGTCGGGCCGGATCGTGTGCTCGACCAGCGCATGCACGGTGGCGGCGCGATCGGCGGCCGAGATGCCGGTGGTCGTTCCGTGCTTCACGTCGACCGAGACGGTGAACGCGGTGCGGTACGCGGTGGTGTTCTCGGCGACCATCATCGGGAGCTGGAGGTCGTCGAGACGGGAGCCCTCCAGGGGCATGCAGATCACGCCACTCGTGTGGCGGATCATGAACGCCATCGCCTCGGGGGTCACCTTCTCTGCCGCCATGATGAGGTCGCCCTCGTTCTCGCGGTTGGCGTCGTCGACGACCACCACGAGCTCCCCCCGCGCGACGGCCGCGATCGCGTTCTCGACCTCCGTGAACGGCATCAGCCCGCCTTTCTCGTCACGGCGCCATCGAGCAGGCGCTCTACGTACTTCGCGAGCACATCGACCTCCAGGTTCACGGGTTCGCCGGGGCCCTTCACGCCGAGGCCCGTGACCGCGAGCGTGTGCGGGATGACGGCGACGTCGAACCCGTCGGCTTCTACACCCGCGACCGTAAGGCTCACGCCGTCGACGGTGATCGACCCCTTCTCCACGACGTAGCGGAGCACTTCGGGCGGCGCCGAGCACCGCAGCCGGGTGGAGCCGTCGGGCAGCGGGTCGCGCGCCTCGATCCGCCCGACCGCGTCGACATGGCCCTGCACGAGATGGCCACCGAGGCGATCGGCGAGCCGCATCGGCCGTTCGAGGTTGACGGGGTCGCCGACACCGAGCGAACCGAGCGTCGTGCGCTCGAGCGTCTCGATCACCGCGTCGGCGGCCCACCAGCCGTCGCCCCGTTCGACAACGGTCACACAGCACCCGTTGACCGCGATCGAATCGCCGACGTCGGCGTCGTCGAGCACCGTGCGAGCCTCGAACTCGAACCGGGCACCACCCTCGCGCGGCTCGACGCGACGCACGCGTCCCCGCTCCTCGACGATCCCGGTGAACATCAGGGCCCTCCGGTCTCGCGGGCAGCCTCGTACTCGAGGCGGACGTCGTCACCGAATCGGTGTGCCGACAGGAGCGTCCAGTGCGGCGCGGTCGTCACCGTCGCCGGGCCGCGCCCCGCGAACGCAGCCCGACCGTCCGGGCCCAGTGCGACCGGCGCGACGTACGCGACCAGACGGTCGGCGAGGTCGGCGTCGAGCAGCGCGCCGTGGACGGTAGCCCCGCCCTCGACCAGGGCCTGCAGCACGCCGTGGCTCCCGAGGAGCCCGAGCACCGCGGGGAGGTCGACACCGATGCCGCCCGGCTCGGCCGGGAGGGCCTCCACCTTGGCGCCGGCCGCGCGCCAGGCGTCGACGGTCGACGGGGCGGCCGCGTCGGTCGTGAGCACGAGCGTGGGCGCGAGCTCCGGATCGAACAGCGGGCCATCGGCCGGGACGCGCC
>JBOGFJ010000055.1:0-7942 GCA_050743385.1 Acidimicrobiia bacterium
GGTGGGAGTCGGTCAACTCGCGGAACTCGCGCACCGCGTGCACCTGGGCAAGCTCGGTACCCGGCAACCAGAACGACAGCCCGACGTCGATCGTCCCCTCGTTCGGACGCACGCCGATCCGGGTGAAGAACCCCGTGTCGGTGGTCGGGTCGTAGCAGTTGAAGTAGTACGACTCGCTCCAGGCGGTGTCGCCCTCGACCGGATGGGCGAAGTCGTGGTGCTCGTCGAGGACCGGCACGTCCCGGAGTCTACGGGCCACCTTCCGGCGAACTTGCGCGCCCATCGCGCCGCTTCCAGCGCGCCGAGCGCGCAAGAACGGTTAGGCGGCGAGGATCTCGGCGGCGGCGCGCTCCCCCGACTGCACCGCGCCGTCCATGTAGCCGTTCCAGACGGTGGCGGTCTCCGCGCCCGCCCAGTGGATCGGCCCGATCGGCGCCCGCAGCGCGGGGCCGTACTGCGTCCACACGCCGGTCGGGAAGTGGGCGCCGTAACAGCCCCGGGTCCACTCCTCTTCGGACCAGTCGAGCTCGACGTACTCGACGGGCTTGCGCGCCTGCGGGCCGAAGAAGTCGGCGAACGACTCGAGCACGGCGTCGCGGCGGTCGTTCGCGCTCATACGGTTGAGCACGCGCGCGTGTGCCCCTTCGAGGAAGCCGAGCAGTACGCCGGGCGTCCCCGACGGTGGCGAGTTGTCGAACGTGATCTTCACGGGCCCGCGGTCACCTGACGCCTGCCCCGTGAGGCCTTCGTCGCGCCAGAACGGCGAGTCGTAGACGACGTTGCACTTGATCACCGATCCGGCTGGAACGCGTTGCGTGAGCTGGTCGCGGAACGCGGGCAGCGCAGGCTCATAGAGGACGCGGGCCGACAGTGCCGGTGGCACCGCCACGACAACATGACGGGCGGTCGCGAGCACGCCGTCGGCGAGCACGGTGACGCCGTCTTCGCGATGCTCGATGCGGCGTACCGGCGCTCCCAGCCGCACGCGGTCACCGAGGCGGTCGGCGAGCCCCCGCGCCGCCAGCTGCGAACCCCCGACGAAGCGATCCTGCTGGGCACCGCCGCGCGTGCCGGTGAGGATGTCGACGCCGCCGCCGGAGTGCGTGTAGAAGAGCGCGTGGAGGAGCGAGAAGTCGGCGGGCTCGGCCGCGAACACCGCTTCCGAGTACAGCTCGAACAGGGCCCTGGCTTTGGGCGTGCGCAGGTTGCGGCGGATCCAGGTCGCGAACGTCTGCGCGTCCCACTCGGAGGCTGCGTCGGCGGCCCAGGGCGCTTCGAGCGGTACTCGGCGGGCGAGCCTGTCGAAGCGCGACTGCGCACGCGCCATGTCGGCGAGCACGAGCGGCGAGATCCGCGGGATCGTGCCGCGATAGCGCGCCGACGCGGTACCGAAGCGCAGCATGTGGTCGCCCGTGTTGTAGGTGGGGAACGTCTCCAGCCCGAGGTCGGCGGCGAGCTTCGCCATGCGGAGCTGGGTCGGGCCGATCCACTGTCCACCGACCTCCACCACGGTCCCGTCGGCGAGGGTGTGGTTCAGCAGCCGACCGCCGACCCGTTCACGGGCTTCGAGGACGACCGCCTCCTGGCCGGCCTCGACGAGCCGACGGGCGGCGGTGAGCCCGGCCAGGCCGGCCCCGACCACGACGACGTCGACGTCGATCCGCTCGGCCACGCCGCTCAGGTTACGTAGCCTGCCGGGATGATGTCGGTGGCGGGCGTCGACGGCTGCCGCGGCGGTTGGGTCGTCGTGACCGGGACCGAGGCATTCGTGTGTCCCGACTTCGCCGCCGTGCTCGATGCCCTCCCACGCCGCACTCTGGTGGCGGTCGACATCCCGATCGGCCTTCTCGACGGCCACGTCGAAGGCGGGCGACGTGCCGACTCGATCGCACGTCGCGTGCTCGGACAACCGCGAGGAACATCAGTGTTCCCCGCGCCACCACGGTGCTGCTTCGGCGTGCGATCGCTCGAGCAAGCGCGTGAGCGTGGATGCCGAATCAACCAGCAGGGAATCAACCTCCTCGAGAAAATCGAAGACGTCGACCTCGCGCTCTCCCCTGCGTTGCAAGCGCGCGTGTACGAGGTACATCCGGAGCTCAGCTTCGCCGCCATGAACGACGGCCGACCGGTGCCGTCGAGAAAGACCCGTCCGGAAGGCCAAATGGAGAGACGCGCGCTCCTCGAGCGTGCACACATCGCATTGCCCGACCGTCCGCGGCCCTACCGTGATGTGAAGGAAGACGACCTTCTCGATGCGTGCGCCGCGCGATGGAGCGCGCTTCGAATCGCGTCGGGCGTATCCAGCCGCGTCCCCGATCCGCCGCCCATCGACGCACGAGGGCTGCGGATGGAGATCTGCTGGTGAAGCTGCTCGCCGAGGGCCGAGACAGCCAGGTCTTCGCGCTCGACGACGCTCGGGTGCTGCGCCGCTACCGGGAACCGCGCTGCCTGCCGCGCGAAGTCGCAGCGATGCAGCTCGCCCACGCGCACGGTTACCCGGTGCCGCGGGTGTACGACCTCACCCCCACCGACCTGGTGATCGACCGCATCGACGGCCCGACGATGGCGCACGACCTCGCCCGCCGGCCCTGGCGCATGCGCGAGCACGCGCACACGCTCGCTTCGCTGCACCACCAGCTGCACGACATCGTGGCGCCCGACTGGCTCGCCACCCCCCTCGGTGACGGTCCCGTCCTCCTCCACCTCGACCTGCACCCCCTGAACGTGATGCTCGGACCGGCCGGCCCCGTCGTCATCGACTGGACCAACGCCGCCCGCGGCAACGGCGACGCCGATGTCGCGCTCACGTGGGTCCTCCTCGTCACGGGGGAGCTCGACGCGGGACCACTGACGCAGCTGGCCGCCCGGGTAGGCCGGCAGGCCTTCGCACGCATGTTCCTGCGCCGGTTCGTACGGACCCCGGTGATGGCCCACCTCGACGCCGCCGCGGCCTACCGGCTCGCCGATCCCAACCTCCGCGACGGCGAAGTGGGCGCGGTTCGGGATCTCGTGGCGCGCACGCGACGATGACGCTGCACACCGTCGGCCACGGGACGCTCGAGGCCGACGAGCTCGCCCGCCTCCTCGCCGCCGCCGGGATCGAGCTCGTGGTCGACGTGCGCTCGCACCCCGGGAGCCGCCGCCACCCGCAGTTCGGGCGGATCGCAATGGAACGGTGGCTGCCCGAGCACGGTCTCGCGTACACATGGGAGCCGGCGCTGGGCGGGCGCCGATCCCCGCGGCCCGATACACCCCACCACGCGCTCACCGTCCCCGCGTTCCGCGGCTACGCCGACCACATGGCCACGCCCGAGTTCGCGGGCGCCCTCGACCGGGTGCTCGCCGACGCGGCCGCGCGGCCGACCACCGTGATGTGCGCCGAGAGCGTGTGGTGGCGCTGCCACCGCCGCCTGCTCGCCGACGCAGCCGTGCTGCTCCGGCACGAGCGCGTGCTCCACCTCTTCCACGACGGCCGGGTCGCCGAGCACCACCCCATGGAGGAGGCCCGCGTCGAGGGCGGGTACCTCGTCTACGACGCCGGGCGCCAGCCGCTCCCGGGCGCCGACGCCACCTGACGCTCTACGCTCCGCCGGGCATGCGCGCGCCCAGCGGAGGCCTGTTCGGGTCCTTCGTCGTCCACCTGTTCACCTACGCCGCGGTGTGTGGGTTCCTGGTGGCGTTCTGGGCCCTGACGAGCGGATCGTTCGACGAAGTCGGCGACATCGCCCGTGACCCCGGCCTCGCCCGCAGCCTCGGCTTCTGGCCGATCTGGGTGATCCTGGCGTGGGGGGTGGCCGTCGTCATCCACCTCGGGGTGGCCCTCGTCGCGCTCCCCGGCGCCCTCGCCCGCAGGCACCGGGAGCTGCACCGCCGCCGTCGGCGCCGACGCCACGGTCGCTCGGGACCGCGCGACACGGCGCGCATCGCCGCCCAGGTCGGGGAGCAGATCATGGCCCGCTCCGCCGACGCCCTGCAGACGATCGCGGCCGGCCGCCGCTCCCCGCCGTCGGCGCCGTCGCGCCAATGGGTCGCGGTGATGTTCACCGACATCGCAAATTCGACGGCGCTGGCGGAGACCCTCGGCGACGACGAGTGGACCCGGGTCCTCGCCCGCTACCGCGGGTTGGTGCGCGCCGCGTTCGCGTCCCGGGACGGCAAGGAGGTCGGAACCCAGGGCGACGGGTTCCTCGGCCGGTTCGCGAGCCCGGCCGAGGCGGTGCTGTGCGGCGTCGACATCCAGCGGGAGATGCGCGACGTGCGGGAGCAGGTCGATCTCGACCTCGGCGTGCGCATCGGCATCCATGCCGGCGAGGCCGTCGAGGACGACGGCGACCTCATCGGCCGCGTGGTCAACCTCGCCGCCCGGGTCACCGACCAGGCCTCCCCGGGCGAGGTGCTCGTCACCGAGCCCGTCGCCGATCTGCTCGGCGGAGACGGGCGCGGTGGCAAGCTGGCGCTCGAGGACAAGGGTCTGTGCGAGCTGCGGGGCATCCCCCAGGCCCGGCACCTGCTCGCCGTGCAATGGCACGCTGACGGAGAGGGAGACGGTTGAAGCCTCTGGAGACCGCAGAGCGGGCCCTGCTCGTCGAACGCCGCCCGCTCACGCGCGCCGAGGTGGGCGCGGTGGCGGCCATGCCGCTCGACACACTGCCCGATCTCGTCGCGCTCGCCCACCGGGTCCGGCTCGCGTATTGCGGGCCCGAGGTCGAGCTCGAGAGCCTGATCAACGCCAAGTCGGGCGCCTGCCCGGAAGACTGCGCGTTCTGCTCCCAGTCGGCCCGGTTCGAGACCGACGCGGATGTGTACGCGTTCCTCGACCTCGACGAGGTCGTCGATGCGGCCCGCGCCACGCGGGCTGCGGGCGCCACGCAGTTCTGCATCGTGGTCGCGGTACGCGGGCCCGAGGAGCGGCTCCTGCGCAAGGTGCTCGACGCCGTCGACGCGGTCCACCGCGAGACGGGGCTGGAGGTCGCGTGCTCGCTCGGCTTGCTCACCGAGGAACAGGCGACTCGGCTCGCAACCGCCGGCGTCCGCCGCTACAACCACAACCTCGAGACGTGCCGGGAGGTCTTCCCGTCGATCTGCACGAGCCACACCTGGAGCGACCGGGTGGAGACGGCCCGGCTCGCCGTCGACGCGGGCATGGAGCTGTGCTGCGGCGGCATCCTCGGCATGGGCGAGACGCTCGAGCAGCGCATCGACTTCGCGTTCGAGCTCGCCGAGCTCGACCCGTGCGAGGTGCCGATCAACCTGCTCGATCCGAGGCCGGGCACACCCCTGGGTGAGCAACCGGTGCTGGAACCCCGCGAGGCGCTCCGGGCCATCGCGCTGTTCCGCCTCGTGCTCCCGGGTGCGTGGCTCCGCCTCGCCGGCGGTCGTGAACGCGTGCTGGGCGAGCTCCAGGCGATGGGCCTCCTCGCCGGCGCCAACGCCCTCATCGTCGGCAACTACCTGACGACGACCGGACGGGCACCCGAGGACGACCATGCACTGCTCGACGCACTCGGGATGCCGGTGGCCGACGGCCCCGGCGAGGGTCGCTTCGTCGTCGACGGCGACGGCGCCCACGCCCGTCCCGCCCGGGCCACCATCCCTCTTCGCGTCGAGTAGCCCCTCGATGCGTTCACCGTGCGCCGCGCCGGTGCGAGACATCTACCCGCGCTCGTTGAAGGCGAGGAGGACGGGTCCGGGGGCGATGCGGGTGATCGAGGCGACGTCGAGGCGCATGCGCCAGGCGAGCTCGTCGCCCACGCCGAGCGCCCACGTGACCGCCGCCTTGATCGGCGACACGTGGCTCACCGCCACGATCACTTCACGGGCCAACCGCTCTTCGCAGAACCCGGCCACGCGCGCGCCGACCATGCGGAGGCTCTCGCCGCCGGGGGGCGCGAAGTCGGCGTCGGCGCGCCAGCGGGTGACGACCTCGGCGGTGAGATCCGCAAGGGGCTGGCCGTCCCACTCGCCGTAGTCGATCTCCACCAGGCGGTCGTCCACCTCCACCGCGTGACCGGTGGCGGCGGCGATGGGGGCCGCGGTGGCCTGCGCCCGGCCGAGCGGGCTGCTGAGCACGGCCGTCGGTTCGAGGAGGGCGAGCCGCTGCGCGAGCTCGTCGGCCTGCTCGCGACCTCGGTCGGTGAGCGGCGGGTCGGCCCGACCCAGCAGCAGCCCCTCCCGGTTCGGCGTGGTCTCGCCGTGGCGAACGAACGCGATCATCCCTGTCGCGAACCCGTCGTCATACGCGCTGAGCTCGCAGCCGTCCCGACCGCAGGAACTCGTGACGTTTGGCGCGATCGGTGAGGCCGAACAGCACGACGGCCCAGGCACAGGCCGCCAGGCCGGCCGCTTCCTGGAGCGCGACCAGCCCGATCGGCGGGAGCAAGCCGTCGTGCGGGAGAGACCGGCCGAGGAACGGCCACCAGAACACCTCGCTCGACGCCCACGCACCCGAGAGCACGAGCCCGCACAGGTACCCGATCGGCAGGCAGATCAGCCGCCGGCGCAGGAGCCGGGGTTGGCCGACCGTCGCCACCATCACGATGAACAGCAGCGCCACCCCCGCGACCAAGGCGTGCCCGTACGCGAGCCGCCGGAACGGCAGGTCGATCGCGAGCGGGAGCACCGACCCGACCGCGACCAGGCGGTAGTCGACCCCCGAGCTACGAAAGACGTAATGGACGAGGAGGACCGACAGCCCGACATACCAGAGCAGCAAGGAATCAGGCGCCGTCGAGGGCGGCGTTCACCAGCGCGTCGGCCACGACGTTGCGCTCACGAGGCACGTGCACGAGCTCGACCTCCTCGTACCGCGCCAGCAGTGCCCGGGCCTTCTCGTACAGCGGCCGCAGATGCGCCTGCTTGACGCGGTACCGCCCCTGGAGCTGGCGGACCACGAGCTGCGAATCGGCTTTCACCGTGATCGCCGGCGCCGGGAACTGCCGGGCGGCTTCCAGGCCCGCGATCAGCGATCGGTACTCGGCGACGTTGTTCGTGGTGACGCCGATGCGCTCGCTGACCGTGGCGAGCTGGGTGGGCGGATCGGTGTGAGGGTCGAGCACCACCGCGCCGATGGCGGCCGGGCCGGGGTTCCCGCGCGCGCCACCATCGCAGTACAACACGACGCGTTCGCGCTCGGTCACGAGGCCATCCTCCTGCAACGCCTCGTCAGGGAACGAGGATGCAGCCGCAGTTGTCGCAGTGCGCCACTACGCCCGAGCCGCCCTTGCGGATGCGCTCCGCCTCGGTCGACGGGATCGACAGATGGCAGCCCTGGCACGTGCCGCCCACGAGCCGGGCCGCACCCACGCCGTGAGCGCGGCGGCGGCAGCGCTCGTAGTCGTCGAGGAGCTCGGGACTGAGCCGGGCGGCAAGCTCCTCGCGCGCGGTGGTCTCGGTGCCGAGCTCGGCATCGATCGTGGCTTCGGCCGCGGCGAGGGTCGTGCGCAGCTGCCGGGCCTCCGACTCGAGCGCGCCCGCCTCGGCGTCGAGCTTCGCCAGCTCGGTGTCGAGCGCCTCGCGCTGCTCCATCACCGCCAGCTCGCGGTCTTCGACGCTGCGCTGGTGACGCCGGAGCTGATCGACGTCTGCCTGCATCGCTTGGAGCTCGCGCGGTGAAGCGATCTCACCCGAGTACATCGTGCGCTCGACGTCGACGGCCCGCTCCTCGAGCGACTTGGCATCGTCGTCGAAGCGTTGCTCCTCACGCGCCGCGTCGTCGCGGCGCGCTCGCAGCTCCGATCGGGCACCGTCGAGCTCGGCCAACCGGGCTTCCGTGCCCTGCAGTGCGGACCGCTCCTCGAGCGTCTCGCGGCGGTGGCGCAGCCGGTCGGCGGCCGTGTCGTGCTCTTGGAGGTCGAGCAGCGTGTCGAACATGACCTCGCTGCCGACGTCAGCGCCCACGGCCCCGAGCCTAACGGGAACCCGAGCGCGCGCGGCTCACTAGTCG
>JBOGFJ010000056.1:0-4575 GCA_050743385.1 Acidimicrobiia bacterium
CTCCGAGACCCGTTCGTGGCGCGTGCGCTCGGCCCGGCGATCCGCGCGCTCGACCCTGGCCCGCCCCAGGCGGTCGGCGGCGTCGCGCCGGAAGGCCGCGCTCCTGGGGGCGTACGGCTCCGGTAACTCGACGCGGGTCGCCGGTGTCGGCGGCCCGTCGAAGTCGTCGGCGCCCAGCCGGACGAGCTCCCGCCCGGTCGTGAGCACGAGCACTCGGGGTGCGCCGCTCCGACCGCGGTCGTGCGACAAGACCACGACCTTTCCACGGCGGCCGCGAGCCACGACCACGTCACCCGGGCGGAGCGCGTCGAGCGCCGCTCCCCCACGTCTGCCACCGCCGCGATCGCGGCGCTCGCTCTCGAGCGCACCCGTGAGGCGCCGGTACTCGTCGATGTCGCCGGCCCCGTCCTCGGCCACGGCCCTCTGACGGCGGAGCTCGTCGCGGCTGCGCGCCAGTTGGCGCTCCAGCGACACCACGTCGCGGTCGGCGTGGAACTGCGCGAACGACAGGTTCAAGAGATGGTGGGCGACCTCGGGCGGGTAACGCCGGACGAGATTGGCGGCCATGTTGTAGGTCGGGCGGAACGACGAGCGGAGCGCGTACGTGCGTCGAGAGGCCAGCCCGGCCACCTGGTCGAACGGCACGAACGGGCTCCAACAGACGACGGCGTAGCCGGTCTCGTCGATCCCGCGCCGGCCGGCACGCCCGGTGAGCTGCGTGTACTCACCCGGCGTGAGGAACTCGTGGCGCTCACCGGTGAACTTCGACAGCTTCTCGATCACCACCGTGCGGGCAGGCATGTTGATCCCGAGCGACAGCGTCTCGGTGGCGAACACCATCTTCACGAGCCCGGCGGCGAACGCCTCCTCGACCGCCTCTTTCATCGGCGGCACCATCCCGGCGTGATGGGCGGCAAGGCCCGCCTCGAGCGCGGCCAGCCAGCGCCCGTACCCGAGAATCCGGAGGTCTTCGTCGGCAAGGCCACGGGTGTGGGCCTCGCCGATCGCTCGGATCCGGGGTCGCTCGGCGGCGCCGGTGAGGCGGACGCCGGCGTCGAGGCATTGTTCGACAGCCTGGTCACAACCGGCCCGGCTGAACACGAACTCGATCGCCGGCAGCATGTCTTCGGCCGCGAGGCGCGCCACCGTCTCGACCCGTCCGGGCGTCCGGAGTCGCCGGGTCGGGCGGCCCCGCCCCCGTGACCCGGGGCGGGCGTAGAGACGTGCGGCCTCGGGATTGGGCCGCGCCTCGCCACGCTCGCCGCGAAGGAACGTGGGTAGGAGGTGGAGCTGATCGGTTCCCCGCTCACCCACCAGATAGAGGTTCTGGAGCTCGACCGGCCGGCGTTCCTCGATCACCGGGCGCGTCTCACCCCGCACGGTCTGTACCCAGGCGGCGAACTCTTCCGCGTTCGACACCGGGGCCGACAGGCACACGAGATCGACGTCGGGGGCGAGGTGGATGATCACTTCCTCCCACACCGCGCCTCGGTACGGGTTCTGGAGGTAGTGAACCTCGTCCAGGACCACGTACCGAAGTCCGTCGAGCGTCGGTGACCCCGCGTAGATCATGTTGCGGAGCACCTCGGTGGTCATCACCACAATCGGTGCTTCGCCGTTGATCGAGTTGTCACCGGTCAGGAGTCCGACCCGGTCGGCGCCATGAACACGGATCAGGTCACCGAACTTCTGGTTCGACAGCGCCTTGAGCGGCGTCGTGTAGAAGGTTTTGGCACCCGCATCGAAGGCGCGGAAGATGGCGTACTCGGCGACGAGCGTCTTCCCGGAGCCGGTCGGTGCCGCCACCAGCACCGACCGGCCGGCGTCGAGGGCGTCGAGCGCCTCGGCCTGGAAGCGGTCGAGCGGGAAGGGTCGCTCCGCCTCGAAGGCGGCGCGCCGCCCCGGGGTCGACCCGACGTTCATGCGCCCGTGCTCACGGCACCGGCGCCGGGGTGGTCTCGGGCGGCAACGTCTCCGGCGGCACGACCGGGGGCGCGGACGGGTCGGGAGGCGTCGACGACTCGGTCGGCAAGGGTGCTGTCACCGGCGGCACGTCGGAGCTCTCGTCGCGTGGTCGGAGCACGAACAGCAACGCGGCTGTGACGAGGAGCACTCCGAGAGCGGCGAGCACCGCCACCGCGATCTCACGACGATCGCGGGGCGGGCGGTAGTCGCCGGGACGCCGGCGGGGGGCAGGGCTCATCGCTTCAGGATCCTTCCGATGATGATGCAGGCCTCGTAGAACAGGTACATCGGTACCATCATGAGCAGGAGCGAGTACGGATCCTGGCTCGGCGTGATCACCGCCGCGAAGATCGTGATGAACACGATGGCGGCGCGCCGCCAGCGCCGCAACTGCGCCACGCTGATCACCCGCGCGAGCAGCAGGAAGGTGAGCACGACCGGGAACTCGAACGCGATCCCGAACGCGATGATCATGAGGCTCACGAGCGACAGGTACCGGTCGGCGGTGAGCAGCGGCTCGAGCTCCGACCCCCCGATGTTGAGCAGGAAGTCGAGGGCCTTGGGCAGCGTCAGCATGGCGACGAGCCCACCCACGGCGAACAGCACGACCGAGGTGAGCACGAAGGGGATCGCGTAGCGCTTCTCTTTGGGTTGCAGGCCCGGCGTCACGAAGCGCCACATCTGGAACAGCCACACCGGCAGCGCGAGCGCGAACCCTCCGTAGGTCGCCACCTTCAGTCGCGTCGCGAACGCATCCAACGGGCCGGTGAAGATGAGCGCATCCTGCTGGCCGTCGGTGGCGTCCTCGTAGTACTCGATCAGGAAGCGGATGATGTCGAGCGAGAAGATGTAGACGACGATCGCTGCGAGCGTGATCGCGATCATGCAGATGATGATGCGGCGGCGCAGTTCCGACAGGTGCTCGACGACCGTCATCCGGCCGCCGTCGTCGCGGTTCGCCACCGGTGTCGCTATGGCGTGGGATCAGCCGGCGGTGAGGGCCGGTTCGCAGCTGACGGCCCGGCATCGAGCTCCGTTTGCTTGGGTGGCAGCGTCGGCGCCGGGGTGTCGTGCTCCTCCTCCTCGTCGATGTCGCGCAGCACGTCGTCGATGTCGCGCCGGAGGCTCGCCTGGAAGCGTTGGACCTCCCGCCAGCCTTTCGCCGCCTGGCGGGCGACCTTGGGGATCTCCTTGGGGCCGAAGACGAGGAGGGCGACGACGAAGATCACGAGGATCTCGAGCGGGCCGACCTGGGGCATCGCCCCTCAATGGTAGTGGTGGCCATCGCAGGGCTCCCTGCGGATGGCGGCTTCTAGCTGCCGTGCACCGAGTGGCGGATCAACCGGTCATCGGCCGGTGTACCCGCTGCCCGAGTGGCCCGAGGGGCCGTCGGCGGGGACGACCTCGTCCATCCAGTCAGGCCGTTGCAGCGCCACGTGGAAGTCGAGGAGGTCGTCGGGTGTGAGGGGCGGGCCGCTGTGAGGCTCGAGCAGCTCCGCCGGCCGGCGCCACATCTCGAGGCGCACGCCCGACGAGACCAGGAGCTCCACGATGTGGGAGCTGGCCGGCTTGGCGACGGGTGCGTTGCAGCCGGGGCAGCGGAACCGGTAGGAGCCGCTGTCGTCGTCGCTGCACACCCGAACGGTGAGGTCACCGGCCGTCAGCCGGACGTCCCCACAACTCGGACACTGTGCTCGAATGGTCGTCACTGGGCCCTCCACTCGCCCTGGCGAGTCCATCGGCAGGGCGGGCGGGCACCTTGAGAACGCCGTGGGTCATGATGCGGGGCCCGTGACGCCGATCACCTTCGCCCATCGGGGCGCCCGAGCCCAGGAGCCCGAGAACACGCTCGCGGCCTTCCGCCGGGCGCTCGAGCTCGGGGCGACCGGCCTCGAGACGGACGCCTGGCTCTCCTCCGACGACCAGGTGGTGCTCGTGCACGGCGGTACATTCCGCCGCGGCCTGCGGCGGGTGCGGGTGGGTCGTACCGCCGCCGACCGGCTTGCCCGCTACGACGTCCCCCGCCTCGTCGACGTCTACGCCAAGCTCGGCACCGGCTTCGAGCTCTCGATCGACGTCAAGGACCGGCGGGCGGCGCCGCAGATCCTGACCGCGGCGGCCGCCGCCGGGCCGGAGGCCACCGGGAGGCTGTGGCTGTGCTCCCCCAGTCTGCGTTTCCTCCGGGAACTGGCGGCCGAGGGTACCGACGCCCATCTGGTGCACTCACGCAGCCGGCGCGCGCTCCCGCAGCCGCTCGAGCGCCACGCCGCCGATCTCGCCGAGTCGGGCATCGAGGTCATGAACATGCACCACAGCGAGTGGAGCGCCGGGCTCGTCACACTGTTCCACCGCTTCGACGTGCGGGCGTTCGCATGGGACGTGCAGGAGGTACGGCACATACGAGCCGTGCTCGCGATGGGGATCGACGCCCTCTACTGCGACCGCGTCGACCGGATGGTGGCGACCGTCGGCGAATGGTCGAGCGAACGCTCCTGATGGTGACGGCGCGTGTGGGCGCGACGAGCGAAGCGAGCGCGACCCGAGTTACAGGAAGCCGATGTCGCCGGGGGGCCAGATGCGCACGAAGACGCGGCCGACGATGTCCGACTC
>JBOGFJ010000057.1:0-26393 GCA_050743385.1 Acidimicrobiia bacterium
ACGTCGGCCTTGCTGCCCGCGCCCTCGACGATGGTGGTCTCGTCCTTGGTGACCACCACCTTCCGGGCCTGGCCCAGCAGGTCGAGCCCGATGTTCTCGAGCTTGAGGCCGACCTCCTCGGAGACGACCTGGCCGCCGCAGAGCACCGCCATGTCCTGGAGCATCGCCTTGCGGCGCTCGCCAAAGCCGGGAGCCTTGACCGCCGCCGACTTGAACGTGCCCCGGATCTTGTTGACCACCAGCGTGGCCAGCGCCTCACCCTCGACGTCCTCGGCCACGATGACGAGCGGCTTGCCGCCCTGCATGACCTTCTCGAGCACGGGCAGGAGGTCCTTGACCGCCGAGATCTTGCTGCTCACCAGCAGCACGTAGGCGTCGTCGAGGACAGCCTCCATCCGCTCGGGGTCGGTGACGAAGTAGGGCGAGATGTAGCCCTTGTCGAAGCGCATGCCCTCGACGAGGTCGAGCTCCATCCCGAAGGTCTGGCTCTCCTCGACGGTGATGACGCCGTCGGTACCGACCTTGTCGAGCGACTCGGCGATCATCGCGCCGATCTCGCTGTCGGCCGCCGAGATCGCGGCCACGTTGGCGATCTGGGCCCGGTCGGTCTCGACGTGCTGCGAGTCGGCCTTGATCGAGTCGACCGCGGTCTCGACCGCGGACTCGATGCCCTTCTTCAGGCTCATCGGGTTGGCGCCGGCGGCCACGTTGCGGAGGCCCTCACGCACCATCGCCCACGCGAGGACGGTGGCGGTCGTGGTGCCGTCACCGGCGACGTCGTCGGTCTTCTTGGCGACTTCCTTGACCAGCTCGGCGCCGATCTTCTCGTAGGGGTCTTCGAGGTCGACCTCCTTGGCGATCGACACCCCGTCGTTGGTGATCGTGGGCGCACCCCACTTCTTCTCGAGCACGACGTTGCGGCCCTTGGGCCCGAGGGTGACCCGTACGGCGTCGGCAAGCTTGTTCATGCCCGTCTCGAGCGACCGGCGGGCGTTCTCGCTGTAGGCGATCTGCTTGGGCATCGCGTCACAACCCCCTGTGGGAAGGGCCCCTGGTGGGCGGTTTCGATTCGGCTGGGCCGGCCGCCGAGGCGCTTAGCACTCTTGACGACCGAGTGCTAAGAGCTTGGCACTCTCCCCCCGGGACTGCAAGTCCGGCCGGGCGGGAGGGGCAGCCACGCATGGCCGGACCTGCGCGCGCCAGCCCCAACCCCCGGATGCGCCTTACGTCACGGTGAACGTCGTGAGCATCCCCTCCTCGAGATGCGCCTCGTGCTCCTCCTCCTCGACGACGTTGCACACGAGCGTGTACTCGCCCGGCGTCAGGTCGAAGACGCCGCTGCACGAGGTGCCGCCGCTGAACGGCTCGATCTCACCGATGAGCGCACCGTCGGGCAGGGCGGCCTCGTCGAGCGCGCCGTCGTCGTCGGTGGGCAGGTCGGCCGGAGCGACGCCCTGGACGATGACGATCTCGTGCGGCTCCTCGCCGTTGTTCTGGGCGACGAAGCCGATCGCCCCGGCCGGGGCGGTGTCGGTCGAGAGGTCGATGACGAACTCGTCGAGCGTCACTTCGACGCGTGTCGTCGCCGTGGCGAGGTCGCCGACCGGAACGCACTCGGCCTCGACGCCGCTGCCGGAGCCCGACGCGCTCCCGGATGCCGACCCCGAGCCGCTGCCGCTGCCGGATCCAGAGCCCGAGGCGGAGCCGCTCTCGCGGACGCCGCCACCGTCGTCGTCGCCGCAGGCCGCGCCGGCCAGGGCGAGCCCGCCGGCGAGGAACGCGATCAGGAAGGAACGGTTACGCATGGTTGTGCCTCTCTCCTCATGTCGTTGGGTTCGATGGTGTCGGGTCCGGGAACAGGTGCACCCGGCGCGGGTGCCGGCCGGCGCGAGAGGGACCGCCAGCCCCAGAGGGCGAGACCGGCCAGGGCGACGTACCAGAGCGCGCGGAGCGCGTCGGTCCCGCCGGGGAGCCGGCGACCGTCTGGGAGCGCGAGGCGCCACAACCGGTAGAGCGGGTCGGCGGTGCGTTCGAAGTCGATGACGAGGCGCCGGTGCCCGAGCAGCACTTCGGTCGTGAGCCACGCCACGGTGGCAGCGCCGACGACCGCGCCGGCAAGGAGCCACGGCCGGACGCGCTCGTAGCGGCCGGCCCACCACGCCACTGCCAGCACCGCGCACGGGAGGACGACGACCACCTGGCGACCGGGCCACCACCACCCGTGCATCGTCAGCGCCACGAACGTCGCGTTCAGCCAGCCCGCGGCAAGCGGGACCGCGAGGACGTCCCAACCACGGGGCCGGGCGCGCAGCAACGCGACCACTGCGGGGACGGCGAGGAGGAACGCCGGCTGCCACGCGGCGAGGCCGAAGCCGCGATCGGTGAGCAGTCCGGCGAGGCGGGCGCTGCGGCCGAGATAGTCGGGGTCGACCCCGATGACGGTGGCCTCGCCCCCGGCGGCGTCGAAGTGGTCGCCACTCGCGTACACCGTCCAGCCGTCGTAGAGCACCTGATGGGCGGCGAGGTAGACGATCCCCGCCGCGCCCAGCACCCCGACGACGACGAGCATGGCCGTGCGGTCGTCACGCCGCCAGAGTCGAACGAGCGCGACTCCCACCAGGGCGGCCGCCACCGCCATGTACTTCACCGAGAGCCACGGCAGCGCGACCGCGACCACGGCCAGCAGCACGACCCCGCGCCGGCGGAGGGGCCCGGTGAGCGCGGCGATCCCGAGCGTCACCGCCAGGGCCGCGGGCAGCTCGGGATAAACCTGGGTCCCGTAGAACGCCAGCGGCGCGGCCAGGGCGAAGGCGAGCACGGCGACGACGGCCACCCCCACGGGCACGGCGAAGCGTCGCACCGCCACCCACACCATCGCGGCCGCGAGCGCGCCCGCCATCGCCGCCAGCGTGAGCTTGGCCGCCAACCATCCGCCGATCGCCACGGGCACGGCGAGGACGAGTGGCAGCAACGGGTCGTGGGGCACGACCCGGGTTCCGTCGTCGCGAATGCTCTCCTGCACCGGGAGATCGGCCTCGTGGAACTCGCGGTACGCGCCCCGGGCACGCTCGTCGGCGATGTCGAGGTTGCCGTCCTCGGCCAGGCTCAGCGCCGTGAGCAGGTACTGCGGCTCGTCGGCCGTCGTGCGCGCGCCGTAGGTGGCCCGCGCGCCCGCCGTGGGCACGACCCACAGGAAGACGCCCACGCCGACGAGGGCGAGCACGACGGTGAGGCGGCGGGTGCTCAATCCAGGCGCTCCAGCCGCCGGATCGTCAACAACCAGGTCAGTAGGCCCGACAGCGCGATGAGCACGAGCGCGGCGGCGCCGGCACGGGCGAAGAACGCGCTCTCGGTCGCGCTCCAGATGCGCGTGGCGAGCGTGTCGAACCCGATCGGGGCGAGGAGCAGCGTCGCCGGCAGCTCCTTCATCGTCGACAGCAGCACCAGGCCGGCGCCCGCGGCCAGGCCGGGCAGCATCAACGGAACGTCGACCGTGCGCAGCCGCCGCCAGCGCCCGGCGCCCAGGGCGCGGGCAGCGTCGTCGAAACGGCGGGGCACGCCACCCACCGCGACCTGCGACGAGCGCATCGCCTGGGCACCGAAGTGCACCACGTACGCGAAGACGAGCAGGGGGAACGTCTGGTACAGGCCGCCGACGATCGGGGCCTGGAGTACCCAGAACACGACCGCGAGGGCGATGACAAGCCCGGGGAGCGCGAATCCACCGACGACGAACGTGTTCGCGATCCCGCCGACGCGCGAGCGGTGCCTCGTCGTGAGGTACGCGACGGGGAGCACCACCGCGATGGCCACGACGGCGGTCACGATCGCGATCCCGGCGGTGTTCAGGGCCGGCTGCCATACGCCCTCGAGATCGACGCGGTCGCGGAGGCCGCTCCCCCGCAACCCGCGCCACGCCCATCGCCCGAGCACCGCGACCGGCGCCGCCAGCGCGATCGCCACGATCGCGCTCACGAACGCCAGCGCGGGCGCCTTCCAGCGACCGAGCGGCGCCTGGAACGTTCCCCGGCCGGCGGCGACGGCCTCGGTCTGCACCCGCCGCCGGCTCACGCCCCTTTCGGCGACGACGACGAGCACGGCAACGACGCCCAGCAACAGGGCCAGGGCGGCCGACGTGGTGGGGTCGAAGAGTCTCGACGAATAGATGCGGGTGGTCAGCGTGTCATAGCGGACGATCGCGACCGCACCGAAGTCGCTGACGACGTAGAGGAACACGAGCAGGGCGCCGGCGCTGATCGCGCCGCGCGATTGCGGCAGCACGATCGTGCGGAAGACGTTCGCCGGCGTGCGGCCGAGCGACCGGGCGGTTTCCTCGAGCGCGGGCGGCAACGCCGAGAGCCGCGCCGCGACCGGGAGGTACACATATGGGTAGCAGAGGAGCGTCAGCACCACGAACGCCGCCCAATACCCGCGCACGCGCGGCAACGAGTCGAGGCCGACCAACTCGTCGAGCAACCCGCCGCGGGCGAAGGCGGCGACGAGCGCGAGCGCGCCCACGAACGACGGGATGACGAGCGGCAGCGCCAGCAGCACCCGGAACATCCGGCGGCCGGGGAGGTCGGTGCGGGTGACGAGCCACGCGGCGGCGGTGCCGACCACGGCCGTCGCCAGGGCGACTGTCACCGCCAGCAGCAGAGTGCGTTGCAGCGGGCCGAGCGCGGTGTCGGAGGTCAACACGTCGAACGCGTCCGTCCCGATCTGGGTGTTGCGCACCACCAGGTAGATCAGCGGGGCCGCGAACAGCGCCGCGACCACCAGACTGGTGAGCGAGAGCGCGAACGGGGGCCGGGCCCGGAAGCGGCCCCGGCGTGGTGGCGCGGGGAGCGGCGCCGGCGCGACCGCCTCGACCGCGGTCACGCCTGCTCGAGACCGCTGCGCTCGATGAGCTGCTTGGTCTCGGTGAGCTCACCCCCGAGCGAGCTGAGGTCGAGCTCGGGTGACTGGATCGAGGCGAGCGGCGGCAGGTCCTCGACGACGGGCTCGACGCCCGCCGCCAGCGGGTACTCCAGGGTCTCCCGGGCGTAGAACTCCTGGGCCTGCTGCGAGAGGAGGTACTCCACGAGGCGTTCGGCGTCAGCATCGGAATCGCCGCTGCGCAGCACCCCCGCCGCCGTGACCAGGATGACCGCGCCGAGGTCGGCGCCGGGGAACAGGTAGTTCTCGCTCGGCGCGTCGGGGTTCTCGGCCTTGACCTCCTCGTTGTAGTAGTGGTTCACGAGGCCGAGCTCGATCTCACCCCGGCCGACCGCCTCCACGATGGCGATGTTGTTGGCGTAGGTGCGGACGTCGTTGGCGACCATGCCCTCGAGCCAGGCGAGGGTTTCGTCATCGCCGACCGACTCGCGCATCGCGGTCACGAAGTCCTGGAACGAGGCGTTCGGCGGCGCCACCGCAACGCGACCGCGGTACTGCTCGTCCGTCAGGTCGAACACGGAGTCGGGGAGCTCGGCGGGGTCGACGAGGTCCGAGTTGTACACGAGCACGCGCACGCGCCCGGAGATGCCGACCCAGTCGCCGTCGGGTGCCCGGAACCGGGGCTCGACCCGGTCGAGGACGTCGTCGGGCAGCTTCGTCAGGCGGTTGTTGGCGTCGAGAAAGCCGACGGCGCCGGGGCTCTGCGACAGGAACACGTCGGCGGGCGAGCGGTCACCTTCCTCCTCGATGAGGAGGGCGAGGTCGGCCGAGTCGCCGTAGCGCACGTCGATCCCGATGCCGGTGTCGTCGGAGAACTCCTCGAGCAGGGGGGCGATGAGCTCGCTCTGGCGGCCGGAGTAGATCGTGAGCCGGTCGCCGCCGCCGCTCGAGCAGGACACCAGCCCCGCCGCCATGACCACCGGCGCGAGCGCGCCGGCGAGGAGCCGTCGGACGTTCACGGGCGGGAGCCTTCCATAGCCGGCCCGCTCTTGTAAAGGCGGCCTTACCAAAGTATGGTGCGCCTGACCGATACAGACGATCCCCAGGACCGCCCGTGCCCGACGCCCGCAACGACCAGCCGGTGGTGCTCTTCCTCCCGGCACTCGACGAGGAGGACTCGGTCGCGGGAGTGACGGCAAGGGTGCCGGCCTCCGTCGGCGGGCACCCGGTGGTCCCGCTCGTGATCGACGACGGCTCGACCGACCGCACCGCCGAGCGGGCCGCGGCCGCAGGTGCGACGGTGATCTCGCTCGACCGCCATCGCGGTCTCGGGGCCGCGGTCCGCCGCGGATTGGCTGAAGGCCTGGCCCGACACCCTGCAGTGATCGCGTTCTGCGACGCCGACGGCGAGTACGCGCCCGAGGAGCTGGCGCGCGTAGTGGAGCCCGTGCTCACCGGCCGGGCCGATTACGTCGTCGGCTCCCGCTTCGCCGGGAGCATCGAGCGGATGCTGCTGCGCCGGCGTGCGGGCAACTGGCTCCTGACCCGCGCGCTCGCCGGGATCGCGGGGCACCGGATCAGCGACGGCCAGAGCGGCTACCGCGCCCTGTCACCCGGCGCCGCCGCCGCCGCCGACATCGCCCACGACTTCAACTACGCCCAGGTGCTCACCCTCGACCTCCTCGCCAAGGGCTTCCGGTACGAGGAAGTGCCGATCTCGTACAGATTCCGTGAGCGCGGCCGGTCGTTCGTGCGCCTTATCCCCTATCTGCGCAATGTCGTGCCCGCCGTCTGGCGCCAATTGCAGGTGAATTCGGATGCGCGGCCGGCGCCACCGAGCAAGCAGACGCGAGTGGCCGCATGATCGTCTGTCACTGCCATGCCGTCAGCGACCGTGTCATCCGGGCCGAGATCGAGCAGGGCGCCGTCCGCGAGGACGAGCTCGCGAAGCGGTGTGGCGCCGGCGGCCACTGTGGTGGGTGCCTTCCTGCCCTCCAGCGCCTCCTCGCCCAGCACGATCGACGTGGGGCGACGGAGGGCGCGCCGATGGCAGTACCCGCGTAGAGTCGGCGACGCATTGCGCGAGTCGTCGCAACGAACCGGGGGATCGCCATGCAGGGGAGCATCGCCGTCGTCGAGCTGCTCAACGAGGTGCTCACCGCCGAGCTGACGGCGGTCAACCAGTACTTCCTGCACGCCAAGATGTGCGACAACTGGGGCTACGAGCGTCTCGCCCACCACAGCCGCGACGAGTCGATGGGCGAGATGAAGGACGCCGAGCACCTCGTCGAGCGCATCCTCTACCTGGAGGGCGTCCCGAACCTCCAGCGCCTCGGCACGGTGAGCGTGGGCGAGACGGTGCCCGAGCAGCTGGGCCTCGATCTCGAGCTGGAACGGGCGGCGATCGACCGCCTCAACCGCGGCATCGCGCTGTGCGTCGCCGAGAGCGACAACGGCAGCCGCGATCTGCTCGAGGACATCCTCGAAGGCGAAGAGGAGCACGCCGACTGGCTCGAGACGCAGCTCTCCCTGCTGGCCACCGTGGGCGAGGCTCACTACCTGTCCCAGCAGATGCACGACTGATCTCTCTGGTCGCACTCGCTTCGCTCGCCGCTCCCGCACGCTGTCGGCAGCCCGGGGTCGGGCAAAGCCCGACCCCTCATCGCCGGATGCAAGTTGCTGCTCGCGCTCAGTCCTCCACGACGTGCTCGCGGAACGCCGCGCGCGCCGCGCCCCAACGAACCGGGTCGACGCGACCGTCGGGGCCGATGGCGTCGACCGCCGCCCAGCCCATTGCGAGCGCGTGATGCGTGTTGTCGTGCGCGAACAGTCCCTGGCGCCCGAAGCTGAGGACGTCGGGCTGTGCGCGCGACCACCGGTCGAGCCGGGCGAAGTCGGTCTCGTAGCCGGTGCCGTACGACGGGTACGCGTGCGGCACCCGGCGCACGACGACCTCGGCGGTGGTCGCGTCGGGGAGGCCCTGCGCCGCGAGGCCCGACGCGACCCGCTCGCCCAGCGCGGCGTCAGCGGCGGTCCAGATTTCGTCGCCGACCGAACACGGCACCTCGGCGCACAGCACGGTGTGGTCGGCGGGGTCGGTGCCGGTGCCGTCGCGGTAGTTCTTCGGCTCCGAGACCCGGCTGAACGGGACGTCGAGGTCGGGGAAGTAGTGGGCGTCGAACTCCGTGTAGTGGGGCCGCGCGACCGCGAGGTAGACGAGCGCCAACGCACGGAACGAGAGCCGGCCGGCGGCGGTGAGCACCTGGGGGGGAGCGGCGGGGCGCGCGATGCGGGCGAGCACCGGCAGTGGGAGCGTCGACCAGGCCTGTCCCGCAGTCACCGTCGCCCCACCGGCGAGATGAACCTGCGCACCGGGGCCGGTGGTGTCGAGCGCGGTCACGTCCGCGCCCAGCTCGAGCTTCGCGCCCGCGTCGACGGCGGCGTCCGCCAGCCGCTCGACGATCGAGCCGTAGCCCCGCTTCGGGTAGTAGAAGGCGCGCGCCTCCGGCGAGCGAGCACTCGGTCGGGCGAGCTTGCGCCACAGCGCGCCCGCTGACCGCGCGCCCACCCGGCGCCGGGCGAGCTCACCACTCAACCGGCTCGGGTCGCGGCCCCAGATCTTGCGTACATACGGGTCGTAGAAGCCCTCGGCCATCGTCGGCCCGAGCCCCGCCCGGACGACCTCGGCGAACGTGTCTTCTCGCGGGGGGTGCCGCCATCGTGCGGTGGCCGTGTCGCGCGCCACGCCGAGCGCGAAGCGGGGTGGGAGGTTGCGAATGAGGTCGGCAGGGCGGGGCGGGAACGCAACCCAGCGGCCGCCGATCCTCACGCGCCCGTGGCGGACGCGGCGCTGCAGGTCGTCGCCGAGGAGCTCACGGAGGAGCTTCATGATCGGCGGCGCGCACGAGGGATGGAGGCGGTGGCTGCCGTGATCGACCCGCACGCCTGCGACTTCGAAGCTGCCTGCCAGGCCGCCGGGGTTCGGCGCGCGCTCGAGCACGACGACCGGGCGGCCGGCTCGGGCCAGCCGGTACGCGGCTGCGAGCCCCGCGGGACCCGCGCCGAGGATTGCGATGTCGCGGTCGCTCACGAACCGGCGGCGAACGCGATGACGTCGCCGGTGACCGCCACCGACACGCGGTCGCCGGGCTCGAACGCGCGCGCCGGGCCCATACGCGAGCGCACGCGCATCCCGCCGTCGAGCACCGCCTCGACGAGCTGGTCGTGACCGAAGTAGGTGATTCCCGACACGACCGCGTGCCCGCCACCGTCGAGGCGCAGCCGCACCCGTTCGGGTCGGAGCGCCACGTCGACCGCGCCCGACAGCCCGTTGGGCTCGGCGACCCGCAGGCGCCCGATCTCGGTCGCGACCGCGTCGCCGTCGACTTCGCCCGGCAGCAGGTCGGCGTCGCCGACGAACGTCGCCACGAAGCGGTCGGCAGGGCGGGCGTAGAGCTGGGCGGGCTCGTCGACCTGGAGCACACGCCCCGCACGCATCACCGCGATCCTGTCGGCGAGGCTGAGCGCCTCCTCCTGATCGTGCGTCACGAACACCGCGGTCGCGTCGGCCTGCCGCAGGATCGACCGCACCTCGGCGCGCACGCGCGCCCGCAGGGCGGCGTCGAGGTTCGAGAACGGCTCGTCGAGGAGCACGAGCGCGGGTTCGGGGGCCAGAGCCCGGGCCATCGCCACCCGCTGCTGCTGGCCACCGGAGAGCTCGTGAGGCAGCCGGGCGGCCTCGGCCGTCAGGCCCACCAGCTCCAGCATCTCCGCCACCCGCTCGGCCCGGCGGGTCCGGTCGCGCACCCCGTAGCCGACGTTCTGGGCCACCGTCAGGTGAGGAAAGAGGGCGTAGTCCTGGAATACGACGCCCACCCGGCGCCGCTCCGGCGGCACGAAGCGATCCGGCGCCGCTACCTCCTCGCCGGCAAGCACCACCGATCCCGCGTCGGGGCGCTCGAAGCCGGCAACGAGCCGCAGGGTGGTGGTCTTCCCGCACCCGCTGGGCCCGAGCAGCGCCAGCACCTCACCCCGCTGCACGCCGATGCCCACCCGGTCGACGGCGCGAACCGCACCGAACGCCTTGGTGAGATCTCGACACTCGACGACGGAGGACACGCCTGGTCAGGGTACCCTTAGCCACATGGCCGAGCTGCACGACACCACGGAGGAGTACCTCGAGACGATCCTCGCCATCGAGGAGGAGGGCGTGCCCCCGTTGCGTGCCCGTCTCGTCGAGCGGCTCGAGCTCTCGGCCGCGGCGGTATCGGAGACCGTGCACCGTCTCGGGGAGCTCGGCTACGTCAAGCTCGGTGCCGACCGCGCGATCCGGCTCACCCCGAAAGGCCGTCAGCTCGCGACCACGGTCGTGCGCCGCCACCGCCTCGCCGAGCGGCTGCTCACCGACGTGATCGGACTCGAGTGGGAGAAGGTGCACCGGGAGGCCGCCCGGTGGGAGCACGCGATCTCGTCCGACGTCGAGGAGAAGCTGGTCGAGCTGCTCGGCGACCCGATGACGTGCCCGCACGGCAACCCGATCCCGGGGGCTCGGCGCCAGGTGAAGGCGGAGCCGACGGTGCGGCTGGTCGCGTCAGAGCCTGGGCCGGTGACGGTCGCCCGCATCAGCGAGAAGCTCGAGCTCAACGACGACAGCCTGCGGCTCCTCGCCCATGCTCGGCTCATCCCTGGTTGTACGGCGACCGTGCTCGAGAGCGGCGGCAGCGGGGTGAAGGTCAAGACCTCGGTCGGCGAGCACACCGTGCCGGTCGACGTCGCCGAGCAGCTCTACGTGGCCGCGAAGGCTTAGAACTCCTCGCGCGCCGCCCAGCGGCGCCACACGGCGGCGTGGTCGGCCTCGAGGCGCTCGAGCTCGCGCTCGACGGCCAGCAGCGGGTCGTCGACGTCGACGTCCCCCCGAGCCCGCCGCCACCACCACCGCAGAGGGATGCGGGCACGGGCGGCCTCCATCGCGTCGAACGCGGCGTCTGCCTCCCCGACCAGCGGATCGCGCACGCCGAGCGACTGCACGACCAGCGCTCGGGCGGCGCGCGTCACCTGTGTCGCGTCGAGCACCCCGCCGACGCGCCGGTCGATACGCCGGAGTTGGCGTCCGAGGCGATCGACGGCGCGCCGCGCCGATGCGCGGTCGGTCTCGGCCATCCGCGCGTACGAGCGGATCGCCCGGCGGTCACCCTCCCGGCGGCGCAGGCCGCGCGTGATCGCGGCCGTGCCGGTGTCGACGGAGTCCTCGTGTCGGCGGAGCAGCAGGGCGAGGAACTCGTCGAGCCCGCAAGCCCCCGTCACCCCCCGGCGACCGCCGGGACGATGCTGACGACCTGGCCGTCGACCACCGCAGTGTCGACGCCCTGGAGGAAGCGGATGTCCTCGTCGGCGACGAACACGTTGACGAAGCGGCGCAGCTCGCCGTTGTCGTCGTGCAGACGCGCCGCGAAGCCGGGGTGACGCTCTTCGAGCGCCTCCAAGATCTCGGCGACGGTCTTGCCCTCGAGCGTGAACTCGGACGCACCACCCGAGAGCTCGCGCAGCTGGGTCGGGATTCTCACGGTGACGGCCACCGGTGCTCCTGTTCCTCTACTCGTCGATCTGCTCGGGGTCGAATGCCTCGTGGAACGCGTCGATCGTGGGGCCGATGGTCGCCGTCGGACCGGCGACGGCCTCGACCGCGTCGAGCGTCTTGAGGCCGAGCCCGGTGATGTACACGACCACCCGCTCGTCGCGGCCGACCACACCTTCCTCGGCCAGCCGCTTCAGCGATGCCACGGTCACGCCGCCCGCTGTCTCGGCGAAGATCCCCTCGGTGCGGGCGAGGAGCTGGATGCCCTCCACGACCTCGCCGTCGCTCACCGCCGCGAGGCCGCCCTCGGACTGACGGACGGCGTCGAGGGCGAAGTAGCCGTCGGCGGGGTTCCCGATCGCGAGCGACTTGGCGATCGTGTCCGGCTTCACCGGGCGGATGGTGTCTGAGCCGTCGCGCCACGCCGTCGCGACCGGCGAACATCCCAGGGCCTGTGCACCCGATACCCGCACGGTCGGCTCGCGGTCGAGGAGACCGACCTCGTGCAGCTCGTCGAAGCCTTTGCGGATCTTCGTGAGCAGCGAGCCGCTGGCGACCGGTACCACCACGTGGTCGGGTGTCTCCCAACCGAGCTGCTCGGCGGTCTCGAACGCGAGCGTCTTCGAGCCTTCGGCGTAGAAGGGGCGAACGTTCACATTGACGAACGCCCAGCGGTAGGTGCCGGCAAGCTCGGCGCACAACCGGTTCACGTCGTCGTAGTTGCCGTTGATCGCGACGACGTTGCCGCCGTAGACCGCGGTGGTGACGACCTTGGCTCGCTCGAGGTTCGACGGGATGAAGACATAGCTACGCAGGCCGGCGCGGGCGGCGTGCGCCGCGACCGAGTTGGCGAGATTGCCGGTCGACGCGCACGCGGCGGTCTTGAACCCGAACTCGAGCGCTTTCGAGAGTGCGACCGATGCCACCCGGTCCTTGAACGAGTTCGTCGGGTTGAGGGTGTCGTTCTTCACCCACACTTCCCCGAGACCGAGCGCAGCGGCGAGGCGGTCGGCCCGCACGAGGGGCGTGAACCCGGCACCGAGGTCGACCGCGTGGCCACGCTCGACGGGAAGGAGGTCGGCGTAGCGCCAGATGCTCGCGGGCCCGGCGGCGATGCGTTCCCGGCTCACGGCGGCGGTGATCGCCTCGTAGTCGTACGTCACCTCCAGCGGACCGAAGCACCACTCGCAGGTGTAGACGGGCGCAACCTCGTACTCCTTGCCGCATTCCCGGCAGCGGAGCCCGTGGACGTGAGCCATGTTCCTCCTCCTCGTCGCCGGGGTCACTCGCCCCGGACTCTCGACGCGCTCTCGAGCGCTTCGAGCGGAGGAACCGCTCTTAGCTGCTCATCGTTCAGGCATTGGCACCGGGTCCCGCCCGTGTTCAGGCGGTGGCTGGTTGCCGCGGCGTCTTCGGGCCTGTCCCTCGGCCGCTCTTGATGAGCGCGTGCGGCAGAAACGGTAGCACTCCGGAGGTTTCGGCCGCTCGAACGGTGCGTAGGCTGGCCGCGTGCTCTCGGTCGGAGAGGGGTCCGCCGCCGTCCGGGCCCTGGCCGCGGCCAAGGCCCGTCAAGGCCTCACGCTGTCGGTGTGCCTGCCGGCGCGCGACGAGGAGGCCACCGTCGGGACGATCGTGACGGCCATCCGCGACCAGCTGATGGAATGGGCTCCGCTCGTCGACGAGGTCGTCGTCGTCGACGACGGGTCGGTCGACGGCACCGCCCGTATCGCGCATCTCGCCGGCGCCCGGGTGTTCGCAGCCGAATCGGTGCTCCCCGCTCTCCCGACCGGTTCGGGGAAGGGCAACGCGCTCTGGAAGTCGCTGTTCGTCAGCGAGGGCGACCTGCTTTGTTTCCTCGACGCCGACATCCGCAACTTCGAGCCGCACTTCGTCACCAACCTGGTCGCGCCCCTGCTCGTGGACTCGCAGATCGGGATGGTGAAGGGCTACTACCGCCGGCCGATCGACGGTGAGCCCAGCGGTGGGGGGCGCGTCACCGAGCTCATGGCGCGCCCGCTCCTCTCGCACCTGTTCCCGGAGCTGACCCGCTTCGTCCAGCCCCTGTCGGGTGAGTACGCGGCGCGGCGCGACGTGCTCGAGGCAGTGCCGTTCGTGCAGGGGTGGGGCGTCGAGATCGGTCTGCTCGTCGACGTCGCCGCCCGGTACGGCCTCGAGGCGGTCACGCAGGCCGATCTCGGCGTGCGCGTCCACCGCAACCGCTCGCTCGACGACCTGGGAATCCAGGCACTTGCGATCCTGATCACCGGCCTCCGGCGGGCCGGGCTCGCGCCCGATCATTCGAGCGTGGTCACGGAGCTGCGCCGCTTCGACCCCGAGCTGCGGCCCGAGCATGTCGCGGTCGAGGTGCGCGAGCGCCCGCCGATGCTCACGATCCCGGCCTACCGCGCCAAGTTCGGCCGCGAGCTCTCCGCCTAGGCATCGGAGATCGCGCCGCGGCCGGCTTCGAGGGCGGCCTCTTCCTTCTCTGGTCGCGCTCGCTTCGCTCGCCGCTCCCGCACGCAGCTGGCAACCCGGGGGCGGGCGAAGCCCGCCCCCTCCCTGCGGGCTGGCAGCTCCTACGAGGCCGAAAGAGCGCCGCGGCCGGCTTCGAGGGCGGCCTCTTCCACGAGGAGCGCGGCGCGCGAGAAGGCCTCGCCGGCCTGCCAGACACGGTCGGTGAGCGCGAGCAGCTGCACGTCGCCGCGCACCGACAGCTCTTCGCGGCCGTCGTCGGTGGCTTGCCCGGCGATGATCGTCCGATGGGCGATACCCTCCTCCGCCGCCCACTCGAGCACGCCGCCGACGACCTTGCCCTCGAAGCTCGAGCGGTCGAGCTTGCCCTCGCCGGTGACGACGAGGTCGGCATCCTCGAGGGCGTCCTCGAGCCCGGCCGCCTGGGCGACGACGTCGAAGCCGGGCTCGAGCGTGGCGCCGAGCGCGGCGAGCCCACCGGCCAACCCGCCGGCGGCGCCGGCACCCTCGAGCTCGGTGACGTCGACTCCGGCGCGACGCTCGTACTCCTCCGCGAGTCGTCGGAGCCGGCGCGTCAGCAGCGACACCTGGGCGGCAGTCGCACCCTTCTGCGGCCCGTAGACCTCGGCGGCGTCGAGGAACGGCGTGCCGACGTCGCAGGCGACCGTGACGTCCAGGCCCCCGAGCGACCACCCCAGCGCCTGCACCGCCGCTAGCCCGCCGTCGGTCGTCGCGCTCCCGCCCACGCCCACCAGGATCCGGCGGGCGCCCGCGCGCGCCGCGGCCGCGATGAGCTCGCCCGTGCCGCGCGTCCCGGCTCGCAGCGGGTCGTTCCGCCCGGCGACGAGCTCGAGACCGCTGGCGCGCGCCATCTCGACGACCGCGGTGCCGTCGGGCAGCACGCCCCATGCCGCCTCGACCTGCTCCCCCAGGGGGCCGGTCACCGGCGCCGTCCGGAGCCCACCACCACGGGCGGCGAGAAGGGCGTCGAGGGTGCCCTCACCCCCGTCGGCGAGCGGGAGCCTCCGCACCTCGTCGAAGCCCGCCCGGGCGAGTCCGGTCGCGATGGCGTCGGCTGCTTCCGGCGCAGTGAGGGTCCCACGGAACTTGTCCGGACACACGATCGCGATGCGCACGGTGGATAGATTGCACCGAATGCTCGAACGCGTCCCGCTCCTCGAGAAGGACCTCGCCGCCTACACGGAGATCGTGGGCGCGGAGAACGTGGCGCGCGTCCGTGAGGCGGCGGCACCGTTGCAGGGCGCGCGGGTCCTACACATCAACGCCACCGCTTACGGCGGCGGCGTCGCCGAGCTGCTCGCCACCCACGTGCCGCTCCTTCGCAGCGCCGGACTCGAAGCCGAGTGGCAGGTGATCCGAGGGAGCGACGACTTCTTCAAGATCACCAAGCAGGTCCACAACGCGCTCCAGGGCGCCAAGATCGAGTGGACGCGTTCGATGGAGGCGGGCTACCTGGAGTGGGTACTCGACAACTCACTTCGCCTCGAAGGCGAGTACGACTTCGTCGTCGTGCACGACCCCCAGACGGCGGCGCTGCTGAGCTTCCTGCGCGAGTCGCCGATGAACCGGCCGGACACGAAGTGGATCTGGCGCTGCCACATCGACCTCACCGAGGCCGACCGGCAGGTGTGGGAGTTCTACCGGCCCTTCGTCGAGCTCCACGACGCGGCTGTCTTCACGATGCCCGAGTTCGTCCCCGACTCGCTCTCGATGGATTCGGTACTCGACCTGCCGCCCTGCATCGACCCGCTCTCGGTGAAGAATCTCGACCTCCCTCAGCCGTTCGGCGAGGAGCTTCTCAAGCAGTACGGCGTCGAAGTGAACCGCCCTGTCGTTTGCCAGGTCAGCCGCTACGACCCGTGGAAGGACCCAGTCGGTGTGATCGAGGCGTTCCGGGTGGTGCGCGAGAGGGTCACGGACGCCCAGCTCGTGCTGGCCGGATCGATGGCCACCGACGACCCCGAGGGCTTCCACGTGTGGGAGCAGGTCCAGGACGCGCGCGGCGGCGACCCCGACATCCACCTGCTGTCGAACATTCAGCAGGTCGGCAACGTGCAGATCAACGCGTTCCAGCGGTTGGCCGACGTCGTCGTCCAGAAGTCGATCCGGGAGGGCTTCGGCCTTACGGTGAGCGAGGGACTCTGGAAGGGTCGCCCCGTCGTCGGCGGCCGGGCGGGAGGCATCGTGCTCCAGATCCGCGACGGCTACGACGGCTACCTCGTCGACTCGGTCGAGGAGTGCGCCGCCCGGGTCGTCGACCTGCTCGCCGATCCCGTAGGCGCCGACGCCATGGGATCGCAGGGTCGTGAGCACGTGCGCACGAACTTCCTCGCGACCAGAGAGCTCGAAGACTGGCTCCGTCTCCTCACGGAACTGCGCGGATGACGTGATCGTCGTCAGCAACCGCGGCCCGGCGAGCTTCCGACGTCGGGACGACGGAACGTTCGCGTCGCGGCGAGGCGCCGGGGGCGTGGTGAGCGCCCTCGCACCTCTCCTCGGCAGAGCGACGCTCGCGGGGGACGCGACCTGGGTGGCCGCGGCGCTCACCGACGACGATCGCGCCGCGGTGCGCGCCGGCGTCGCGACCGTCGAGGGTGTCGCCCTGCACCTGCTCGACATCGACCCCGCCCTCCAGCGCCTGCACTACGACCTCGTGTCGAACTCGGTGCTGTGGTTCCTCCACCACGAGCTCTTCGACCTCCCCCGCCGGCCGCGCTTCGACCGGCGGTTCGTCGAGGCATGGGACGCCTACACGGCCGTCAACCAGTGCTTCGCCGATGACATCGTCGAGCGCGCTCCCGAAGGCGACGTCGTGTTGGTGCAAGACATCCACCTGACGCTCGTACCCGACCTCGTGCGCCGCGCTCGCGGCGATCTCGCGGTCACTCACTTCACGCACACGCCGTTCTGCGGTCCGAACTCGATTCGGGTGCTCCCCGACCGGGTCGCGGCCACGATGTGTGGATCGATGGCGGCGGTCTCGTGCGGATTCCACACCGAGCGGTGGGCGCGGGCGTACGAGGCGTGCACTCGACAAGTGCTCGGGTCGGAGCGGGAGTTCGCGCCGGCGTTCGTGGCGTCGCTCGGGCCCGATGCCGACGAGCTGTCCGCGACCGCGGCCTCGCCGGACGCGCAGGCTGCGGCCCAGGCCCTCGAAGACCAGGTTGGCGATCGTCTTCTCGTCGTTCGGACCGACCGGGTGGAGCCCTCGAAGAACATCGTCCGGGGCTTCCTTGCCTTCGACCTGTTGCTGTCGGAGCATCCCGAGCTGCGGGAGCGGGTGGTGTTCGTGGCGCTCGTGTACGCGTCGCGGGAGGGCCTGCCCGAGTACCTCGCCTACCGCCAAGAGGTGGAGCAGGCCGCGGCGCGCGTCAACGAGCGCTGGGCGACCGGCGACTGGCAGCCGATCGTGCTCGATACCCGCGACGACTTCGCCCGCAGCATCGCCGGGCTCCTGCGTTACGACGTGCTGCTCGTGAACCCGGTGAAGGACGGGCTCAATCTCGTAGCGAAGGAAGGGCCACTCGTGAACCGCCGTGACGGTGTGGTGTGCCTCTCACCGGAGGCAGGTGCCTTCGACGAGCTCGGCGACGCGGTGCTGCCCGTTCACCCCTACGACCTCGTCCACACCGCCGACGCGCTCCACGCCGCGCTCACAATGCCGGCCGACGAGCGGCGCGAGCGAGCGGAACGTCTTCGTGCACTCGCGGGCGCCCGCACCCCGACCGACTGGCTCGACGATCAGGTGCGCGCGGCGCGGGGCGGGTAACGCACGTTCTGGCGTCACTTCTCCTGCCCTGAGCGGGGAAAAACGACGCCAAAACGGCCCCTCACCCGATCGCAGCGCTCAGCTCGTCGAGCAGGGCGGCCAGCCCCGCGGGGCCGTCGACGGTCACGTCGGCGCGCTCGAGGAGCTCGGGCGGGGCCTCGGGTGAGTGGACGCCGATGCGGACCGCATGGCGCAGCCGACCATCGGCGACGGCACGATCGAGCGCGTCGAACGCGGGGAGATCGCCGCGGTCGTCGCCGGCGAAGCAGGCCGCGTCGTAGCCGCGTTCGAGCAGCGCATCCACCGCCGTCCCCTTGTCGACTGCGACCGGCGGGCGCAGCTCCCGCGCCATGCGTGTCGGGTACGTCTCGAGACCGTACCGGCGCGCCAGTTCCTCCACGACCGTCGTCCCTTCCGCCTCGCGCTCCGGTTGCACACGCCAGTGCACGGTCACCGCGATCGATCCCTTCCGCTCCACCAGCAGCCCCGGGAGCAACCGTTCGGCCTCGTCGGCCACGGCCGCGACCGCGTCGACGTAGGGCTCGACTCTCTGGTCGGGAACCGTCCTGCCGTCGACCATCCGCTCGAGCCCGTACTGGCCGACCAGCTCCAGGCCGTCGATGCCGAGCTTGGCCGCGAGCACGCCGACCGGACGGCCGCTCACCACCGCCACCAGTGCGACCCGATCGACGAGTGCGGCCAGGGAGGCACGGGCCGCGGGAAGGGCGACTGCGTCCGTGGGGTCGTCGACGATCGGGGCGAGCGAACCGTCGAAGTCGACGAGGACGGCGGCCCGATCGGGCGCCGCGGCGAGCGGACCGAGCGCCGTGATCAGACCTGGCCGAGGAAGACCACGCAGTCGGCGTCCTGGAGGCCCAGATCCGCCTCCCGGTCGGTCGGGAACGCTTCGGGCGTGGCCTGGCTGCCGGTTGCGCTGGACACCGCGAGCGCGAGCGCGTTCGCGTCGCCCTCGAACCCTTCCCTGCACGCCACCCCGATACCCATGCGCGTGACCGGGTCGTCGGCCGCGGGCAAGGTCGTGTAGCCCGCCGCCACGAGTTGGTTGGTCAGCGTGCCCGCGGCACCGGCCACCTCGCTGGCATTGAGCACGAGCGTGCTCACCTCCGCGGGCGGGCGGGTGTCGGCGGGGACGGTCGTCTCGGTGCCGTTGGCACCCGTGGTATCGACCGGAGTGTCGCCGCCGTTGCCGCCGTTGCCGGCGGGACCGGACGACCCGTCATCGACGACCTGCAGCAGGATGATGCCGAGGATGACGGCGGCGCCGATGAGGCCGGCGCCCCGCGCCGCCGAGCTCAGCATCGAGCGGTTCGCATTGCGGGCCACTCCCGGCATCGTCGTTGTCATGAGGGACGAACCTAGCGCCCCGGCGCGAGTCATTTCGCTCGGCGCCCTTCGATGCGCACGCGACGGCGGTGGTCGCGCATGCGGCGAGCCCGCTTCACCGTGAGCGGGTCGTACGCCATGGCCGCAGGGTCATCGAGGAGCGCGCTGAGCAACTGGTAGTAGCGCGTGCCCGAGATCGCCAGCTCCTGCCGGATCGCCGCCTCCTTCGAACCGGGAAGGCGCCACCAACCGCGTTCGAAATCGAGGATGGCACGGTCGCGTACCGAGAGCTCCATCGGGGTTCGATCCTGGTCGCGGGAAAGGGCAATAGCAAGCATTTGCGTTCACCACGGTAAACGAAGCGATGAGCCGGAGGTCGGATTCGAACCGACGACCTGAGCTTTACAAGAGCCCTGCTCTGACCACCTGAGCTACTCCGGCGGACGTGCAGAGGCTAGTGCCGTCGGCGTGCGATCTCGTAGCAGGCGAGGGCGGCCGCGGCGGCGACGTTCAACGACTCGATCGCGCCGTGCATGGAGATTCGCGCAACGACATCGCAGCGTGTCCGCGCGAGACGCGAGAGCCCGCCGCCCTCAGCGCCGAGTACCAGTGCGATCGGTTGGTCGGCAACGGTGAGATCGAACAGGTCGGTATCGCCGTCGGCGTCGAGCCCGACGGTCCAAACGTCAGCGCGGCGGGCGCGCTCGAGCGCGGACGGAATACCCGACACACTGACGATCGGGAGATGCTCGAGCGCGCCGGCGGCGGCCTTCGCGACCGCAGGTGTCATTCGAGCTGCGCGATGGCGCGGCAGCACGAGTCCGGTCACGCCCGCGGCCTCGGCTGTGCGCATCACGGCGCCGAGGTTGCCCGGGTCGGTGACACCCTCGAGCGCGACGAGGAACGCGCCCGCGTCGGCGAGGAGTGCGTCGAGGTCGGCTTCGCGCACCGGATCGGCGGTCGCGATCACACCCTGCGGGGCTTCGGTGCGGGCACGCGCGTCGAGCTGGTCGCGGGGCACCCGTTGCACCGTCACGCCCGCGGCCCGCGCCTGCGACTCGATCTCGTCGAGTCCGTCACCCGAGAGCCAGACGGTTCGCGCCCGCCTGCGCCGGGCTCGGAGCAGCTCCAGCACCGCCCGTCGGCCCTCGACCTGGTCGGTGCCACGACTCATCGCCGGGTCACTGACCGCGGTGCCAGATCGTCCCCGTCGGGGTGTCTTCGAGGGTGACCCCCCGGCGGGCGAGCTCGTCGCGGATGCGGTCGGCCGTGGCGAACTCTCGCCGAGCCCGGGCGCCATCGCGCGCGGCGACGAGCTCGTGGATCTCGGCGTCACCCTCGGCGCCCGAGCCGTCGTCGAGCTCGAGACCGAGGGCGCCCGTGAGCACGCGGACGGTTGCCAGCAGCGTCGCCGCCTCCGTCGTGTTGCCTTTGTCGATGGCCGCGTTCGCCCACCGTACGGTGTCGAAGATCACCGCCACCGCCGCGGGAGTGGAGAAGTCGTCGTCCATGTGGGCGCGGAACGAGCCCAACGCGGCGGCGTCGAGCTCCGCGCCCTCGGTGTCGACACCGGCGGCGCGGGCCCGACGGGCGAGACTGTCGAGGCCGGCCACCGCGGTCTCGGCCGCCGAGAGCTCCGCCTCACCGAGCTCCATCGGGCTCCGGTAATGGGTCTGGAGAACGGCCAGGCGGATGGCGCGGGGACCGTGGGCGTCGAGCGCGTCGGCGAGGGTGGTGAAGTTCCCGAGCGACTTGGCCATCTTCTCGCTGCCCACCATCACCATGCCGTTGTGGATCCAGTAGCGGGCGAACGGGTGCCCCGCGCCCTCGGCCTGGGCGCGCTCGTTCTCGTGGTGGGGGAAGACGAGGTCGTCGCCACCGCCGTGGAGGTCGAAGCCCTCGCCCAGGAGCCGAAGCGACATGGCCGAGCACTCGATGTGCCACCCCGGCCGTCCCGGTCCCCACGGCGAGTCCCACGCCGGCTCGCCCTCCTTGGCGGCCTTCCAGACCGCGAAGTCGACGGGACTGCGTTTGCGCTCGTCGACCTCGACCCGGCTGCCGGCGCCGTCGAGGAGATCAGCGAGCTTGCGGTGCGACAGCTCGCCGTACCGGTCGTACGCCTCGACGTCGAAGTAGACACCCTGGCCCTCGATCACATACGCGCGGCCCTGGCTCACGAGGTCGCCGATGAGCTCGAGCATCGGCTCGATGTACTCGGTGGCGCGCGGCAGGTGGTCGGGCCGGAGCACGCCGAGCCGGTCCATGACCTCCCAGTACGCAGCCTCGTAGCGCTGCGCGACCTCCTGCTCGGTGCTGCCTTCCTCGGCGGCGCGGCCGATGATCTTGTCCTCGACGTCGGTGATGTTGCTCACGAAGCTGACGTCGGTGCCGCGCCACTCGAGATAGCGGCGGATCACGTCGAAGACGACGGCAGCGCGCCCGTGGCCGACGTGGGGGACCTCGTACACGGTGGGACCACACACGTAGATCGAGAGCTTCCCCGGCTCGCGGGGCACGACTTCGACCTTCTCACCCGCCAGCGTGTCGTGGACCCGGATCACGATTCGTCGAGGGTAACGAGGAGCGCGACGGCCCAGGCCGCAATTCCCTCGGCGCGGCCGATCGCACCGAGACCCTCGGCGCGCTTGGCCTTCACGGTGACCGTCTCCGGGCGCACTGCGACCAGCGCGTCCTCGAGGGCCGACACCATGGCGGGAAGATGCGGCGCGAGTCGGGGTTCCTCGGCCGCCACGACCACGTCGACGTTGCCCACCTCCCACCCCTCGCCGGCAACCATCTCGGCGACCGTGCGCAACAGGCCCATCGACGACGCATCGCGGTATCGGTCGTCGTCGGCGGGGAAGTGGGCTCCGAGATCGGGAAGGCCGGCTGCGCCGAGCAGCGCGTCGGCGACCGCGTGCGCGATCACGTCGGCATCGGAGTGACCGGCGAGGCCGACGCCCGGAAGCGAAACGCCGCCCAGGACGAGCGGCCCGTCGCCGCCGAACGGATGCACGTCGAAGCCGAGCCCGACTCGTGCGGTCATCGAGTCTTTTCCTCGGCGGTGGAGAGCATCGCCGCCGCCACCTCGAGGTCGGCCGGCGTCGTCACCTTCAGGTTGGTCCGCTCCCCCGGGACCACGACGACCGTACCGCCGGCGGCTTCGACCAGGGCGGCGTCGTCGGTCGCGTCGGCACCGCCGGCGTGCGCGCGTCTCAGGACGTCGGCGCGGAACGCCTGCGGTGTCTGCGCTGCTGCCAGACCGTCACGCGGCACGGTCTCGACCACGCGGGTTCCCTCGACGCGCTTGACCGTGTCGCCGAGCGCGAGCGCCGGTACGGCCCCGTCGGCGCCGCCGCGCACTGCGTCGACCACGAACCGGAAGAGACCGGGCGAGGCGAGGGGGCGGGCGGCGTCGTGCACCACGACGACGTCGGCGTCGGCAGCGACGGCCGCGAGCCCGGCGCGAACCGAGTCGGAGCGGCGTTTACCACCGGCCACGACTGCCGTCACCGGTGGCCCGTCCCACGCTCGCCCCGGAGGCAGCACCACGACCACCCGGTCGCACGTCGACGCCGTCGTTGCCACGGCCCGCTCGACCAGACTCGGGCGCGCCGCACCGAGAGCTTCGAACTGCTTGAGGGCGCCGAAGCGGGCTCCCTGCCCACCGGCGACGACGATGCCCCAAACCGGCATCAGCTGGCTCCTGAGACGGGCGCTACTTCTTCTTCTTGTGCAGCGCCTCGTCGAGCTTCGCCTCCGCGGCCTCCTCATCGACCCCGATGGCGAACGTCAGCTCGGAGACGAGAATCTGGCGCGCCTTCGCCAGCATCCGCTTCTCTCCCGCCGACAGGCCCTTGTCGTTCTCCCGGATCGAGAGGTTCCGCACGACCTCGGCCACCTGGTAGATGTCGCCGCTCTTGAGCTTCTCGACGTGGTTCTTGAACCGCCGCGACCAGTTGGTGGGCATGCGCGCCTCCTTCTTTCGAAGGACGGCGAAGACCTCCTCGACCTCCTCGTCGTTGATCACCTCGCGCAGGCCGATCTCTTCTGCGTTGTCGGCCGGCACCATGAGCGTGAGGTCGCCGTAAGCGAGGCGCAAGATCAGGTAGTCGCGCTTCTCGCCGAAGACGTTCTTCTTCTCCCGCTTCTCGATGGTCGCGGCGCCGTGGTGCGGGTAGACGACCTTGTCGCCGACGTCGAACGTGGTGGTCATGGTGCTCCTCGCGAGACGTGAGGGGTGAAGCAGGGAGGGTCTTGCATTGTACCAAAGGCCCGGGACCGATCGGCTCTTGCGCAGCTAACCTGAGCGCTCCACGTGGGGAGGGAGCGCAACCACCGTGCCCGAACGCCAACTCCTCGACAGCACCGAGTTGTTCGCCGCGTTGCCGCCCGAGGTGCTCGCCCGTTTGCGCGACCAGGCGACTGTCCGTCGCTACGAGCGCAACGAGATGCTGTTCGGACAGGGCGACCCGTCGTCGGAGCTGTTCGTCGTGCAGACCGGGCGCATCGCGATCGCGACCCGCGCGCCCGACGGGCGCGAGTCGGTCTTGGCCGTGCTCGAGGACGGATCGCTCTTCGGGGAGCTGCCTCTCTTCGACGACGCGCCGCGGTCGGCCGACGCGAGGGCACTGGTGGAGTCGCGGGTCGTCGTCCTCGACTACGCGCCGGTCCGCACGGTGCTCGAGCAGCACCCGCAGCTCCTGTGGATGGTCGTGCGACACCTCGCCCGTTGGCTGCGTGCCACGGACGAGGCGCTCGCCGACGCGGTGTTCCTCGACGTGCCCGCCCGCACGGCCAAGCGCCTCCTCGAGTTGGCCGGCGATGCCGACGAGTTCAAGCTCCCCGTCACCCAGGAGGAGCTCGCCGCGATGGTGGGCGCCTCCCGGGAACGGGTGAACAAGGCCCTCGCCCTCTTCGGCCGGCTCGGCTGGCTCGAAGTCAAGGGCCGCAGCCGCTACCGGTTCGTCGACCGCCAAGCGCTGGAAGACCGGGCCAACCTCTGACCGTCCGGCGGGGCTGCGGGGCTCGCCTCATCGCTCGGAGGCCCACTCGCTCTTCGGCGACCCCTTCGCCCCGCCTCTTTCCCCGCTCCTAGGCCACGCCGAGGAACGCGAGCGCGCGCTTCCAGGTGTCGGCGGCATCGTCGGGCCGGTGGGCCGGACGGTCGGGGTCGTGCACGAAGCCGTGGTCGGCACCTGCGTACACGATGATCTCGTGCTCCGGGTGGTCGGCCCACGCGGCGCGCAGAGCGTCGATGTCGGCGGCGGGTGTCCAGTGGTCGCGGTCGCCGAAGAACGCGAGCGTGGGGCGCGCGTCACCCGCCACGTCGAGGGGCTCGCCTTGGCCGGGGCCCCGCCACTCGTCCGGGAGGCGGATCATCCCGTAGAACACGACCGCGCGATCGAACGCACCGGTGGCGGCCGCCTTGAGGGCGTACATGCCGCCCATGCAGAACCCGAGGACCGCCACCTCGTCGATACCGTCGGTTGCACGGAGATAGTCGCGCGCCCGGATCAGATCGCCGAGGTGGGCGGTGTCGTCGCGGCCGCGCATGCGCTCCATCCGGCCCGTCACGTCGAGCGCGCCGCGCTCGGCTTCGGGGACGCGCGCCCACGGCTCGGGCGCGCACACCGCCAGGCCGTGGGTTGCGAGCCGGCGGCACAGGTCGTCGAACAGCGGCCGTATGCCTCCGATATCGGGATGCACGACGACCCCACGCGCGGGTTCATCCTCCGGGCGGGCGTGGATCGCCTCCACCCCGACCCCGCCATGACCCTCGAAGGTGACGCGCTCGACGGCCGCTGGTCGCGGGCCTTCCGCCAACTCGGCCATCCTCGGGTTCCTGCCAGCCCTCAGCGAGGGGGCCGGGTTCCCCGGCCCCCGGACCGCCAGGATTGCGCGGGAGCGGCGAGCGAAACGAGCGCGACCAAGAGAGTCAGACGTATCGCTCGAGGATGGAGGTCTCGGCCAGACGCGACAGGCCTTCCTTGATGGCGCGGGCGCGGGCGTCGCCGACGCCTTCGACCTCGACGAGATCGGTGACGCCGGCACGCATGATCTTCTGGAGGTTCGAGAACCGATCGACGACGTGGTCGGCCACGATCTCGGGGATGCGCGGGATCTTGTGCAGGAGCCGGAAGCCGCGGGGTTGGAGCGCCTGGTCGATGCCGAGGTCGTCGGGGAGATGCAACACGTTGGCGACCTCGCGCAGGTCGAGCAGTGACTCGGTGTCGAGGTCGGCGAGGCGGCGCATCACGTCGATGAGCTCCCAGTCGGGTGACTGGGCGAAGTAGTCCTTGGCAACGAGGCGCCGGTCGTCTTCGACGCCGCCCATCAGCTCCTCGAGCTGCAGGAGCACGAGGCGCCCGTCGGCCCCGAGCTCGATGACGTACCCCTCGATCTCCTCGGCGATCCGCCGCACCATCTCGGCCCGCTGGAGCACGGTGGCGACGTCGCGCACCGTGACCAGGTCTTCGACCTCGAGCGCCGACAGGGAGCTGCTGACGGCGTCGAGGCGGGCTTTGTAGCGCTCGAGGATCTGGAGCGCCTGGTCGGCACGGGCGAGCACCCGGGGCGTCGGCTCCAGTGTGCGCTTGACGCCGCGACGGTGGATGGCGACTACCGACATGTCTTCCGACACGGTGATCACGGGGACGTCGATCTGGCGAGCAACCCGCTCCGCGGTGCGGTGCCGGGTTCCCGTCTCCGACGTCGGGATGTCGGGGTCGGGCACCAGGTGCACGTTCGCTCGCGCGACCCGCGAGGTGTCGGCCGCCAGGATGATGGCGCCGTCCATCTTGGCCAGCTCGGAGAGCCGCTGGGGCGTGAACTCGGCGTCGAGGAGGAAGCCGCCCGAGCAGACGCCGAGGACGTCGGGCCCGTCACCCACGACGATGAGCGCTCCCATGCCGGCCTGGAGGATCCGGTCGAGACCTTCGCGCAGAGGCGTGCCCGGCGCGACCAGGCGGAGGGCGGCCAGCATCGCTTCCGTTCGTGCTGGGGTCGGCACCCTCGGTTCCTCCAGGTCTCGAACGTCGCCGGCCTATCCGTTCGAGAGTTGGACTGAGGCCCGTTCGAGCGTTGGAGCGAGGCTAGCAAGGCTCAGGCGACCGCCCGAGGGGAGGCCACGGCGCGGAGGCCGAGGGCCAGCGCGGCCCGCAGGTCGGCGACGGGTACCACCTCGACCCCGTCGACGGCGGGCGTGGAGGGTGGGGCCAGCGCCCGGGTGAAGCCGAGGCGGGCAGCTTCGGCGAGGCGCCGCCCGGCCTGTGGGACCTGACGGACCTCGCCGCCGAGGCCGAGCTCGCCCACGGCCACGGTGCCCGGGTCGACCGC
>JBOGFJ010000058.1:0-2173 GCA_050743385.1 Acidimicrobiia bacterium
ACGTTGGCGGTCTCCTGCGTATACGGGCCTTCCTCGTCGCCGATCTCGTACCCCGAGTGATAAACGATGAAGTTGATGTCGGGGTTGGCGGCGGCGGCGGGACCAACGTCGACGGGATCGGCGTAACCCGGGCTGCGTCCGCCGACGAGCTTGAGTCCCTTGTGCACGCACACCATCTTCGGGCCGACCTCGCGGACCTGCTCGAGGAACGCGGTCCCGACCTGGGCGACGCCGGCCTCGTGGTCGTCGAGCCACCACGGCGGCCCGCCGGCGTGGGTGTAGACCTTCCACGCGCTGATCTTGTGCTCGTCGCGGAGCTGCTGCATGCCGTCGAGCGCGGCCTGGGGGTCCCCGACACTCGGCAGGACGCCGCCGTGCAGCAACACCCGGCCGCGTCCGCACAGCTCCGTCATCGTCTTCTTGACCAGCTCCATGTCATCGATCGAGAGCGGGTTGGCGTCGCCGGGGATCGGGATCGCCGACATGACGACCATCGACGTGTCGCTCTTGAGGAACATCTCCTCGATGAAGTGGTCGACCGAGAAGCACGCACGGGGGTCGTCCTCGCCGCAGCTCTGCTGGGGGAAGAGCGCACCGATGCCGAGCCCGCCGGGCTCGGCGAGGTCGTAGTTGAGGTAGTGCGCCTGCACGTCGAGGATGAACTCGTTGCCGCCGAGGGCGCTGCGGGCGGCGTCGAGATCGCGCCCGGCGTCGGGCGGCATCCGGAACCGCCCGCCGGGAGAAGCGCCCGCGGCCTCCCGGTTGACCGTGTCGAGGATGCCGAGCATGAGGGCGGCACCGGCGACGGAGCGGAGGAAGCGCCGCCGCGACAGCCCGAGGCGCCGCGCTTCCCGGTCGGCGGCGTCGCGGGTGCGGCGGATCGTCTCGGCCTCGACCGGCTGGAGCGGGCGCGGCAGGTACTCGCCGTTGGAGCACGGTCCCAGCTTGATCGGGAGCTCGAGATCGGGATCGTGGCGGTCCATCACATGGCTCCCTCGCTCGGCGGCAGGGTACCTGCCGCCGCCCTCCGGGACGCTCGTCCGCACATTGCGCCATCCCCTCGTCGCGGCCTGCTGCGCGCGCTCACCCTATGCGCCCGGTGTTCCTTTTGCACGGCGCGTGCAATCGGCGGCCGGGCCGGGCACCTGGCGTACGGTGCGGTGGTGGAGCACCTCGACGTGCCGGTCGGCCCGTTCACGTTCACGGTGCGGGCCGACGGACCGACCGACGGCGAGCCGGTCCTCCTGCTCCACGGGTTTCCGCAGACGTCGTACGCGTGGCGCTACCAGCTCGCGGCGCTGGCGCGTGCCGGCTACCGGGCGGTGGCGCCCGACCAGCGTGGGTACTCACCCGGCGCCCGCCCCGCAGACGTGTCCGAGTACCACCCCGAGCGCCTCGTCGAGGACGTGATCGGCCTGGCCGACGCGCTCGGTGCCGACAGGTTCCACCTCGTCGGCCACGACTTCGGCGGACTGGTGGCGTGGCACACCGCGGCTCGTCACGCCGATCGGCTCGCGACGCTCACCGTGGTCTCGACCCCGCACCCGCGCGCCGTCGCTCGCTCGATCCTCGAGGGCGGGGAGCAACGGGAGAAGTCGAGTTACATGCTCTTCTTCCGGTCGTCCGACGCGGAGCCGTTCTTCCTCGACGACGACGCCGCCGGGCTCCGGGATCTCTTCTCGTCGACCGGAATCACCGACATCGATGATTACGTCGCTGTCCTCACCCAGCCGGGCGCGATGACGGCTGCGCTGAACTGGTACCGGGCACTCGACCGCGACGTCATCGAGCGCATGGGCCCGATCACCTCCCCCACGCTGTTCGCGTGGAGCACCGACGATCCCGCGCTCGGACGGGTGGCGGCGGAGGAGACCGCGACCCACGTGGAGGGCCCGTACCGTTTCGAGGTGCTCGAAGGGGTCGGTCACTTCGTCCCCGAGGAGGTGCCCGACGCGCTGAGCCGCCTCGTCGTCGACCACGTGTCTGCCACCGGCTGAGCACCGCCGGCCGGTACCCTCGCCGAGCGTGACGGCGGTGGGGGAGCCGACCGGACGGGCGGCTCGCCGGCACGACCAACGACGGCGACGCCGGGGGCGATGGGTCGCGCTCGCGGCCGCGACGGTCGTCGTGGTCGGGGCCAGCGCTGCCGGGGCCGTCCTGCTGCGTGACGACG
>JBOGFJ010000059.1:0-8335 GCA_050743385.1 Acidimicrobiia bacterium
GTTGGAGGTCGTCCCGGCGCCGGCGCAGCCCGTCCCGGCCGCGCAGGTGCGATTCACTGGCTGATCTGATGCGAACGGCGCGCCGTTTCCTCGTACTGGCGGCCTTGTCGTCGCTCGCGGTCGTGGCCGCGCCGGCGGCGCGCGCGCAGACACCCACGGTCGCGTCGGTGATCGGTTCCGCCGACGGCCTGTTCGTCGACCTCGACATCAATGTCGACGACAGCCCGGGCCTCACCTTCGGCCCCGAGCCGTCGGTGACCCTGCCGCCGCAGGGTGGTTCGGTCAGCGACCAGGTCGCCAGCGTCAGCGAGACGGTGGCCTTCGTGTCGCTCACCGCCGATCTGCTGCGGGTCTCGGCAGAGGGCGCGCTCGGGCCCGATGGCTTCGCCACCGCCGAGTCGACGGTCGCCGACATCGAGCTCCAGGAGCTGGACAGCCTGTTCATCGGCGGCATCGTCGGCGCCGAAGCCATCACCGCCACCTGCTCGGCCGACCTCAGCGGTGTGAGCGGCTCGACGACGCTGGTCGGCGCGAGCGTTCTCGATACCGCGCTCGACGTGGAGCCCGAGCCCAACACAGAGTTCGCGATCGCGATCGACGGCGCCGAGGTGAGCGGCATCCTCAACCGGCAGGTCGAGAACCCCGACGGCTCGCTCTCGGTGACCGCGCTCGTGCTCGAGATCGTCATCGGCGACGACATCATCACCGGCACGCTCGAGATCGGCCCCGCCACCTGTGGTGTCGTCGAGGGCATCGAGTTGCCGGCGGAAGAGGTCGTCCCGGCGCCGGCGCAGGCCGTGCCCGCGCAGGCCCGCTTCACGGGCTGATCTCTAGGCGATCTGCTCGACCAGGGCGGGGAGCACGTCGCCCAGCTGGTCGCGGACGACCGCGTCGGCGTAGCGGTCGAACGGCGTCTCCTGAGCATTCATGACGACCAGGCGCGCCCCGGCGCCGAGCGCGATCTCGGGCAGACCCGCCGCCGGGTACACGGTGAGCGACGACCCGACGGCGAGGAAGAGGTCTGATGCCGCCGCCGCCTGCTGGGAGCGCTCGAGGTCGGCGACGACGAGGTTCTCGCCGAACGAGATCGTCGCAGACTTCAGGATGCCTCCGCAGTAGAGGCAGTCGGGATCCTCCTCCCCGGCGCGCACACGCTCGAGCGTCTCGTGCATCGGGCCGCGCCAGTCGCATCCCAGACACTTGGCGTCGTGCACCGTGCCGTGGATCTCGACGACGACCTCGGGGGGCGTGCCCGCCTTCTGGTGGAGCCCGTCGATGTTCTGGGTCACGAGCGTGTGGAAGCCGGGCGAGCGCGACAACTCGGCGAGGGCGCGGTGCCCGGCGTTGGGTTCGGCCTCGAAGAACGAGCTCTCGAGCCGGTTCTTCCACGCCTTCACTCGCACCGCAGGATCGGAGACGTAGTACTGCAGCGTCGCCGTCTTCTCGGCGTCGGGGTTCTTGGTCCAGACGCCCTGGGGCCCGCGGAAGTCGGGGATCCCCGACTCGGTCGAGATCCCCGCGCCGGTGAGCACGACGATCCGCTCGGCGCGGCGCACCCATCCCGCGAGGTCTTCGAGGTCGTTCGCCACGGCCACCGAGACTACGCGTGCCATCCCTGTCTCGAGGCCGTAGGGGCCGGATTCCGAACCCTCAGGCCTCGAGTCTCGCATCGAGTGCGGCGCGAACGGCGGCGACGACGGCAGCGGGCTCGTTCGTGAGGTCCGCCCATGTGAATCGCAGGGTGCGCCAACCGGCAAGGGTCGCCTCGTTGTCACGGCGGCGGTCTTCGGCGAAATCCCTGCGGCGCATGTGCCAACGGCGGCTGTCGGCCTCGATGATCAGCCTTTCCTCGGGATAGGCGGCATCGACTCGCCCTTCGCCCGGAAGGCGGCCTGGGAACGGGTACTCCAGGTGGGGGCGGGGGAGTCCGCCCTCCCGGAGCACCCGGAGCAGCAGGCGTTCGAGCTTGGTGCCGGGAGGGACGTACCCGGGGGAGTGAGCGGCCAGAAGCGGACGGAGGGTATTGACCCCAGGCTTTCCGGGGCGGGCGACCGCGTCGAAGCATGCGCAGAGCTGGTCGATGCTCACCTTCTCGTCCGCAAGAGCCTCTTCCACGACGTACCCGACCCGCCCGCGCCGACATACCGCGGCGAGATCGATGACGGTGCGCGCCGCCGTCGTCACGGGAAGACGTTCGAGGGTGGTCACGTGTTCGGATGCGACGTCGTCGAGCTGGTGCACGGTCACGCCGCGGCGTTGGCGGCCCGCGCCGTGGCGGATCGTGACGACCACTCGTCCGGGCTGGAACGTCGGGAACCGGTATAGGGCCGCTGCGGACTCGTGCGAGACGATCGCCGGTCCGCTCGTCGCGAGCACCGCGGTGAAGAGCGACGCGTGCCAGGACAGCGGGAAGTCTCGCAATCGGTACACGCCGTCGGCGACGGCGATCCAGAGGCCCGCCGCGAGCCGACGTCGAACCAAGCTCGGGGTCGCGCCACACGCCAACGCTTGCCGGCGCGAGAAGATCCCGAACTGGCGACCGGCGATCGCGCTGATCGCCTCGTCGATGCCTCGAGCAGTCATCAAGCCCGTGACTCGAGGCCCACGGGGCCGGATTCCGGACCCTACGGCCTCGAGTCTGAGGATTTTCAGGCGGCGGGGTCGGATGTGGCGGCGTCGATCGACTCGCGGTGGCGCTCGTAGGCCCAGCGGGCGCTCTCGGCACAGATCGACGGGTGAAACCCGGTGGCGTGCAGCACCCGCTCGACGTGGTCGGGGTCGTCGCCTTGCTCGAGCAGTGTGAACGCGAGCCGACGGGCGCGCCGCCGCGCCTCGGCGAGTGGCGTCTCCTCGAGACGCGCCTCCGCCCATTCGGCGTGAGCAACCTGCAGCTCGACCGGCAGCCGCCGGACGTGACGGCGGTTGATCGGCGGGAGATTGCGCCGCACGGCGACCGTGCCCCGCCCGTCGTCGCAGGCGAGGTCGAACTGGGCCAGGCGCGTCAGCGACCGCACGAGCGGCGAGCTGGTGCCGTCGCGGTGGCCCAGGCCGAGGGCCTGCGACGTGTCGGCGACCGGGAGCTCGACTCCTTCGGGGCGGGCGTCGAAGCGACTGGCGAGGTGACGCAGGAGCAGCAGGGCGGTGGGCCCGAGCGTGGGCAGCCAGAAGGTCTCCACGTACAGCGAGCGGGGGTCGTGGCCGAGAGTGTCGATCACCGGGTCGTTCCACGGCTTGATCGTGAGGCTGGGGGTCATATGGGTTCCTCCGCAGAGTTGTGAATGCGGGGGAAGTGTGATCTGAGAGCGCTATAAAATGTATAGAACAGCCGCAGGCGGCGTCAACTGGCGCTCGGCGCTCTGCTCTCGCTGAGTTGCCGGCACTGCGTAGAATCTCGGGCGATGTCGTGGGCGCGCCGGGGCTCGAAGGAATCGACTGAACCCCGCGTGACGCGGGCCGAGCGGGCCCGTCGACGCGGGCGGCGCCGGACCGTCCTCGCCGTCGGCGTCGCCGCCCTCCTCCTCGGCCCCGTCACCGGCGTCGGGGTCTTGCGAGGTGAGGAGGCGAAGCCGCAAGCCGCCCCGCCACCGACGACGCAAGCGACCACGACGACGACGCTGGCGGAGGAGCCGGCGACGTTCGCGACGACAGCGGTCGAGTCACTCGGGGTCCGCACCGAGCCGCGCGCCGACGCCCCGCTCCTCACCTCGCTCGCGGCCGTCACCGGGTACGGGCTCACCACCACGCTGCTCGTCGACACCGACCAAGCGGCCGCCGCGCCGGGATGGGTCCCGGTGCTCGTCCCCTTCCACAAGCCCAACAGCACCCTCGGCTGGGTTCCCGAAGCGGAGGTGACGCTCGCCGAGACTCCCTACGAGATCGAGATCAGCCTCAGCCGGCACGAGCTCGTGTTCCTCAATGCCGGCGAGCCCGTCGTCAGCACGGCAGTCATCCTCGGCACGCCCGCGACCCCTACGCCGCCCGGGCGCTTTTACGTGACCGACCCGCTCAACTGCAACACGGAAGTCGTGCCCGGCTACCCGGTGGCGCAGTGCAGCAGCGCGTACGGAGCCTTCGCCATCGGCATCTCCGGGCTCTCGGACGCGCTCGACTCGTTCGACGGCACGATCCCGCAGATCGCCGTGCACGGGACCAACCTTCCGCCCACCGAGCTCGGCAAGGACCTGTCGAACGGGTGCGTGCGCATCCCCAACGAGGTCGTCACCCAGATCGCCCAGACGACACCGCTGCTGGGCGTGCCCGTCACGATCACCGCCTGAGCAGACGCCCGACGTCGACCGCGCTCAGCCGTCGGCGGTCAGGCCCGCCCAGTTCCCGAGGTTGTCGACGGGGCGGTCACCCAGGTCGGGAGCGCTGGCCGGCGCGGCGAAGAGAAAGCCCTGGGCGAGCTCGCAGCCGAGCGTGCGCAGCTCGGCAACCTGCGTGGGCGACTCCACGCCTTCGGCGATGGCGGTCAAGCCGAGCGCGTGGGCCAGGCTGACGCACGCGGTGGCGATCACGGTGTCCTCGGGGTCGCGGCCCAGCCCGTCGACGAAGGTCCGGTCGACCTTCAACGCCTCCACCGGGAAGCGTTTCAGGTAGCTCAACGACGAGTACCCCGTCCCGAAGTCGTCGACGGCGATGTGCACGCCCTGCTCCTGGAGCGCTTCCAGCGTTCCGATGGCCGACTCGGCGTCGTGCATCAGCGTGGTCTCGGTGATCTCGAGCCAGACGGAGTCGGGGTGCACGCCGGTCTCGGCCATGGTGCGCGCCACCTCCGCCGGCAACGACGGCTCGGCGAGCTGGCGCGGCGACAGATTCACGCTGATCGTCAGCGGCGGACGGTCGGCGTGGCTTGCCTGCCAGCGCGCCGCCTGCTGGCACGCTTCGGCGAGCACCCACGCGCCGATCGGAACGATGAGCCCCGTCGACTCGGCCCGGCCGATGAACTCGCCCGGCGCCACGAGACCGCGCTCGGGGTGGCGCCAACGCAGCAGCGCTTCGAAACCGGTCACGCCGCCCGCTTCGAGATCGATGACGGGCTGGAAGTGCACCTCGAACTCGCGGCGTTCGAGCGCGCGATGCAGCGCGTTGGCGGTGCGGAGGTGATCGACGGCGCGTTCGTGGTTCTGGGGGTCGAACACCTCGAGACGGGCGCGACCCTGCTCCTTGGCGCGGTACATCGCGGCGCCGGCGTCGCGCATGAGTGAGTCGGCGGTGTCGTTGCCGTTCGAGAGCGCGATGCCGATGCTGGCGGTCACGAACACCTCACCCTCGTGCTCGCTCAACGCGATCGGTAGCCGGACCGCGGCGGTCAGCCGCGTTGCGAGCTCGCGGGCGGCCGCCTCGTCGCCGACGTCTTCGTACAGCACCATGAACTCGTCGCCGCCGAAGCGGGCAACGGTCCCCCGGCGGCTGGTCAGGCCGAGCAGGCGCCGGCCGATCTCGTTCAGCAGACGATCGCCGGCGGGGTGACCGAGGCCGTCGTTGACGACCTTGAAGTGGTCGAGGTCGAGGAACAGCACCGCGAGCCGGGCCTCGGTCTGCGAGGCGCGGGCGAGCGCCTCGGCGACGCCGCCCATGAACCGGTCGCGGTTCGGGAGCCCGGTCAGCGGGTCGAGGGCAGCGAGGTGGGCGAGACGGCGCTCGGCCCGCAGCACGAGCCCCGTGAGCACGATCGTGAGTACGCCCAAGATCAATGCCGCCAGGAGCTTGCCGCCTCGGGCCCACACGACGGTGACCACTCCGAGTAGGAGCGCGACCACACCCGCCGCGAGGAGCCAAGGTGCCCGGGGCGGGTAACTCGGGCGCCGGCGCCGCGGCGCCCGCCCCTGCTTGTGTTCCGTCATGGATGTCCCGTCGGGCCCGGAGGCCCCGTAACACTCCGCCCAGGGAGCGTCGTGAATCTAGCCGGGAGCAGGTCGAAACGCGCGGAGCATCTCTTGGGCGGCGGCGGTCGGGCTCACCGCGCCCTCGGCGACGGCGCGCTCGAGACTGGTCGCGAGCGCGGCCACGCGCTCGTCACGACGGAACGCGTCGAGCAGGCTCTCCGACACCTCCGCCCACATCCACTCGCGCGCCTGCTCGGCGCGACGACGCGCCAGCGCGCCCGACTGGCCGAGCGTCACGCGGAACTCCTCGATCGTGTGCCACAGGTCGTCGACTCCGTGGCCCTCCAGTGCGGAGACGAGCAGCACTCGCGGTTCCCATCCCGGCGTCCGCGGCCGGACGAGGTGCAGGGCGCTGGCGTAGTCGGCCGCGACGTGCTTGGCGGCGGCGGCGAGATCGCCATCGGCCTTGTTGACGACCACGATGTCCGCGAGCTCGACGACACCGCGCTTGATGCCCTGGAGCTCGTCGCCGGCCCCGGGTGCGAGCACGAGCACGAACAGGTCGACCATGCCCGCGACCGCGACCTCCGACTGCCCGACGCCGACAGTCTCGACCACCACGACGTCGAAACCGGCCGCTTCGCACAGGAGCATGGCCTCGCGCGTGCGCCGCGCGACCCCGCCGAGCGTTCCCCCGGTCGGCGACGGGCGTACGAACGCGGTGTCGCGGCGGGTGAGCTCGACCATGCGCGTCTTGTCGCCCAGGATCGAGCCGCCCGTCCGCGTGCTCGACGGGTCGACCGCGAGCACTGCGACGCCGTGACCGTGATCGGTCAGGTGCAGGCCGAGCGCCTCGATGAACGTCGACTTGCCCGCTCCCGGCGTTCCCGAGATCCCGATCCGGACCGCGTTGCCGGTGCCCGGGAGCACCTCGTCGAGCAGCGCGCTGGCATCGGCCCGGTGGTCGGGCCGGGTCGACTCGACCAGCGTGATCGCCCGCGCCAGCGCCCGCCGGTCACCGTCGCGGACCTGTTGCGCGAGGGCGCCCGCGGTGCTCAACGGCGGCGCAACAGCCCGAGGATCTCGGCGGCGGCCTTCGGGATGTTGGTGCCGGGGCCGTAGACGGCGCTGACGCCGGCATCGAGCAGGAAGTCGTAGTCGTGGGGCGGGATCACGCCCCCGCACACGACGAGGATGTCGTCGCCGCCCTGCTTGCGCAGCTCGGCGACGAGCTCGGGCACGAGCGTCTTGTGACCCGCCGCCTGGCTGGAGACGCCGACCACGTGCACGTCGTTCTCGATCGCGTCGCGGGCCGCCTCCTCCGGCGTCTGGAACAGTGGACCGACGTCGACGTCGAAACCGATGTCGGCGAACGCCGTCGCGATCACCTTGGCGCCGCGGTCGTGGCCGTCCTGGCCGAGCTTGACGACGAGCATCCGCGGCCGGCGGCCCTCCTGCTCGGCGAACCCGTCGATCTCGGAGCGCACCCGGGCGTAGCCCTCGTCGCCTTCGTAGGCCGCGCCGTACACCCCGCTGATGCTACGGATCGTCGCCCGGTGCCGTGAGAACACCTGCTCCAGGGCATCGGAGATCTCCCCGACGGTGGCACGAGCCCGGGTGGCCTCGATGGAGAGGTCGAGCAGGTTGGCGTCGCCGCGAGCGCCCTCCGTGAGGCGTGCGAGCGCGGCGCGGCAGCGGTCCTCGTCGCGCGTCGCCCGCACGTGCTCGAGCCGTGCGATCTGGCTCAGGCGTACCTCCGTGTTGTCGACGTCGCGCAGGTCGAAGTCGCCGTCGTCGGTCTCGGGGCGGTACTTGTTGACGCCCACGACGACCTCGTCGCCGCGGTCGACGCGGGCCTGGCGGCGGGCGGCGCTCTCCTCGATGCGCAGCTTGGGCATGCCCGACTCGACCGCCTTCGTCATGCCGCCGAGCTCTTCGACCTCCTCGATGAGCTTCGACGCCTCGTGGGCGAGCGAGTGCGTGAGGGCTTCGACGTAGTAGCTCCCGCCGAGCGGGTCGACGACGTGGGTGATGCCGGTCTCCTCGGCCAGGATGAGCTGCGTGTTGCGGGCGAGGCGGGCCGACAGGTCGGTCGGCAGCGCGAGCGCCTCGTCGAACGAGTTCGTGTGCAGGCTCTGCGTGCCCCCGAGCACCGCCGCGAGCGCCTCGAAGGCCGTGCGCACGACGTTGTTGTACGGGTCTTGCTCGGTGAGTGACACACCCGAGGTCTGGCAGTGGGTGCGCAGCATCGAGGATCCAGGCTTCTGGGGCTCGAACCCGCGCATCACGCGCGTCCACAGGAGCCGGGCGGCGCGCAGCTTGGCGATCTCCATGAAGAAGTTCATGCCGATGGCGAAGAAGAAGGACAGCCGACCGGCGAAGGCGTCGACGTCGAGACCGCGGGCGGTAGCGACGCGCACGTACTCGAGCCCGTCGGCGATCGTGAACGCGAGCTCCTGCACCGCCGTGGCGCCCGCCTCTTGCATGTGGTAGCCGGAGATCGAGAT
>JBOGFJ010000060.1:0-7431 GCA_050743385.1 Acidimicrobiia bacterium
CGCTTGTGCGGCGCGAGGCGCGTGACGTCCTTCCCGTCGAGGCGCAGGCGCCCGGTCCGGGCGGGTTGGAGACCGCAGACGGTGTTGAAGAGCGTGGTCTTGCCGGCGCCGTTCGGGCCGATCAGCCCCGTCACCCGGTCGGCGTCGGCGTGAAGCGACACGTCCGACAGCGCCATCAGCCCGCCGAAGCGAACCGAGATGCTGTCAACCTCGAGGAGCGACACGAGTCGGAACCTCCTCCCTCGGGACAGCGGGACCGGGAGGCGGGGGAGCCGGCCCTTCCCACCCGAGCGACAACCGCGCCGGGAGCACGGGGGCGGGCTCCCCGCGCCCGAAGAGGCGGCGGAGCCGGCGCCCGCTCTCGATGAACACGCCGTCGGGGTGGAACGCCAGCGCGATGGCGACGACGGCGATGCCGGCCGTTGGCAGCAGCTCGAGCGCGGGGTAGTCGGCGGCGAGCACGTCGGCCCACGCGAACACCAGCCCCGCGAGGAGCGGGCCGCTGGCGGTCTCGATGCCTCCGATCATGGCGAGGAGCAGGATGACGAGGCCGGCCTGCATCGTGAAGCTCTGGGCGGTGACTCCCTCCCTGAGCCCGGCCCAGAGGGCGCCGCCGAGGCCGGCCATCCCGGCCGAGAGCGAGAACACGAGGAACTTGGTGCGGGTCAGGCCGAGGCCGAGGGTTGCGCACGCCGCCGGGCTGTCGCGGGTCGCGATCAGCTGGCGGCCGAACGGTGCCCGCCGGATCGCGAGCACGATCACCGCGAGGAGCGCGTACGCGACCGCGAGCAACACGAACCACGCCCGGTTGCTCTCGAGGGGGATGCCCGGCAGGTCGAGGCGATCGATCCGGGCCGTGCCGATGTAGAAGAAGTTCTCCGACGGGAACACCATCTTGTCCATGAACACCGCGAACGCGAGTGTGCTCAGCGCCAGGTACAGCCCCTGGAGCCGCAACGCCGGGAGCGCGATCAGCGCGCCCACCGCGGCGGGAACGACGATGGCGAGGACCCACCCGAGCGGTGACCCGCCTTCGCCGAACTTGTAGACACACACCGCGCCCACGCCGGCGAATGTGAGCTGGCACAGCGACACATGCCCGCCGTAGCCGGTGAGCGGCACCAGCGACAGCACGATGATCCCGATACCGATGCCCGCACCGACGCGTTTGACGTCGAGGTTCGACAGCATGCCCGACACCACGAACGCCGCCGCGACCACCAGAGCCCCGGCCACGAGCGACCGCGAGAGCGACGGCACTCGAACGGGCCGGAACCGTTGTGCGATCGACGACGTCGCGATCCGGGCTTGCGGCAGCAGGAGCAGCACGATGAAGAGCATCAGCACCGGGATGCCGTCGTAGAGCCCCGTGAGCCAGTCGGGCAGCACGTCGTCGGCGAACACCTTGGGCACGTACTGCACCGCGTACGACTGGAGCAGCCCGAGGAGCATGGCGCCGACGAAGGTGAGGGGCAGGCTCCGCAATCGCCCGACCACCGCGGCGGCGTACGCGTTGACGAGCAGGAGCGTGAGGATCACCGCGTCGAGGGTGAGGAGCGCCGAGATCAGTATCCCCGCGAGCCCGGCGAGCGAGGCGCCGATCGCCCACGAGAGCATGCTGGCGCGCTCCGGCCCCGCCCCGCTGAGCGCGAGCAACTCGGGATCGTCGACGAGGGCCCGCATGCTGATGCCGACCCGAGTGTGGTGCAGCAGCAGGCGCAGGCCGATCGCCACCGCGACGGCCGCGATGAGGGTGATGGCGCGGTGCCACGAGACGAACACGCCCGCGACCCAGAACCCCTCGGGGTCGAAGAACGGCCGGATGATCCGGGTGGACGGCTCCCAGATCTCCCGGGAGATGCCGATGAGCGCGGCGAGGAGACCCACCGTGGCCACGAGGCTCGCGGCCAGGGAGGTGCCGCGCAGGCGCCGGATCAGCAGCCGTTCGACCAGCACCCCCATGAGTGGCGCGAACACGAGGAGGACGAGCACGAGCGCGATCGGCGTCGAGAGGCCGCGGTTGAAGCGCAGCTCCCAGTACATGAACGCCGACATCATCGCCAGCGCCCCGTGCGCGAAGTTGAAGATGCCCGAGGTCGCGTAGGTGAGCACGAGGCCGCTGGCCGCGACCGCGTAGATCGCTCCGGTGGCGAGTCCGAAGATCGTCAGCCGGAGCAGGGTGTCCACCGGCTCGCCCCTCCTACGACTGCAACTCCTCGGGCACGTCCACGATGTCGTTGGGCCGGCACTCGAACCCCCGCTTCGGGAAGATCCGCTCGAACTCGCCGTCGTTCACCTGGAGCTGCGCGAAGCAGCCGGTCGGCTCCTTTCCGCCCGGGTCGGCGACGGCATGGAGGCCGTTGGCGTCCCACTCGTGGATGTTTTGGAGGGCGGTGACGAGGCCGGCGCGGGTGACGTCGCTCCCGAGCGACTGCACCGCGGTGGCGAACAGCAGGCCCGCCGACCATCCCATGATGCCGAGCGCGCTCGGCTCGCCGTCGACCCGCTCCACCCACCTCGTGTAACGCCGCAGCTCGCGGACCCGCTTCGCCTCGTCGAGCGGCGTGACGCCCAGGCTGACGAGCGTGTCGTCGGCTGCCGGCCCGGCTTGATCGAGGTACTCCTCGCTGTAGATGCCGGCGCCGGAGTCGACCACCTCGATGTCGAGGCCCTGGGCGTGCAGCTCGCGCTGGAGCCCCGCCCAGTTGGTCTCGTCGGCCACCATCCCGAGGTAGGTGACGTCGTTCTGGCGCAGCTGGTCGACGAAGGGCCCCCAGTTGGCGACGTTGATCTCGGTCTCGCCCTGGTAGACGAACTCGAAGCCCGCCTCCTCGGCTGCGAACACCTGCCGGTCACACGAGTACTGGGTGATCGTCGTGCTCGGGCACAGCATCGCGGCGCGTTCCTCCACGCCCGGGAACTCCTCCTTCAACCACTCGAAGCGACCGGTGAAGATGCGGTCGGGAGGGCTGGGCGCCGGTTCGTACGTGAGCTCCGACAGCTGGCGCGCGGGCGAGGTCGAGAACGCCGGAATCGTCGGGATCCCGCACTCCTCGATGACCTCGAGGCCGGCGTCGTCGAAGATGACGCCCTCGCCGACGATGGCGAAGTTGTCCTCGGCGCACGCCTGCTCGTAGGCGTCGAGCGCCTCGAGGAGGGCGGAGTCGTACTTGTTGAGCTCGAGCTTGCGCCCGTTGATGCCGCCCTGCTTGTTGCAGTACCTGACGAAGGCCTCCATCGCCTGCTGGTTGTCCTCGCGCAGACCGGGCCGGAGGTCGCCGCCGACGTCCTGGATGGTCGCGATGGTGATGGAAGTGTCGGTAACGCCGACATCGGTCGCACCGGAAGCGTCGCCCTCGCCGCACGGCTCGACCTCGGGCGCCTCCTGCGCGGGCGCGGATGGTGCTGATCCCGCCGTCGCCGCCGGCAGCATGGCCGCGACGAGCGCGAGCCCCGTGAGTACGGCCAAACGCGCCGGTCGCCTGATGAGAGCCTCCACGACCTCCCCCTCCCGGGTCAGGAGCACTGGTCGGCGGAGCGTACCAAGCGCGTGCTTGGTACGCATCGGGGGACAGGACCCGTCGTTACCATGCGCTCGTGGTTGCCGGCCGGGTCGTCCTCGTCACGGGCGGCGGGAGCGGCATCGGGGAGTCGATCGCGCTCGGTCTCGGCGATGCGGGCGCGACAGTGGCGGTGACCGACGGGCCGATCGGATCTCGCGCCGATGCCGGCCGTGTGTTCGCCGAAGGCACGGCGACGGTCGGCGCCCTCGATGCGGTGGTGCACGCCCTCGTCGATCCGAACGCACTCGTGGCCGCCCCACTCGTCGACACCGACCCTCCGTCGTGGGATGCACGCTGCGAGGCCGTGCTCCGTACCGCTCTGTGGTGCTTCCAGGCCGCGCACGACGCGCTCCGACCGCGCGGCGGGCGGATCGTCGTCGTCACTCCCACCGTCGGGCTGACGGGCGGCGCGCATCTGGTGCCGTACGCGACCGCCGTCGAGGGGATGCGGGCGCTGGCGAAGACGGCCGCTCGCCAGTGGGGAGGGCAGCAGATCGCGGTCAACTGCGTAGCACCGCCCGTCGAGCTCGTGGGCACAGCCAGCGGCCCCGATGTGGCGGTGCCCGCGTTCGGTCGCTTCCCCGATGCTCGCACCGACGTCGCGCCGGTGGTCGCGATGCTCGTCGGCGACGCGTTCGTGACGGGTACAACGGTCGTCGTCGACGGCGGAACGCTGATGACCCCGTGACCGCTGCGGGCGCGCTCGCCGGGCGCACGGTCGCGATCACCGGTGCCGGCGACGGTGTCGGGCGGGGGATCGCGCTGGCGTGCGGAGCTGCCGGCGCCCACGTCGTCGTGATGGCCCGCCGCGACAACGGCGCGCAGACGGTCGGTTTGATCGAGCACGCTGGCGGCGCGGCCGAGTGGGTGCGCGGCGACGTGACCGTCGCCGCCGATGTCGACGAGGTGGTCGCGGCGGCGGTCGAGGGGGGCGGCGGGCTCGACGCGATGATCCACAACGCGACCAGCCGCCGCTCGAGCCAGCCGGCGCGGCTCGAAGACGTCGACGCCGAGCTCTGGGACGACCACGCGGCGGTGTCGCTGCGAGGGGCGTACCACTGTGCACGAGCGGCACTGCCGGCACTGTGCGAACGCGCCGGCACGCTCATCCTCATGACGTCGCCTGCGGGGATGGAGGGGAGCGCGACGTTGCCGCTCTACGGCGCGGTGAAGGGGGCCTTGCGGGGGTTCGCCAAGAGCCTGGCGCGCGAATGGGCACCGCTCGGGGTGACGGTCAACCTGCTCTCGCCGCTCGCGCAGACGCCGGCGATGGTGCACGCCATCCGGGAGGACCCCGCGCTCGCCGACCGCCTGGCCGCGCGGGTGCCGATGGGCCGCCTGGGCGATGCCGAGGTCGACATCGGCCCCGTCGTGGTGTTCCTGGCCGGCGCGGGCGCCGGCTACGTCACGGGCCAGACCCTGCCGGTCGACGGCGGCCGCTTCATGACCTTGTGACTCCGCAACTGATCCTCTGGAACGGGCTCGACGAGTGGCGCACCGAAGCGGCGTGGATCGATCTGACCGCCGATGGCGTCCGGGCCACGGGCACGCAGGTGGGGGCAGATCCGATCCCGTATCGCGTCGACTACGAGCTCGACGCGCCCGAGCGGTTCGTCACCCGCCGGTTCGAGGTTCGGGCCGGGGGGACCGGCTGGTCACGCCGGGTCGAGCTGACACACGACGGTGACGGCGGGTGGCGGTGCGTCGCCGAGCACGAGGGTCATGTCGACCTGCCGGCTCCGGGAGGCGACGCCGAGATCCTGGGCGAGGCCCGCGACTGCGACCTCGGGGTCTCGCCGCTCACCAACCTCATGCCCGTGCGCCGGCACGCCCTGCACGAGCACGCCGGCGCGGCCGACTTCGTGATGGCATGGGTATCGGTGCCCGCCCTCGAGGTTTTCGCTTCGGGGCAGCGCTACGAGCATGTTCGGCGGGGGAAATCGGCCGCCGTGGTCCGCTTCGTCGACCGGGGACGGTTCGCCGGCTTTACCGCCGAGCTCGAGCTCGATCCCGACGGCCTGGTGCTGGTCTATCCCGGCCTGGCGCGCCGGGTGGTGGAGCACCCGTAGCTCACGTCCGAGCGTCGAGGAACGCCTCGAGCCGGTCCGTCCACGACGCCAGGTCGCGCAGCTCCCGTGCGACGTACAGCTCGGTGTCGGGGAGCAGCTCCGCCAACCGCTCCGCGGTCGAGACGGGGTGGCCGGGGTCCGTCTCCCAGGCGAGCAGGAGCGTCGGGGCGGTGATGCCCCGTACGTCGACGGGGTCGGGAAGGTCGCTCGCAGCCGCGCCGCGCAGGACCGCGGGAAGGAGCGGCTCGGACACCGCCGGCACCTGCCGGTACAGGTCGGCGAGCTCCTCGAGGATTTCGGGCACGGGTGAGGTGCGCAGCAGCTCGACGTAAGCGTCCATACCGCGCGTCTCGACGATGTCGGCACCGGCCTCGTACAGGTCGCCCTGGGCAGCGCGGGTCTCGTACGCAGTTGGTGCGAGCACGAGCACCAGCGCCGCCACCCGGTCGGGAGCGGCGACGGCAGCGTGCAGCGCGGTCGCCGCGCCCATCGACACGCCGCCCGCCGTGAACCGATCGATCCTCAGCGCGTCGGCCAGCGCCAGCAGATCTTGTCCGAGGTTGTCCCACCGGTAGCTGTCCGATCCCCCGGTGCCGCTGGAGTCGCCGTGCCCACGCGCGTCCCAGCGCACGACGCGGCGGCGGGAGGCGAGGCGCTCCCAGTCGAACATCCGGCTGGCTGCGTCCTGCGCCCGGCTCGAGCTCAGCCCGTGGCCGTAGAGCACCGCGGGCCCGTCTCCGATGTCGGTGATCGCGAGCTCGGCGCCTCGGACGAAGACCACGAGCGGATCGTACGGTCTCGTGGCGTCGGGAAGCGTGTGCTAGGCAAGGCCGACCTCGGAGGTGAGTGCCATGGCGGATGGCCCGCGCATCACCCATCTCGACGACATCACCTGGCAGGAGGTCCGCCGCCAGCGCCACGGCGAGCGCACCGCCTCGGTACGGGAGAAGTGGCTCGAGTTCTCCGACCGCTACCTCTCGCTCTACGCCCGCTGGGACCCGGGGATGATCGTGCAGCCCCACGGTCACAACAGCGACCACGTGGTCTTCGTGATGGAGGGCGAGATGACGTGCGGTGACGCCCACTGCCCCGCGGGGACGCACATCGCCCTCGACCGGGGCGACACCTTCGGGCCGTTCGTCGCCGGTCCCGAGGGCGTCACGCTCTTCGAGGTGATGATGGGCGATCCCCGGTCGTTCCCGGCCGACCCCGGCGGCTACGAGCGGTTCCTCGCCGAGCGCGGCGTCGAGCAGCTGCCCAATCCGCCGATCGAGCTCCCGCACGGACTCGACGACACGCGTACGTGAGCGTCACGGCGCCGCTCGCGCCGGGGTCGGTGTCGCTGCGGCTCTATCCGCACGACGACCTTCTGCCGCCCGCGATCGTCGACGAGTTGCGGGAGCAGGCGGCGCTCGGCGCCGGTGCCGGCTTCGACGGCGTGATGACGAGCGAGCACCACGGTGGCTTCGCCGGCTACCTCCCGAACCCGCTCCAGGCCGCGGGATGGTGCCTGGAGGCGATGACCGACGGATGGGCGGCGCCGTGCCCACTGCTCTTGCCGTTGCGCCCACCGGCGCTGGTCGCGGAAGAGGTCGCGTGGCTCGCGGCGCGGTTCCCCGGACGCGTCGGGATCGGCGTCGCCGCCGGCGCGCTGCCGGTCGACTTCGCGGTGATGGGCATGTCGATGGACGATCTGGCGGCGCGCTTCACCGCCGCGCTCGAGGCGCTCGTGCCCGTCCTCGACGGGAGCGATCCCGGTGTGCTCGCCGACGACCCCGCAGTCAAGGCGTGCGCAGAGC
>JBOGFJ010000061.1:0-8404 GCA_050743385.1 Acidimicrobiia bacterium
GCCGGCGCCCGCCGCCGAGAGCCCCGATCGGACGGCGGCGGTTGCCGAAGCGGCCCGCACGTTCACGCCGCTGTTCGTGCTCACGGTGGCGGTGGTCGCGTTCCTGGCCGTGCAGGGTCGCCTCGACCGCCGCGAGGCCAAGCTCGCGTCCGCGCCCGTCGACCCCGATGTGTTGGAGTTCCGATGAGGGTGCACGACGGTGACGAGCTCGTCCCGTTGGCCGACCGGCTGACTGTGCTGCAGCTCGTCCGGTACCTGGTCGCGCTGGCCGTGTTGATCGTGAGCGCGGTCATGGGTGATCCGCAGCGGCGGCTCGCTCCGATCGTGATCGCCTACGTCGGCATCACCGGCGTGGTCGAGATCGTCCGGCGCCGGGCTCGCCGGCGCGGTCTCGGCGCGGTCTCGGCGACGCTGCTCCTCGACGGCGTGTTCCTCGCCGTCGCGGTGGCCCTCACCGGCGGGTACGACAGCCCCCTGCTGTTCCTCGTGTTCCTCCAGGTGATGGCGGTCACGCTGCTCGTCTCCTACCGCACGGGTCTGAAGATCGCGGTCTGGTATGTGCTCCTCCTCTTCGCGGGCCACGCGGCCGCGGCGGCGCGCATCGCCGGCATCGACTCGCCCGGCGGCGACCGCGACGCCGTCGTGATGGCGGTGGCCTTCCTGGTGTTCGCCATCGGCGCGGCGGCCTTCTCCTCGGTCAACGAGCAGGCGCTGCGCCGGAGCCGGGGCGACCTGCGCGGCTTGGTGGAGTTCAGCGCCGAGCTCGAGCGCGCGGGCGAGCCCGAAGACATCGCGTTTCTGATCACCATGCACGCGCGTGAGCGCCTGCGCTTCAGCCGCGCCGCCGTCTTCATCCCGCATCCGGTCGGCTGGTGGGGTGTCGTCGACGATGGGCAGCACCGCGTGCTGTACGAATGCGGCGTCGAGGCGGGTCCGCTCGTCGGCCGGGCATGGCTAGCCGAGGAGCCCGTGCTCGTGCGGAGCACGGAGCAAACGCCGCTCGTCGAGGCGTTGCTCCCGGGTGCGACGAACTTCATCATTGCGCCGCTGGTGGTCGAAGGGGAGCCACTGGGGATGGTCGTTGCCGAATGGGGGGGGCGGGGAGGCAACCGTATCCCCGCGCTCACGGTGGACACGCTGGCCCAGGCCGTCTCGCACTGCGCGCTGTCGTTGCGCAACACGTGGTTGCTCAGCGAGGTCGAGCGGCTCGCCACCCGCGACGGTCTCACCGGGCTACCGAACCGCCGCTTGTTCGAGGAGAGCCTGGAGCGAGAGGTCGCCCGCGCACAACGGAGGGGATCGCCGCTGTCGCTGGTCGTGCTCGACGTCGACCACTTCAAGGACATCAACGACACCCTCGGCCACCAGGGGGGCGACTCCGTGTTGCGCGCGGTCGGCCGCGCGCTCACCGACAACACGAAGGCGAGCGACTTGCCTGCCCGCTACGGCGGCGACGAGTTCGTCGTGCTCCTGCCCGACTGCTCCGGTCCCGACTCGCTCTCGGTTGCCGAGCGCCTGCGCGCGGCCGTGGCGGCAGGGATGACGGCCCACGTGAGCGTCAGCGTAGGAGCGGCGTCGATGCCCGAAAACGCCGACGACGGCAGTCGCCTGGTGGCCGCGGCCGACGCCGCGCTCTACGAGGCGAAGGCCGGCGGCCGCGACCGCAGCGTCCGCTCGACTCGCCACCCGGCCGACGCGGTCAACCCGCATGGCGCGCCCGCCGGGGTCTAGGTCATCTCGGCTGCGAGGGCGCGCAGGTACCGGTAGTCGGCTTTCCCCGCGGCCGAACGCCGCAGGTCGGCGACGAGGAGGAATCGCTTCGGCTTCTTGTACCCGGCGCTGCGGCTCCGGCAGAAGGCGTCGAGCTCGGCCTCTTCGAGCTCGTGGCCGTCGGTCGCCTGCACGAGCGCGACGACGATCTCGCCGAAGCGCTCGTCGGGCACGCCCACCACCACGCAGTCGAACACACTCGGGTGCCGGCGCAGGAGGAGCTCGACCTCCTCCGGGTACACCTTCTCACCACCGGTGTTGATGCACGCCGAGCCCCGACCGAGCAGCTGGATCGTCCCGTCGACGTCGACCGACGCATAGTCACCGGGAACCGAGTAACGGCGCCCGTCGACGGAGCGGAAGGTCTCGGCGGTCTTCTCCGGGTCTTTCCAGTAGCCGAGCGGGACGCGCCCGCCCACGGCGAGGAGCCCGATCTCCTCGGAGCCGGGTGTGACCTCGCGACCGGTGTGCTCGTCGAGCACCTTCACCCTGTCGTTCACGGCGAAGCGCGCCGGTCGGATCGTGTCGTCGGCCGTCGACGCGGTACGCGACGCGATCCCCTCGGACGCGCCGAGCGAGTCGATGAGCGTCACGTGGGGAAGGTGGTGCAGCAGACCCTCCTTCGTCTCCGGGCTCCAGGTGACGCCGGAGCTGGTGATGGCGCGCAGCCCCGACAGGTCCCAGCGCGCCGAATCGGCATCGAGCGCGGCGAGCAGCGGGCGGGCGAACACGTCGCCGACGATCGTGAGGACGCTCACCCCCTCGGCCTCGACCGCGCCCCAGACCTCCGCCGGGTCGAGGCTCGGCGTGTCGAGGAGCACGACCGTGCCGCCGCCCGCGAGCGTGGAGAGCGAGATGAACAGGCCGGTGCCGTGCATCAGCGGGCACGCGGGCAGGCACGTGCCGGCGCGCTTGCCCGCGGCCGCCGCTGCGACCGGGTCGGGCGGCTCGGTGCCGGGTCGTCCCATCTGCCAGAGCGCGACGTAGAGGTCGTCGTTGCGCCACATGACGCCTTTGGGCATCCCGGTCGTGCCTCCGGTGTAGAGGAGGATGAGGTCATCGCCCGCGGGGATGCGTGTCGGCTCCCACGCCCGCGCCGGGGGAGCGGCGGCCAGGGCGTGCTCGTAGGGATCCCCCGTCTCGAGGGTCGCGGCGCGCTGACCCCGTTTGAACCGACCGACGGCCTCGGCAACGGTGTCAGCTTGCTCGGGTCCGTGCACGATCGCCCGGGCGTCGGAGTTGTCGAGCACGTAGTGCACCTCGTCGGCGAGGTAGCGGTAGTTCACGTTGACGGGCGCGCACCCGAGCTTGAGCGCGGCGAAGAAGGTCTCGAGATACTCGGTGCGGTTGTACAGGTCGATCGCGACCTTGTCGCCGGGCTCGAGTCCGACCTCCCGATCGAGGTGCGACGCGAGGCGGCGGGCCCGGTCGTCGAGCTCGCCGAAGCTCAGCCTGCGCTCGCCGCATACGAGCGCGGCGCGCCCGGGAACCTCGCGTGCGAGGCCGTGCCAGACGGCGGCGAAGTTGAAGTCGGTCACTCGCCGTCGAAGCTACTCGTGGACGTTGACCCGCCCTCCGCTGAACTCCTCGATCTCGTGCGCGGCCGCTTCGAGCAGCTTGTGTGACAGATCGTTGAGGGCTCGTGCGGTGGCGAGCTCCTCACCGACCTTGGGGACCTCGGGGTCGGCGGGGTTGCGCCTCGCCCGGCCCCATCCGCTGACACGGACGTCACCGGCGGTGAGCATCGCCTTGGCCTCGGTCTCGTCGGTGGTCTCCTCCAGGATCACTTCCACCGTCCACACGCTCGTCTCGCCCTTCTCCTTCATCTGCACTCCTCCTGTCAGGTCCTCCTGTCCGGCGCTCGCGCCCGGTTTTCCCTCGAAGTGTGCCCCGCGGCTGAGGGTGGGATCATGCGCCCGTGGCTGTTGGGAACGGTGTCGCCGTCGCGGTCGACGGCCTCGTGAAGCGGTTCGGCGAGTTCACGGCCGTCGACGGCATCTCCTTCGACGTCGAGCCGGGTGAGCTGTTCGGGTTTCTCGGGCCCAACGGCGCCGGCAAGACCACCACCATCTCCATTCTCTGCACGCTCCTGCACCCGAGCGGCGGCAGCGCGCGCGTTGCCGGCCACGACGTCGCCGCCGACCCGACCGGCGTGCGGTCGACCATCGGGCTCGTCTTCCAGGAGATCACGCTCGACGACTACCTGACCGGCGCCGAGAACCTTCGTTTCCACGGCCGCCTCTACGGCCTCCCACGCGGGGAGACCAAGATGCGGATGCAGCCGTTGCTCGACATGGTCGGACTGACCGACTGGGCCGACCAGCAGGTGCGCCTCTACTCCGGCGGCATGAAGCGGCGGCTCGAGATCGCGCGCGGCCTGCTGCACACCCCGCGTGTGTTGTTCCTCGACGAGCCGACCATCGGCCTCGATCCCCAGACCCGCACCCACATCTGGGAGTACGTCGACGAGCTCCGTACCCGCGAGGCGACGACCATGTTCCTCACGACGCACTACATGGACGAGGCCGAGCGCTGCGACCGCATCGCGATCATCGACCAAGGGCGCATCGTCGCCATCGATTCGCCGAGCGCGCTCAAGGCGTCCGTCGGGAAAGACTGTGTGACCCTCGACACTGCAGACAATGCGACCGCCCGCGCCGAGATCGCCCGCGGTCTCGGTGTCGAGGGCGAGGTGCTCGAAGACGGGTTGCGTCTGCGGGTGGACGACGGCGAGGCGTTCGTGCCCCGTCTCTTCGACCACCTCACCGTCGGCGTGCATGCGATCAACGTGCGCCGGCCCAGCCTCGACGACGTGTTCATCGAGTACACGGGCCGCGAGATGCGTGACGCCGAGGCCGGTGCGACGCAGCAGATGGCCGCGAACCCCATGGTCCGGGCGTTCCGCAAGTGATGCAGGCGATTGACGTCACGAGCACGCGGAGCGAGCGGCCGCGGCGCACGTATCCTGCGCCGCAGCGAGCGGAGCAATAAGGATGGCAACGACCGACCGGGCCGCGCCCGCCGTGCCCGCGCCCGTTGCTCCCGACGTCGTCGCGCCGCGGCCGCACCGCGAGGGTCGCATCGTCCGCAACCTCGGGACGATCGCGATGGTGTGGCAGCGGGAGATGATCCGCTTCTTCCGGATGCCGAGCCGAATCATCAGCGGGCTCGCCCAGCCGTTGCTCTTCCTGTTCGTGCTCGGCGCCGGCATCGACCCGCTGGTGGGCGGCCGCACCACGGGGGGCGTCGACTACCAGGAGTTCATCTTCCCCGGCGTGATCGCGATGTCGATCCTCTTCTCCAGCCTGTTCTCGGCGATCTCGATCGTGTGGGACCGGGAGTTCGGATTCCTCCGCGAGATGCTCGTCGCTCCGGTGTCCCGGACGGCGCTCGTGCTCGGCAAGGCGGTGGGCGGCGGCTCGATCGCGGTGGTACAGGGCCTGATCCTGCTGCTCGCGGCCCCGCTCGTCGGAGTGACCCTGAGCCCGCCCGAGTTCGTGGCGATGTTCGGCCTGCTGCTGCTCCTGGCGTTCGCGCTCAACGCATTCGGCATCGTCATCGCCAGCCGCATGCAGCGGATGGAGGGCTTCCAGATGGTGATGACGCTCGTCGTCAACCCGATGCTCTTCCTCTCGGGCGCGATCTTCCCCACCGAGGGACTGCCGACCTGGCTCACCGTGCTCACCCGCCTCAACCCGGCCACCTACGGCGTCGACCCGATCCGGCGCGTCATGCTCGGTTCCGATGCCTCTCCGCTCACCTGGGGCGACTGGGTGGTGCCCATCTGGCTCGAGGTCGTGATCGTCGTGACCCTCGGGACCGCGATGCTCGCGATCGCGGTGCGGAGCTTCCGCAAGACCGAGTAGTCCCGGCGCCCGATAGCGCCCTTTTGTGGCCCATGTGGTTGGTGAGGTGTGGGTGACCGCGCGAACATGAGCCGCCTATGTCGGCGCCGGCCCCGACCATCTCGTGGAGCGCGCCCGGCCACTCCCCCGTCCGCCTCGGGTACCTGCCCGCGCTGGACGGCCTGCGGGCGGTCGCGGTGCTGGCGGTCCTGCTGTACCACTCGTACGACCTGCGGATGTTCCGGGGCGGGTTCCTCGGCGTCGACGTCTTCTTCGTCCTGAGCGGCTACCTCATCACGTGCGTCCTCGTCTCGGGCCACCGGAACGCCGGGCGCATCGACCTGCGCAACTTCTGGATCCGGCGGGCTCGGCGCCTGCTGCCGGCGCTCTTCCTCGTCCTCGGGATCACGTGCGCGTACACCGCGCTGTTCCTGCCGGACGAGGCGGCGCGGTTGCGCACCGACGCGCTGGCGTCGCTCGGCTACGTCACCAACTGGCACCTGATCTTCGGCGACCAGTCGTACTTCCAGACCATCGGGCGCCCCTCGATGGTGCAGCACCTGTGGTCGTTGGCGGTCGAGGAGCAGTTCTACCTGCTGTGGCCGTTGCTGCTGGCGGGGGGGTTCGCCCTGTTCGGCCGGCGCCGGCGCCGGCTGGTGTTCGGTGTGGTCGCGGCCGCGGGTGCGTCGACGCTTCTGATGGCTCTCCTCTACGACCCGACCGCCGATCCTTCACGCGTGTTCTACGGCACCGACACCCACGCCAGCGGGCTGCTGCTCGGCGCTGCCCTCGCGTTCGTGTGGCCGGCCTGGCGGCTCACCACGAAGACCGGCAAGCACGCACCGCTGCTGCTCGATCTCGTCGGGCTCGCCGGGCTCGGCGGTCTGCTGTGGTGCTTCCAGAACGTCAGCGAGTTCGACACCGGCCTCTATCACGGCGGGTACTTCGCGTTCGGCCTGATGGTCACGGTCCTCGTGGGAGTGGCCGTCCATCCCGCGGCACGGCTGATGCCGCTGGTGCTCGGCAACGGTCCTATCCGCTGGATCGGGATCCGCTCGTACGGCATCTACCTGTGGCACTGGCCCGTCTACCAGATCACCCGGCCCGAGCTCGACGTGCCCGTGCGCGGCGCGCCACTGCTCGCGTTGCGGGTCGGGATCACGGTGAGCCTCGCTGCGCTGTCGTATCGCTTCGTCGAGGCCCCGATCCGTCAGGGCGCGCTCGGCCGGTGGCTCGAGTCGCTCCGGCGGGCACCGGCCGCCCACCGCAAGGCACTGGTGCGGCGGGTACGCCTGGCGACCCTCAGCGCTGTCGTCGCGGTGGTGGTGCTGGGACTCGGCCTGGCGGTGGCCCAGCCCGCGCCCGATCCCCCCGGCTTCTCCTCCGAGGCGGTGAGCATCGAGGTCACCACCACGGTTCCGCCGACCACGACCCCCGACACCGCCGACACGACCACGGCACCGACGTCGACGGCACCGGCGACCACCGCGCCACCGGCGCCCGAAGCCGCACCCGCGCCCGCCCCGGTGCCCATCACCCGCATCACCGCGATCGGAGACTCGGTGATGCTCGGATCCCAGGGGGCGCTGCGGTTCGTGTTCGGCGACAAGCTCCAGCTCGACGCGGCGGTGAGCCGGCAGTTCGGCGACGCCGTCGACGTCGCCGGCCTGCTGGCGGCCGCGGGCCAGCTCGGTGACCGGGTGGTCGTCCACCTGGGCACCAACGGCATCATCCGCCCCGAGCAGTTCGACGCGCTGATGCAACGGCTGGCGGGTGTGCCGCGCGTCCTGGTGCTCAACTCGAACGTGCCCCGGCCGTGGGAGGGCCCCGTCAACGAGCTCCTCGCCACGGCCATCCCGACCTACCCCAACGCGGTGCTGGTCGACTGGAAGTCGGCGTCGGGCGCCCATCCCGAGTGGTTCGTCGGTGACGGCGTCCACCTCACCGGCGACGGTGCCCTCGCCTACGCCGATCTCATCAACCGGCACCTGTAGCGATCTGGTCAGGGTTGCGGCGGGGCCGCAGGTAGTCGGAGACCGGAGCGCGGACCCAGTACGCCCCCGTCTTGCGCTTCTCGGCCCGAGTCGTGAAGCGGTAATGGAACAGCCGGGCCCGCACGTGTGTCGGCGGACGCTCGGGGAACGGGTTGTGGCGAAGCAGCTTCAACGTCGGCCTGTCGTTCTCGAGCAGCTTCACGACGAACCGCTCGAACCACCGGTGCTGCGCCGGTGTACCGAGCGCCGCGAACCACATGAGCCAGTCGAGACGGAGGTGATAGGGCGCGATCTGCGGCGGCCGCCGCTTCGGATCACCCGGCTTGCCCTTGAACTCGTACTCCTTCCACGCGGTGGCGGGTGTGAGCGCGGGCTCGTCGGTGCCCTCGACGATCACCTCGTAGCGCTCCTTGGTGATGTGACCGAACGCGCCGTAGCTGCCGACGAAGTGGAGGCGGTTGAAGCTGTAGTTCATGCGCTGGCCCCGCGAGACGAGGTTGCGCACCGGCCAGTAGCTCAAGAGCGCCACGAGCGCGGCGACCGCGATGACGAATGCGTCGTACCAACCGGGTGGTGACGACAGCGCGGGCGTGTCGACCGGCAGCACCAGGGCGAGCGTGCTGTCGCTGAACGCGAAGATCGCCAGTGTCATCGTGATCACGTTGAGCCAGGAGAAGTTTCCCGAGCAGATGAGCCAGGCCTGGGTGATCACGATGAACACCCCGGCGATGCTCGCCACCGGTTGCGGCGTGAACAGCAAGAGCGGCACCACGAGCTGGGCCCCGTGGTTGGCCA
>JBOGFJ010000062.1:0-9585 GCA_050743385.1 Acidimicrobiia bacterium
GCTCGCCGCTCCCGCACGCTCCTGGCGGTAGGAAAGGCGGCCCGGAGCCGCCCACGCGACTCGGGGAGGCGCGTCGACCCTGCCAAGCTGGCGGCATGGGCGCTGCCACGCCGGTCATCGACGCGCCCGAAGTGCGGGCGAGCCCGGCGACCACTCTCGGGCGTCCCTGGTACGACCGGGCGGAAGCGTGGGCCTGTCTGGCGGTGCTGGCCGCGTGCTGCCTCTTCGTGCTCTTCCAGCAGCAGCCTCATCTGCTGCTGCGTGACACCACCGTCGCCGGCGGCGACACCGGCGCTCACGTGTGGTGGCCCGCGTATCTCCGCGACCACCTGCTGCCGCAATGGCGCCTCGCCGGCTGGACCCCCGACTTCTACGCCGGGTTCGCGGCGGGCCAGTTCTACTTCCCGCTGCCGGCGCTGCTGATCGTCGGCCTCGACGTCGCCCTGCCCTACAACGTCGCGTTCAAGCTCGTCACCGCACTGGGGCCCGTGCTGCTGCCGGTGGGCGCGTACGTCCTCGGTCGCGGCCTGCGCGCTCCTCGACCCGCGCCGGCGGCGATGGCGGTGGCGGCGACGGCCTTCCTCTTCTTCAAGGGTGCGCCGGGGAGCAGCCCGGAGGCCACGGCGGTCGCCGGCAACCAGCGCATCATGGGCGGAGTCCTCGCCAGCAACCTCGCGGGGGAGTTCTCCTTCACGATCGCGCTGGCGCTCGCGCTCGCCTTCCTCGGTACGCTCGCGTGGGCGCTCGACCACCGTCGCCGCGCCTGGCTGCCGGCGGTGCTGCTGGCGGCGACGGTGCTCAGCCACCTCGTCGTCGGGGTGTTCGCGGCGATCGGCGCGGTCGTCGTCTGGCTCGCGCACCGACCGGTTCGCAACTGGTGGCTCGCGGTGTCGATCGGCGGCGTCGGTGCTCTCGTCACCGCGGTATGGACGATTCCCCTCTTCGCGACCCTCGGCTACACGAACGACATGGGGTACGAGACGATCCGGCAGTACGTCACGTACCTCTTCCCCTCCTACTTCTGGTACCTCTACCCGCTGATCGGCGCGGCGCTGGTGGCCGCCGTGCTGCGCCGGCGTTGGTCGACGTTCGAGCTCGTCGCGCTCACGGCCGCCATGGGACTGGTCTTTCGCGCGTGGGACGTGTTCGACACGCCCGCGTGGAACCTGCGCTTCCTGCCGTTCTGGTACCTCGGCCTCTTCCTGCTGGCGGGGCTCGGCGCCGCCGACCTCGTCCGAGGGGCCGCGTGGGCGGCCGTGCGCACCGTCGACGACGACTGGTGGGTCGGGTCGGCGTCGACGCACGACCGCGCCGACGACGCCGCGGTCGACGACGGCCCAGTCGACGACGGCCCAGTCGCCGAGCAGCGCAGCGGTCCTCCGGCCGGCATGGTGCGGGCGATCACCGTGGTCGCGCTGTCGGTGGTGCTGGCGTCGGCGGTGTTGTTCCAGCTGCACCGGACGCGGTCGTTCCTCGATTTCTGGGTCGTCTACAACTACACGGGCTACGAGCGGGCCGACTACCTGGTTGCCCAGGCGGGCAAGAGCTCGGACGAGTACCAGGCGTTCATCGACAGCGCGCGCGAGCTGCCGCCCGGGCGCCTCGTCTGGGAGCCCGACTCGGAGGCGATCGGCGCGTACGGAACGCCGCTCGCGCTCATGCTGCTGCCGTATTGGACCGAGGGACGAATCTCGTCGATGGAGGGCCTCTACTACGAGGCGTCGGCGACGACGCCCTACCACTTCCTCGCAGTGGCGACCCTCACCGCCCCGGGCAAGGCGTCGAACCCGGTGCGGGGGCTCCCGTACAAGACGATCGAGGACTTCGACCTCGGGGTGCGCTACCTCCAGCTGCTGGGCGTGCGCTACTACGCGGCCGAGTCGGCCGACGCGAAGGCGCGGGCCGATGCCCACGAAGACCTCACGCTCGTCGACCGCGTGCCCGACCTCGACGGCCGTCCTCCGCTCGGCTGGAACCTCTACGAGGTCGCCGACGCCCCGCTGGTCGAGGCCCTGGGGTCGGAACCGGTGGTCGTCGAAGGTGTCGACGCCGAGGCCTGGCGCGACGACGTCGCCGTGCCCTGGTTCGGCGACCCGAACACCCTCGACCGGTTCCTCGTGGCCGGCGGGCCCGCGGAATGGCCGCGGGCCGACGTCGAAGACGCTCGCGGGCGCACCGGCGAGCCCCTTCCGGAGGTGCGGGTCACCGACATCGAGGAGACCGACGACTCCGTCTCCTTCCGGGTGTCGCGCACCGGTGTGCCCGTCCTCGTCAAGGCCTCGTACTTCCCGAACTGGCGCGCCGAGGGCGCCGAGGGACCGTGGCGTGCCACGCCCAACCTCATGGTCGTCGTGCCCACGAGCAGGCAGGTGCGCCTCGAGTACGGCACCACCACGGCCGAATGGCTGGGGCGCGCCGGCACCCTCGCCGGCGTCGTCGGCGTCGTCGGATTGGCGTGGTGGTGGCGGCCCGGCCGCCGCGACGACGGCGAAACGCCGGGCGGGGAGGAGGAGCCCCCGGCGGTACCATGACCCTCCCGCCCGGTGGGCGGTGAGTACTCCCCGAGGTCTCGTGCCTTCCCTCGACGCCATCTTCAAGGCCTACGACGTGCGCGGCGTCTATCCCGATCAGCTCGACGAGGCGGTCGCCCGCAGTGTCGGCAACGCCTTCGTCGCATTCACCGGTGCCGAGCGCGTCATCGTCGGTCGCGACATGCGCCCCTCGTCGGAGCCGCTGGCGGGCGCATTCGTCGAGGGCGCGACCCGCGCCGGCGCCGACGTCGTCGACCTCGAGCTGGCCTCGACCGACCTCTGCTGGTTCGCCTCCGGCTACCTCGACGCCCCCGCCGCCATGTTCACCGCGAGCCACAACCCCTCCGAGTACGGCGGCATCAAGCTGTGCCGGGCCGGCGCCGCACCCATCGGGGTGGAGACCGGGCTCACCCAGATCAAGGCGTCGGTCGAGAGCGGATTGCTCGAGCGAGCCGCCGAGCTGGGAAAGGTCGAGGTCCGCGATCTGCTGCCCGAGTTCGCCGACCACGTCCGGTCGTTCGTCGACGTGTCTGTGCTGCGCCCTCTGCGGGTGGTCGCCGACACGGCCAACGGCATGGGCGGACTGGTCGTGCCGGCGGTGTTCGAAGGGCTGCCGTTCACGCTGTCGATCCTCTACCCCGAGCTCGACGGCAGCTTCCCGAACCACCCGGCCGATCCCATCCAGGCCGAGAACCTCCAAGACCTCCAGAAGGCGATCGTCGAGTCGGACGCGGACGTCGGGCTCGCGTTCGACGGCGACGCCGACCGCGTGTTCCTCGTCGACGATCGGGCCGAGGGGCTCTCGGGGTCGCTGACGACGGCCATCGTGGCCAAGGGCATCCTCGAACGCCACCCCGGCGAGACGATCGTGCACAACCTCATCTGCTCCAAAGCGGTTCCCGAGATCATCAGGGAGAACGGGGGCGCGCCGGTGCGCGCACGGGTGGGGCACTCCTTCATCAAGCAGGTGATGGCGGAGACCGGCGCGATCTTCGGTGGCGAGCACTCCGGCCACTACTACTTCCGCGACAACTACCGCGCAGACTCCGGGCTGATCGCCGCCCTGGTCGTGCTCGAGCAGCTCTCGCGCGCGGGCGTGCCGCTGTCGGAGCTGCGCCGGCCGTTCGAGCGGTACGCCGCGTCGGGAGAGATCAACACGCGCGTCGACGACCCTGCCGGTGTCGTCGACCGGGTCGCCGCGGCCTACCGCGACACCGCCCAAGACCGGCTCGACGGGCTCACCGTCGACGCCGGCGACTGGTGGTTCAACCTCCGTCCCAGTAACACGGAGCCGCTGCTGCGGCTGAACCTCGAGGCACCCGACCGCGCCGCCTGCGACGAGCACACCGCCGAGGTGCTGGCCCTGGTGCGGGGCGAGTAGAACAACATCGCCGGCCAGCCGCCGGCGCGCACCCCGCATTGTGCGGGAGCGGCGAGCGGCCCGTAGGTCGACGGCAGGTACCCTGCCGCCGAGCGAGTGCGACCAGGCGAGGAGGCATCACCGCGATGGCATTGGACGCGAAATTGCTCGAGATCCTCGCGTGCCCCGAGGATAAGGGGCCGTTGCTCTACTTCGAAGACGAGAACACGCTCTACAACCCGCGCTTGAAGCGGCGGTATGCGGTGCGCGACGACATCCCGATCATGCTCATCGACGAGGCCGAGACCGTCGACGACTCCGAGGACGAGCGTCTCACCGCCAAAGCCGAGGCCGAAGGGATCAAGCCGACGTTCGAGGTGCCGTGACCGACACGCTCGGCTTCCTCGAGGCGGTTCGCGGCCTCCCGGAGCAGCTCGCGGCCGCCCACCAGGCCGCAGGCGCACTCGACGTCACCGGGCTCGGGCCCGTCGACGGCATCGACAACATCGTGGTGCTGGGCATGGGTGGCTCGGGCATCGCCGGCGACGTGCTCGCTGCGGTCGCCAACGCGTCGCTCCCTGTCCCTGTCGTCGTGCTCAAGCAGTACCGCACGCCCCGCTTCGTCGGGCCCCGCACACTCGCCTTCGCGCTGTCGTACTCGGGCGACACCGAGGAGACACTCGAGATGGCCAGCGGCGCCGCCGAGGCCGGCGCGCGGATCGTGGCGGTCAGCCGCGGCGGTGCGCTCGCCGAGCTGGCCGCCGAACGCGGCGGTCTCCACGTGCCCTGTCCGGCCGACATCCCGGTGCCCCGGGCCGCGTTGGGGTCGCTGGTGGCCCCGCTGTTCGTGGTGCTCTTCCGTCTCGGCGTGCTGCCGTCGGCACACACGTGGCTCGTGGAGGCCCAGCAGCAGCTCGCTGCCCGGCGCGACAAGTGCCGCCCGGAGGTGGAGGGCGACGCCAACCCGGCGCGGGAGGTCGCCCGCAAGATCGGCACCACCATCCCGCTCTTCTACGGCGGGGGTGCGCTCGGCGCCGTCGCCGCGATGCGCTGGAAGTTCGACGTCAACGAGAACGCCAAGGCGCCCGCGTTCTGGAGCGCGTATCCCGAGCTCGACCACCACGAGATCTGCGGCTGGGGCCAGCACGGCGACGTGACGCGGCAGCTGTTCACCCTCGTCGAGCTGCGGCACGGCTTCGAGCACCCCCAGCTCGCGCGCCGCTTCGCCGTCACGCGGGAGATCATCGAGGAGACCCTCGTACAGGTGCTGGAGGTGCAGGCGGCAGGGGAGGGTCGCCTCGCCCAGGTGCTCGACCTCATGTACATGGGCGACTGGGCCAGCTGCTACCTCGCCCTCGACCACGACGTCGACCCCGGTCCGATCGACGCCATCCGCCAGCTCAAGGAGGCACTCTCCCGCCCGGCCTGAGTATCATGGGATCAGGTCGGGCCGTGAGCGGCTGTCACCCGGTGATCCGGGCCGACTCCAAACGACAGGCTTCGTGCGCCGCAACGCGGCCGCGACCGACCGTCAGGAGTCACGACAGATGACCACGACCGCTTCGACACCCCGTACCGACACCGACTTCAAGGTCGCCGATCTCTCGCTCGCCGAGTTCGGACGCAAGGAGATCGCCCTCGCCGAGCACGAGATGCCCGGCCTCATGGCGCTGCGGGAGCGCTACGGCGCCGAGCAGCCGTTGAGCGGCGCCCGCATCACCGGCTCGCTGCACATGACGATCCAGACGGCCGTGCTCATCGAGACGCTCGTCGCGCTCGGTGCCCAGGTGCGATGGGCGTCGTGCAACATCTTCTCCACCCAGGACCACGCTGCCGCCGCGATCGCCGCCGCCGGCGTCCCCGTGTTCGCCTGGAAGGGCGAGACGCTCGAGGAGTACTGGTGGTGCACCGACCAGGCGCTGGCGTGGCCCGACGGCGAGGGTCCCAACATGATCCTCGACGACGGCGGCGACGCCACGCTCCTGCTGCACAAGGGTGTCGAGTTCGAGCGTGCCGGTGAGGTCCCCGATCCGGCGACGGCCGACAACGAGGAGTTCGCGGTCGTGCTCGGCCTGCTCGGCCGGGTGCTGAAGGAAGACAATCGCCGGTGGCACCGGGTCGCCGAGGGTGTCAAGGGTGTCACCGAAGAGACGACCACCGGCGTCCACCGCCTGTACCAGATGCAGGAGGCGGGCACGCTCCTGTTCCCGGCGATCAACGTCAACGACTCGGTGACCAAGTCGAAGTTCGACAACCTCTACGGCTGCCGCCACTCGCTCGTTGACGGAATCTGCCGGGCAACCGATGTGATGATCGCGGGCAAGCTCGTGGTGGTCTGCGGCTACGGCGACGTCGGCAAGGGCTGCGCCCAGTCGCTGCGGGGCCAGGGCGCCCGGGTGGTCATCACCGAGATCGACCCGATCTGCGCCCTCCAGGCGGCGATGGAGGGCTACGAGGTCACGACCGTCGACGACGTCGTCGAGACCGCCGACCTGTTCGTGACCGCGACCGGGAACTGCAACGTGATCACCGTCGACCACATGGCGCGGATGAAGCACAACGCCATCGTCGGCAACATCGGCCACTTCGACAGCGAGATCGACATGGCCGGCTTGGCGGCGTTCGAGGGAATCGAGCGCGTCAACATCAAGCCTCAGACCGACGAGTGGGTGTTCCCCGACGGCCACGCGATCATCGTGCTCGCCGAGGGCCGGCTCCTGAACCTCGGCTGCGCCACCGGCCACCCGAGCTTCGTGATGTCGAACAGCTTCAGTAACCAGGTCATCGCGCAGATGGAGCTCTACGGGCACACCGACTTCTACGAGAAGAAGGTGTACACGCTGCCCAAGCACCTCGACGAGGAGGTGGCCCGGCTCCACCTCGACAAGCTCGGCGTGAAGCTCACGCCCCTCACCGAGGACCAGGCCGCATACCTGGGCATTCCCCAACAGGGCCCGTTCAAGCCCGACTACTACCGGTACTGAGCCTCCGGGCGTTCGACATCGCCGGCAACGCCAGCCGTACGAGCGACGCCGAGATGGGTGTCACAGGGCGTCGGTACGGTCGTGCCCATGTTCGGACGCGCTGTCGCCGCCGCCGTGTTCCCGACCGTGTGCCCGGGGTGCGGGGCCCGGGCCGATCCCGTGTGCGACGCGTGCGCGGCGCGGCTGCGCCGCGCATCAACCGCACCGCCGCCTCCCGGTGTCGACGTATGGGTGGCGGTCTTCGCCTACGAGGGTGTCGCCCGCGAGCTGGTCGCACGCGTCAAGTACCGCCAGGCCCGGGCGGCGCTTCCATGGTTGGCGGCCACGGTCGCGATGGCCGTGGCTGCCGCTTGCCCGTCGCAGTCGCTCGACGCCGTGACCTGGGTGCCCACCACACCGGCGCGTCGCCGCCGCCGCGGCTTCGACCACGCCGAGCTGCTTGCCCGGCGGGTGGCGCGCGCGCTCGGCCTCGCGGTCGTGGCCACACTCCGGCGCGGACCTGGCCCGCCCCAGACGGGCCTGCCGTCGGCCGACCGGCGCGCCGGGCCCGCGTTCGCGGTCGCCGCCGCGGTACCGAAGCGGCTCTTGTTGGTCGACGACGTCGCGACCACGGGCGGCACGCTGGCCGCCGCAGCGCGGGCGTTGCGCGGTGGCGGCGCCGAACGTGTCGTCGCCGCGACCGCCGCGCGAACGCCGCGGCACGCGCCCGGGTTCGCGCCTTCCGCGCGCGTTCCGCACCACGCAGAGTGAGAATTTCGCTCAAGCGCGACGACGCGTCGTCCGAAAGTGACCGGGAGGCATCGAAGAAGGGAAATGCCGTGGCCGATCGCCCTACCACGACAGCCACGGCGACCCCTGCGGTTCAAGCTGCCGCGGGCGCGGCCGCGCATCACCGGCCCGCGACACCCGCCCGCCGCGAGGTCGTGCGTGCGTTCCGGGAGCAGGTCGCCAGCGGCACGTACCAGCCCCCGGTCGACGCCGTGTCGGCCGAGCTCGCGGCCTGGCTGCTCTGCGACGGCCTGGCCGACCTCGAGGGCTGACGCCGCCTTTGGTCGCGCCCGCTGCGCTCGCCGGTCCGGCGCAATCCCGGCGGTTCGGGGGGCCCGCGAATCCAGCCCCCTCGTTCGGGGATGGCGCATCGGCGATGAGCGAGCCTCGTGGGCGTGGCGTTCGTATACTCGCCGCGTCGCCGGAGGTGTGCCTCCCGGGGGTGCGGATGGACATCGTCGTGCGCGGTAGGAACCTGCGGGTTCCTCCACGGCTCCAGGGCATCGCACGCGAGAAGCTGGCCAAGATCAACCGCTTCACTCACGACGCCGGCCGAATCGAGGTCGACTTCTCCGAGCTGCGAAACCATCGAGCCGGCGACAACCAGGTGTGTGAGGTGACGGTGCACCTGAAACGCCACTTCGTGAAGGCGCACGCGGCCGCCCGCGAGCCCGAGGCCGCGCTCGATCTCGTGATCGACAAGGTCGAGCACCAGGTCGCGCGCATCAAGGACAAGCGAGTTGCGCGTTCGCACCCCCGGCGCGGCGCTGCCCGCCGCGGGCTCACCCCTCTGCCGGAGGCCGTCGTCCGCGACGGCGAACCCGCCCTGATCCCCGACGACGAGGACGAGGACCAGGAGGAAGAGGGCCCCCGGATCGTCAAGACGAAGCAGTTCGCGATCAAGCCGATGACGCCCGAGGAAGCCGCACTCCAGATGGACCTCCTCGGCCACGACTTCTTCCTCTTCACCAACGCCGAGAACGGTCACGCCGCCCTCCTCTATCGCCGTCGTGACGGCGACCTGGGACTCATCGAGACCACCGGGTGACCGCGACGGGCGACGCCGACGCCGCCGGCGACCATTCCGGGTCCATCCGGGTGGTGATCGTCGATGATCACGCGCTGTTCCGGCGCGGGCTCGACCGGGTGCTCGGCGACGAGCCCGACATCGAAGTGGTGGGTGAGGCCGCCGACGGCGTGGAGGCGATCAGTCGCGTCCGGGAGCTGACACCCGACATCGTCATCATGGACGTGCGGATGCCGCGTGCGAGCGGTATCGAAGCCGCCCGCACGATCCGTGCGGTCACCCCCGAGACGAAGGTGATCATGCTGACCGTCTCCGACCTCGAGGAAGACCTCTACGAGGCCGTGAAGGCGGGCGTCAACGGATACCTCCTCAAGGAAGTCGCGATCCCGGAGGTCGCTGACGCGGTCCGCGCCGTCGCCGCCGGCCACAGCCTGGTCTCGCCGTCGATGGCCTCGAAGCTCTTCACGGAGTTCAACGTGCTCGCCCAACAGGCCGACGACCGCCAACGCTCACTGTCGCCCCGCCTGACCGAACGCGAGCTCGAGGTGCTCAAACTCGTCGCGCGCGGCCTCAGCAACCGTGACATCGCCGGTGAGCTGTACATCTCCGAGAACACGGTGAAGAACCACGTCCGAAACGTCCTCGAGAAGCTCCAGCTCCACTCGCGCATGGAAGCCGTCGTCTACGCCATGCGCGAGAAGCTCCTCGACGTGGATTGACCGGTCCGCCGCGCGGTCCGGCGCCAGAGGAGCACGGCCCCGGTCAGTGCCGTCGCGACGGTCACGGTGGAACATCACGTCCTCGCCCGTCACCACGCTCGGCATCGTCGCACGGTCATCCCAAGGAAGGCGGCGGCAGTGAGCCCCCTCCCCGCCGGCAGTTGGCGCCGGGTGCGGCGAGACCCGGCCCGAAGGG
>JBOGFJ010000063.1:0-5895 GCA_050743385.1 Acidimicrobiia bacterium
TCTGCAGGTTGTGCTCGCGCGCCCCCCGCACCGTGAGCCAGGCGTCGCCCGGCTGCCGGCGCATCTCGGGGACCGGGATCTCGCGCTCGCCCGTGAGGTACTGCCCGGTGATCGATCGAGACTCGCCGAGCACGTCGCCGAGCGTTCCGCTCACCACGATGGCACCACCGTGCTCGCCCGCACCCGGACCGATGTCGACGACCAGGTCGGCGGTGCGGATCGTCTCCTCGTCGTGCTCGACGACGATCACCGTGTTGCCGAGATCGCGCAGCCGCACCATCGTGTCCAGGAGCCGGCGGTTGTCGCGCTGGTGCAGGCCGATCGACGGTTCGTCGAGCACGTAGAGCACGCCGACGAGCCCGCTGCCGATCTGCGACGCCAGCCGGATGCGCTGCGCCTCTCCGCCGGCGAGGGTGCCCGACGAGCGGTTGAGTGACAGGTAGTCGAGGCCGACGTCGAGCAGGAAGCGCAGCCGCTCGTTGATCTCCTTGACGACCTGCTCCGCGATCATGAGGTCGCGCTCGGTGAGCTGGAGCCCGCCGAGGAACGCCGCCGCCTTGGCGATCGAGAGCTCGCCGACTTCGAAGATGTTGAGGTCGTTGATCTTCACCGCGAGCGAGGCCGGCCGCAGACGGGCGCCGCCGCACGCCGGGCACGGCACCTCGCGCATGTAACCCTCGATCTGCTCGCGGGCCCGGTCGCTCTCGCTGTCGGAGTGGCGCCGCTCCAGCCACGGGATCACGCCCTCGAAGCGGGTCTTGTAGGAGCGGCGCCGGCCGTAGCGGTTGCGGTAGGAGACCTGCACCTCCTTGTCTCCCGAGCCGAAGAGGATCGCCTGCTTGTCGCGCTTGCGGAGCTTGCGCCACGGTGTGTCGACGGAGAAGCCGAACTGCTCGGCGATGGCCTCGAGCACCCGGTCGAAGTACTGGCTACGGAATCCCGACCAGGGCGCGATCGCGCCCTCGGAGAGGCTGAGGTCGTCGTCGTTGACGACCAGCTCGGGATCGACCTCGAAGCGGGTGCCGAGCCCGTCGCAGCGGTCGCACGCGCCGTACGGCGAGTTGAACGAGAAGTTCCGGGGGGCGAGCTCCTCGAACGACAGACCGCAGTGCGTGCACGCGAGGTGCTCCGAGAACGTGAGGATCTCGGGCTCGTCGTCGGGCTTGCGGTCTTCCTCACGGGGGACGATCTCGACCTCGGCGACCCCCTCGGCCAAGCGCAGCGCGGTCTCGAGCGAGTCGGTGAGACGGCGTTCGATCCCCGCGCGCCGCACCAAGCGGTCGACGACGCTCTCGATCGTGTGTTGCTCGGAGCGGGCGAGGCGGGGCGTTCCCTGCGCCTTGCCCGCGCCCACCACGTCGGCGAGCTCGACGACGTCGCCGTCGATGCGCGCCCGGGTGAAGCCCTGGCCCGCCAGCTCGGCCAGGAGCCCTTCGTACTCGCCCTTGCGGCCGCGCACGACCGGCGCCAGCACCTGGAAGCGGGTGCCGTCGGGGAGCTGGAGGACGCGATCGACGATCTGCTGGGGCGTCTGGCGGGTGATCACCCGACCGCAGTTCGGACAGTGCGGCACGCCGATGCGGGCGTACAGCAGCCGGAGATAGTCGTAGACCTCGGTGATGGTGCCGACCGTCGAGCGGGGGTTGCGTGACGCCGACTTCTGGTCGATCGAGATCGCCGGCGAGAGGCCCTCGATGAAGTCGACGTCGGGCTTGTCCATCTGCCCGAGGAACTGCCGGGCATACGCCGACAGCGACTCGACGTAGCGGCGTTGGCCTTCGGCATAGATGGTGTCGAACGCGAGCGACGACTTGCCCGAGCCGGAGATGCCGGTGAAGACGATCAGCCGCTCGCGTGGCAGCTCAAGGTCGACGTTCTTCAGGTTGTGCTCGCGCGCGCCGCGGATGGTGATGGTCTCCGCCACGGCGTCATTCTACCGGGGTCGGGCCCCGAACGAACGGATGTTCGGCCCCCTCCCCGGTGCCTATGGCCGCCGCCGGAGCTCGTCGCGGATCTCGGTGAGGAGCCGGACCTCCGCCGTCGGCTCCGGTTCCGCCGTCTTGAAGAACCGCTCTACCGCCCGGACCACGAAGAACAGCGCCGTGCCGATGATCAGGAAGTTCACGACCGCCGTGAGGAAGCGCCCGTAGAAGACGACGCCGTCGCCGATGTCGAAGGTGAGGTCGTTGAAGTTCGGCTTTCCGAAGATCGCGCCGATGATGGCCATGATCACGTCGTCTACCAGCGAGGCGATCACGAGGCCGAACGCGATGCCGAGGATGACGGCCACCGCCAGGTCGACCACGTTGCCGCGCAGCAGGAACTTTTTCAGGTCTTGGAGCATCGGTGCCTCCAGGGTCGGGGTTTCCACCGGGAGGCTAAATCAACTCACTTCGCGCAGCTCCCGCTTGAGGTCGTTGATCTCGTCACGCAGGCGGGCGGCCTGCTCGAAGCGCAGCTCCTTGGCCGCCTCGTGCATCTCCTCCTGGAGGCTCTGGATGAGGCGGCCGAGCTCGTCGCGGGGCAGCTCGGAGAAGTCGGAGACCTGGCGCCGCCCTCTCCCCCGGCCGCGGCGGCCGCCACCGCCGCCCACCGTGACCTCCTCGCCTTCGCGGGCCCGCACCATCTCGAGGATGTCGGTGACCTTCTTGCGGATCGTCTGGGGGTCGATGCCGTGCTCGGCATTGTGCTCGAGCTGCTTCTTGCGCCGTCGGGAAACCTCGGAGATGGCACGCCGCATCGAGTCGGTGACGTGATCGGCGTACATGATCACGGAGCCGTCGACGTTACGGGCCGCCCGACCCATCATCTGGATCAGCGACGTCTCGGAACGGAGGAACCCCTCCTTGTCGGCGTCGAGGATCGCGACCAGCGACACCTCGGGCAGGTCGAGCCCCTCGCGGAGCAGGTTGATGCCGACGAGCACGTCGAACTCGCCCAGGCGCAGGTCGCGGAGGATCGCGACCCGCTCGAGCGTGTCGACCTCGCTGTGCAGATAGCGCACGCGCATCCCGAGCTCGATCAGGTAGTCGGTGAGGTCCTCCGACATCTTCTTGGTGAGTGTCGTGACGAGGACGCGCTGATCGCGTTCCGTGCACCCGCTGATCTCGGCTACGAGATCGTCGATCTGGCCCTTGGTGGGCCGGACGACGACCTCCGGGTCGACCAGGCCCGTCGGGCGCACGATCTGCTCGACGACCTGGTTCGACACCTCGAGCTCGTAGGGACTCGGTGTGGCCGACAGGAACACCAGCTGGTTGACCTTCTCGATGAACTCCTCGAAGCGCAGCGGCCGGTTGTCCATCGCCGAGGGGAGGCGGAAGCCGTGCTCGACGAGCGTCTCCTTGCGCGATCGGTCGCCCTCGAACTGACCGTGTAGCTGCGGCACTGTCACGTGCGACTCGTCGAGGACGCACAGGAAGTCGTCGGGGAAGTAGTCGAGGAGCGTGTAGGGCATCTGGCCGGGGGCGCGTCCGTCGAGGTGGCGGGAGTAGTTCTCGATGCCGGAGCACACGCCGACCTCGCGCAGCATCTCGAGGTCGTAGCTGGTGCGCATGCGGAGCCGCTGTGCCTCCAGCAGCTTGCCGTGCTGCTCGAACCATGCCAGCCGGTCTTTCAGTTCCAGCTCGATGTGGGCGATCGCCCGGTGCATCGTCTCCTCGGTCGTCACGTAGTGCGACGCCGGGAACAGCACGAGCCGCTCGAGATCCTCGACCACCTCGCCCGTCATCGCGTCGACAGAGGCGATCCGCTCGACCTCGTCGCCGAAGAGCTGGATGCGCACCGCCCGCTCCTCGTAGGCGGGGAACACCTCGATGGTGTCGCCGCGCACGCGGAACTTGTTGCGCGCGAAGTCGAAGTCGTTGCGCTCGTACTGGAGGTCGACGAGTCGCCGAAGGATGCTGCGCTGGTCGCGCTCCTCCCCCGTGTCGAGGATCAGGCCCTGGCGGGCGTACTCCTCGGGCCCGCCGAGACCGTAGATGGCCGAGACGGAAGCCACGATGACGACGTCGCGCCGCGACATGAGCGCGCTGGTGGCCGAGTGGCGGAGCCGGTCGATCTCGTCGTTGATCGACGAGTCTTTCTCGATGTAGGTGTCGGTCGTGGGGAGATACGCCTCGGGTTGGTAGTAGTCGTAGTAGGAGACGAAATACTCGACCCGGTTCTTCGGGAAGAAGTCGCGCAACTCGCTGGCGAGCTGGGCGGCGAGGCTCTTGTTGGGGGCGAGCAGCAGGGTGGGCCGTTGCGCCTCGGCGATCACCCCCGCGATCGTGAACGACTTCCCCGAACCGGTGATGCCGAGGAGCGTCTGGAACCGGTCACCCCGCTGTACGCCGCGCGCGAGCGCCTCGATGGCTTCCGGCTGGTCGCCGGCGGGCTGGAGCTCCGTGACGAGCTCGAGGGGGGGCATGACCTCGATCGTACCGGCGGGCTGTGACCGTGATTCGCTGCTCGGCCTCCCGTTTTGGTGTGCGGAGGTGACCGAATCGGTCACCTCCGCACACCGAAACCTGCGGGTTAGGCCTCCTTCTCGCGGTGGCGGCGCTCGAGGTCGGCCCAGAGGTCGTCGACCTGCCGCTCGAGCTCGGCGAGGTCGCCGGAGTTGTCGAGGACGTACGTCGCGATCTCCCGGCGTTCCTCGTCGGATACCTGGGCCGCCATCCGGCGCTCGGCGTCGGCTCGCGGTACGCCCCGCTCCTCCAAACGTGCGAGCCGGAGGTCGCGCGGGGCCTCGACCACGATGACCGCCTCGTACGGGCGTTCGCGCGCCTGCTGCGACTCGGCGAGCAGCGGCACGTCGAGCACGACGATCGCATCGGGCGGCGCGTCCAGCACCCGGCGGGTGAACTCCGTGTTGATCGCCGGGTGCGTGATGCCCTCGAGGTCTTTGCGCGACTGCTCGTCGGCGAAGGCGACCTTGGCGACGGCGGCCCGATCGAGACGACCGTCGGGGTCGATCACCTCCGGGCCGAACCGCTCGACCAGCGCCTCGAACGCCGGCCCCCCCGGCTCCACGACGGCGCGGGCGACCTCGTCGGCGTCGACGAGCACCGCGCCCTTGCGCATGAGCAGCTCCGCGACCGTCGACTTCCCGGCGCCGATCCCGCCGGTCAGCCCGACGAGCAGCACCGACTTCGCCTCAAGCGTCGGGAACGTCGGGAGCTTCGGCGGGCTCGGCCGGGGTCTCGGGCTCCGGCTCGGGCGCGGCGTCGGCTGCGGGGGCGTCAGAAGGGGCCGCGTCAGCGACCGCGGCGGTGCCACCGGCGAGCTCCTCGTCGGTCGGCGCTGCGCTCGGGGTGCCGGCATCGGCACCCTCGCCCTCGGCGGTGTAGTCGGGCCCGATGTAGTTGCCCTCGTCGTCGTAGGCGTGGGCACCGAACTGGTCGCGGTACTCGGCTGCGACCTCGCCGCCCTCGGCCGCCTGCTTGATCGACAGCGAGATGCGGCGTCGATCGAGATCGATGTCGATGATCTTGACCCAGAGCTCCTCGCCGGGCGTGACGACCTGCTCGGGCGCCTCGACGTGGTGCGCAGCCATCTCGGAGATGTGCACGAGGCCCTCGATGCCGTCGCCGACCTGTACGAACGAACCGAACGGCACCAGCTTCGTGACCCGGCCGTACACGAGCTCGCCGACCTCGTGCGAGGTGGCGAACTCCTGCCACGGGTCTTGCTGGGTGGCCTTGAGCGAGAGCGAGATGCGCTCGCGGCTGAGGTCGACGTCGAGCACCTGAACCTCGACCTCGTCGCCCACCTGCACCACCGAGCTCGGGTGGTCGACGTGCTTCCAGCTGAGCTCGGAGACGTGGATGAGACCGTCCATGCCGCCGAGGTCGACGAAGGCGCCGAAATTCACGACCGACGAGACGACGCCCTTCCGGATCTCACCCGGCT
>JBOGFJ010000064.1:0-7494 GCA_050743385.1 Acidimicrobiia bacterium
GAGGTGCAGCAGGTGCTCGCGGGGAACGCGGCCGCGGTCTACGACTTCGACCTCGACGCCCTCGCCCCGCTGGCGGCTACCGCGGGCCCGACCGTCGCGGAGGTCGCCGTCCCCCTCGACGAGATCCCCGCCGACGCCACCAGCCCCGGCTTCTACCGGCCGTAAAGGGCTGTTTTGGCGTCACCTACCCCCAACTATTGGGGATAGGTGACGCCAGAACGATCAGAGATCGGGGAGGTTGAGGCCGAGGTTGGGGGCTTCGATGCCGCCGTCGACCTCCCACACCTTGCCGGTGACGAAGCTTCCGGCGGGCGAGGCGAGGTAGAGCGCGGCGATCGCGATGTCGTCGGGCTCGCCCAGACGCCGGAGCGGCGTCTTCGCCACCATCTCGTTGCGGAGCTCGTCGTTCTCGAGGACGATCTCGAGCGCGGACGTGGCTACGGAGCCGACGGCGATGGCGTTGACCCGGATCCTGGGCGCCAGGTCGGCCGCGAGCAACCGCGTCATATGGGTGAGCGCGCCCTTGGCGGTGCCGTAGGCGACGAAGCCGCGGTCGGTGAGCCGTCCCATCGCCGACGAGATGTTGACGATGCTGCCGCCGTCACCTTCGAGCATCCGCGGCACCGCCAGCTTGCTCAGCGTGAACGCAGTCGTGACGTTGAAGTGGAACGCCTTCTCGAACGATCGCTCGCTCGTGTCGAGGAACGGCTGGGGCATGCTGCCACCGGCGTTGTTGACGACGACGTCGACGCGCCCGAGCTCGTCGATCGCCCGCTGGACGAGCTCCTCGAGGTTGCCGGTGTCGCTCACGTCGCAGGGGACGACCACGCCCCGGCGCCCCCGCTCCGCGACCTGCGCCGCGACCTCCTCGAGCTGCTCCTTCGTGCGCGCCGCGAGCACCACGTCGGCGCCGGCGTCGGCGAACGCCCGCGCGCAGGCGGCGCCGATGCCGCGACCCGCGCCGGTGACGATCGCGGCCTTGCCGGTGAGGTCGAACCGGTCGAGCACGCTCATGCCAGCACCATCGGTGCCGTCGTCACGCCGGCGATGACCGACGAGTGGCTGCGCTCGACCGCGCCGGCGAGCTCCACGGTGGCGAAGCGGTCGAGGAGCTCCTCGAGGAGCACCCGGCCCTCGATGCGGGCGAGGGTGGCGCCGATGCAGAAGTGGGTGCCGAACCCGAACGCGACGTGATGGTTGGGCTCGCGTCCGACATCGAAATCTCCTGCCGTGGGCCCGAACTGCGCCTCGTCACGGTTGGCCGACGCGTAGAGCATCAACACCGGGTCCCCGGCACGGATCACCTGGCCGCCGAGCTCGGTGTCGCGGGTGGTGGTGCGCATGAAGGAGATCACCGGCGTCGTCCAGCGCAGCATCTCCTCCACCGCCGACGGCACCAGCCCGCGGTCCTCGCGGAGCCGCTCCCACTCGTCGGGCTGTTCCGCCAGCGCCACCAGGCCGCCCGACACCATGTTGCGGGTGGTCTCGTTGCCGGCGACCAGCAGCTGGTTGAGGAACATGACGAGCTCGGTGTCGGACAGGCGCTCGCCGTCGACCTCGACGTGCGCCAGCACCGAGATCAGGTCTTCGCGCGGGTCGGCGCGGCGGACTGCGGTCGTGGCCAGGAGGTACTCGTGCATTTCCGCCTGGAGGGCCTGGCGCTTCTCCTCGGGCCAGTCGTTGGCGCCCGGGATCACCGACTCCGACCATTCGTAGAACCGGGGCCATTCCTCCTCGGGAATACCCAACAGCGCGCTGATGATCTGGAGCGGGAACGGCACCGAGACCGCGGCCACGAAGTCGACGGCCTCGTCGGCGCGAACACCATCGAGCAGAGCGCTCGCTCGCCGGCGCACATCGCCTTCGAGCGCGCGCATCACCTTCGGTCCGAACCCGGGTTGCACGAGCTTGCGGTACGCGGTGTGCGCGGGTGGATCGGTGTGCATCATCGTCGGCGGCGAGTCGTAGGTCGCGCCGATCTCCATGACCAGGATCCCGCGGGCGGAGCTGAACGTGGCCGGGTCGCTCGACACCGTCATCACCTCGTCGTGGCGACTGAGCGCCCAGAAGCCCTTGCCCTCGTTCCAGGCGACCGGCGCCTCGGCGCGCAGCCGGGCGTAATGGGGGAAGGGATCGCCGGCGTAGAAGTCGTCGTCGACGAGGGGCGCAGTGAGGTCTTCGGGCACGGGCCGCCATTCTGGCCCACGCGCCTGACACCATGTCCGACATGGCCGCGCGCAAGCACGACGACTGGCTCCGCCGCATCCCGCGCATCGACCCCACCGTCGACGCGCCGGTGGAAGCGGTGCCGGCGGCAACCGTCGTGTTGCTGCGCGACGGCGAGCCCGGACTCGAGACGCTCATGCTCCGGCGCAACTCCAAGTTGGCGTTCGCCGGCGGCATGTGGGTGTTCCCGGGCGGCCGGGTCGATCCCGAGGACGTGCCGCCCGATGGCGACGTGCTGGAAGCGGCGAAGCGCGCCGCCGTGCGGGAAGCGCTCGAGGAAGCCGCCCTCGCGGTCGACGGTGACGCGCTCCTGCCCTTCGCCTACTGGGTGCCGCCGCCGGTGTCGGCCAAGCGCTTCGCCACGTGGTTCTTCATGGGGCCCGGGCCCGACGGTGCGGTCACCGTCGACGGCGGCGAGATCCACGCCTATCGGTGGACGACCCCCGGCGCCGCGCTCGCGGCGCGCGACGAGGGGGAGATCGAGCTCGCCCCGCCCACCTGGGTCACGTTGCACCGCCTCGCCGACCATCCCGACGTCGCGTCCGCGCTCGCCGATGCCGCCGCGAGCGAGCCCGAGTTCTTCGAGACGCACATCGCTCGCGTCGGTGACGGTGCTGTCGCCGCGCTGTGGCCGGGTGACGCCGGCTACCACTCGGGCGACGGCGACGCGCCCGGCGCGCGCCACCGCCTGATCATGCTCGAGTCGGGTTGGCGCTACGAGCGTTGGTGACGGGCGGGTACAGTCCGCCTGACGGTCCGTCAGATCTCGGGGAGCTCGGCGATGAAGGCGCTCGTGTACGACGGGGAGCAGGCGGCGATCCGAGACGGCCTCGACGTACGCGACCCCGAGGCGACGGAGGTCAAAGTGCGCGTGGTCGCCGCCGGCTTGTGCCACAGCGACCTCAGTGTCATCGACGGCACGATCCCCTGGCCGACACCGACGGTGCTCGGCCACGAAGGCGCCGGCGTCGTCGAGCAGGTGGGTTCGGCCGTCACCCACGTGCGTCCCGGTGACCACGTCGTGCTCCACACGGTCGCCAGCTGCGGGCTGTGCAAGTGGTGCAACATCGGAAAGCCGGCGTGGTGTCGCGCGAGCCTCGGCAACCCGAGCCAGCCCTTCACGCTCGACGGCGAGCCGGCGTGGAACTTCGCCAGCGCTTCCTTCTTCTCCGAGTACACCGTCGTGCGGGGCTACCAGTGCGTGCCCGTCCCGAAGGACGTGCCGCTCGAGTCGGCCTGTCTCATCGGCTGTGGTGTCCTGACGGGTGTGGGCTCGGTGTTCAACCGCACCGAGCTCGGCCTCGGCGACACGGCCGCCGTGTTCGGTGTCGGCGGCGTCGGCCTCAACGTGATCCAGGCGTGCAAGGTCAAGGGCGCGCCCCGGATCGTCGCCATCGACACGGTGGGCGAGAAGGAGAAGTGGGCGCGCGAGTTCGGCGCCACCGATTTCGTCCTCGCGGGGGAGGGCGTCGACAGCGTGCAGGCCGTGCGCGAGCTACTGCCGTTCAGCGACACCCAGGTTGCCGGCGTCATGGGTGCGGGGGGCGTCGACTACGCGTTCGACTGCGTGGGCCACCCCGCCGTGCTGAACGACGCGCTCGAGATCCTCGACTGGGGCGGCACCGCCGTCGTGATCGGCGTGCCGGCCCCGACCGCGACGGTGCCGGCGCGGATCGGCAACTTCACCCACGTAGAGCGCACGCTCACCGGCTCGCGTGCCGGCTCGCACCGGCCGCACTACGACATCCCCCTCATCGTCGATCTCTACCAGCAGGGCATGCTCAAGCTCGACGAGCTCGTGACCGCCAAGTACGCACTCGACGAGTGGGAGACCGCCGTCCACGACCTGCACGAAGGCAAGCTCGCGCGCGGCGTCCTGACGATCACGGAGAGCTAACTGCGCGCCGTACGGCACACCGAGGCGGGAATCGAGACCGTCGAGCTCCCCGAACCCGCCGGTGACGGCGTGCGCGTGCGGATGCGCTCGTCGGGCATCTGCGGCTCCGACCTGCACATGATCGAGTGGGGGCCCATGCCGGTCACGCTGGGTCACGAGGTCGCCGGACACCTCGACGACGGCAGCCCCGTGGCCGTCTGGCCGCTGGTCGCCTGCGGCACCTGCGACCGGTGCGCCGCGGGAGAGGTGAGCCAGTGTCGAACGGGTCCCGGTCAGGTGTACGGAATCGGACGCGACGGCGGGATGGCCGACGTACTCGTCGTCGATCCGGTGTGCATCGTGCCGCTACCCGACGGCCTCGACGTCGGGGACGCCGCCCTCGTCGAACCGATCGCGTGCGGCGTGCACGCCTTGCGCCGCGCCGGGGTACGAGTCGGTGACCGGGCCGCGGTCGTCGGTGCCGGCGCGATCGGCCTCGGTGCTGCTGCGGCCGCCCACTGGATGGGCGCCGACGTCGACGTTGCCGCCCGTCACCCGGCCCAACAACGGGCCGCCGCGCAGATCGGCGTCGGCCCCGACCCGCGTGGCGAGTACGACGTCGTCGTGGACGCCGCCGGCACCGACGGCGCGATCGCGAAGTGCGTCGAGCTCGTTCGCCCGGGCGGAACGATCGCACTGCTGGCGAGCTACTGGGAGACGGTGGCGTTCCCGCAGTTCTTCACCATGAAGGAGCCCGTCCTGGTCGGCGCCAACATGCACGGGCGCGACGCCACCGGCACCGACATGGAGGCGGCGGCGGAGATGCTCGCCGACCTGCCCGAGGCTTCGCGCGCCATCATCACGCACCGTTTCCCGCTCGAGCGCGCACGCGAGGCGTTCACCGTGGCCGCGGATCGCGCCGCCGGGGCGATCAAGGTGGTGTTGGAGCCGTAGATCGGCCGGGTCACGCGTCGGCCCTGCCGGGCACCTCCACGGTCTCGGTGTCGCGGCCCGAGCGCAGCAGCGCGCCCGGCCGGTCGCCGGTGAGCGCACCACCGGTCACGATCTCGACGCCGTTGACGAGCACGTGCTCGATGCCCTCGGCCTCGCAGTAGAGACGTCCGGCCCCGCCGGGGAGGTCGCGGCGGGTGTGGACGGGCCCGGGCTTGATGCGGTGCTCGTCGAACACCACGAGGTCGGCGTGCCATCCCTCGGCGATCCGTCCCCGCTCGCGCAGGCCGTAGAGGCGGGCCTGCACGTCGGTGAGCAGGTGGACGGCCTCCTCGAGCGGGAGCAGGCCACGCTTGGCGACGGCCTCGTGCAGCAATGCCGTCGCGTAGTCGAACGTCGCCAGCATGTCGAGGTGGGCACCGGCGTCGGACGCACCGACCACGGCTCTCGAGTCGCGCCACACGTCGACCCGTCGGCGCCATGATTCGTCGTCGTCTCCGGCGGCGGGCGGCATGAGCACGGTACGGAGGTCGTCGGCGACGGCGACGTCGAGGAGGGCGTCGAAGGGCGCGGTGCCGCGTTCGGTGGCCACGTCGGCAACCGTTCGTCCGGCGATGCCGTGGTTTTCGGGCGCGAACGTCTCGCCGATCCGCAGCCGGTCCCATCGCAGCATGTTGCGGAACACGCCCGCAGCCGGCGACTCGGCCGCTTCGAGCAGGCGGCGGCGCTCGGCCGGGTCGGAGAGCGCGGCGCGCTTCTCCGCGAGCGGCAGCGCCATCGTCGGCCCCCAATCCGGGAGGGCGTCGAAGATGAAGCCCGACCGGAGGTTGAGGTGGAGCTGCATCGTCATCGGCAGCGTGAGCGCGAGGACGCGCGCGCCGCGGGCAGCGGCGGCGTCGGACGCGGCCAGCTGCGCCCGGTATCCCTCGTTCGTCGACGTGGGTACGAGCACGTTCCAGTTCAACGGTCGGTTGGCGGCGAGCGACATGTCGGCCATCAGCTCGATGTGCTCGTCGGCGAACGGCCCGACGGTCGGGATGAACTCGAGCGTGGTGCCGGGATGGTCGCGCAGCGTGCGCGCGAGAGCGACGAGCTCGTCGCGGGTGGCGGCGCGCGACGGGACGGGGTTGCCGTCGCCGTCGTTGTGCGTGGTGGCGAGCGACGACGAGAAGCCGAGCCCGCCGGCTGCGAGCGACTCGCCGAGCAAGCCGGCCATGGCCTCGAGCTGATCGGCGGTCGCCTCCTCGCCCGTGCCGGCCGCGCCCATGACCGCTCGTCGCAACGCCGAGTGACCTACGAGGAAGCCGGCGTTGACGGCGAGGGTGCCGTCGAGGCGGTCGAGGAAGTCGCCGAAGCTGCGCCAGTCCCACGGCACACCTTCGGCGAGCGACTCGAGCGGCATGCCCTCGACCCGGGCGAGCATGCGCATCAGGTAGTCGGCCTCGCTGGGCTCGAGCGGCGCGATCGTGAAGCCGCAGTTCCCGCCGACGACGGTCGTCACGCCGTGCAGCGGTGACGGGGTGAGTGCGGGGTCCCAGAACGCCTGGGCGTCGTAGTGGGTGTGGATGTCGACGAAGCCGGGCGCGACCACCAAGCCGCCGGCGTCGACGGTGCGGGTGGCGTCCTCGTCGAGCGACCCGATCGCGACGATGCGCCCGGCGCGGATGCCGACGTCGGCGCGCCTCCGTGTGGCGCCCGTGCCGTCGACCACGTCGGCGCCGACGATCTTCGTGTCGAGCATCCGAACTCCCTCCTGGATCACATCTTGGCGATCACGGTCGTGGCGAACTCCTCGGTGGCCCTGAGCTTGGCGTCGAGAGCGGAGCGGTAGTCCTTGGCCTTGACGTCGGCGAGCATCCAGGGCGCGCACAGCATGTCGGTGACGCCGGCCGCCTCGAGACGCCGGTACAGGTCGATGTCGGGGAGGGTGGCGAGCGCCATGTAGATCGTGAACGGCTCGCCTTTGCGCCCGGCCGCTCTCAGGTGCTCCTGCATCCTCCCGAGGTAGTGCCAGGCGTCGTCAGGGCTGTAGGCACTCGCGGCCAGCCAGCCGTCGCAGAGCCGGGCTGCCCGCCGCAGCGCGGGCTCGCTGTGGCCTCCGCCGTAGATGGGGACGGGCGCCGTCGGCGCCGGGTTCATCTGCAAGGCGTCGAACTCGTAGTGCGCGCCGTGGTACTCGACCCATCCGCCCTTCCAGAGCTCCCGGAGGGCCGGGATCATGTCGTCGAGCCGCTTGCCCCGGTCGCGGAACTCCTGGCCCGTCGCGTCGAACTCCTCCTTGCACCATCACGCCGACACCCATGTGCACGCGGTTCTCGGAGATGTACGCCGCGGTCCCGACGAGTTTCGCCACCGTGAACAGGTCGCGCGCGGGCGCGATGTACACGCCGCTCGTGAAGTGCAGGTTCGTGGTGACGGCGGCCATGGCCGAGATCAAGCAC
>JBOGFJ010000065.1:0-5029 GCA_050743385.1 Acidimicrobiia bacterium
GCTGTCGGAGCTCTTCCGGGAGCACTACCTGGCGTTGGTGCGGCTCGCCTGTCTGCTCCTCGACGAGCGGGGCGCGGGAGAGGAGGTCGTGCAGGACGCATTCGTGCGACTCCACGGCACGGCTCACCGCGTTCGTGATCCGGACGCGGCGCCGGCGTACCTCCGGTCGATCGTGCTCAACCTGGCCCGCTCGCGAATGCGGCGCCGCCTCGTCGCTTTGCGTCGTCACCCACGCCCGTCGCCCGATGCGGCTCCGGTCGAAGAGATCGCGATCCTTCGCGAAGACCAGCGTGAGGTGCTGGCGGCCCTGCGGACGTTGCCGACCCGCCAGCGCGAGTGCCTGGCGTTGCGTTACTTCGGCGAGCTGTCGGAAGCCGAGATCGCCGCGACCCTCGGCATCTCGCCCGGATCCGTGAAGACGCACACCAGCCGCGGCATCGCCGCGCTCACCTCGAAGCTGGAGAAGCTGGCATGAACCTCGACGAGCGAATCCGCGACGCCGTCCACGCGTACACCGACCCGATCCGGCCGGCGCCCGACGCGTGGCGCCGGATCCGCGAGCGCGTCGGTGCCGAGCGCCGGCGGCGGCGCGCGTCGAAGGCGCGTGTCGCGGTCGCCGGCTTCGCGACGGCCGTCGTGCTCGCGCTCGTCGTGACGCTCGTGGCCGTCGTGCGCGACGGCGAGGACGACGAGAGAGGCGTGACGACGGCGCCGGCCGACCTCGCACCGTCGCAGATCGTCGCCGCCATCGGCGACGGGCGCCTGGTCGTCCTCGATGCGACGACAGGCGACGAGGTGCGGGTTCTCACTGATGGGGTCGACTCGCAGACGACGATCGCGGTGATGCCCAACGGCGTTCGCGTATTCTTCGACCGCCCCAGCACCGGCACGAGCGGGCCTCCCCGCGAGATCGTCACGGTGCCGACAGCCGGCGGCGAAGTGCAGCGCATCGTCGGCGAATCGGCCCAACCTGCCGTGAGCCCCGACGGCACCAAGCTCGCGTTCGTCAGCTATCAGGGACCTGCCGGTGCCGCCGCGCCGCAGTTGCTCCAAGTGGTCGAGACCGACAGCGTTCTCGGCACCCCAGAGCGTGTCGGATACTGGGAGGTCGGCGACGCCACCGAGCAGGTCGTCGCGCCGTCCTGGGCTCCGGATTCGCGCCATCTCGTCTACACGGTCGTCAACAGTCCGGAGGGGTCGTACCCGCGGATGCTGGACACAGCCGCCGATTCGGTGCTCCTCGACGAAGCGCCGACGGTCCCGCTTCCGGGAGGGAGCTGCGCCGAGGTGGCCTATCTCGGCGAATCGGGTCGGCTGGTTGCCACGACCAATGCTGGTGCCGATGGACGTGTGCGGGTCATCGCAGTCGATCCCGTGTCGGGCGATGAGATCCGCGAGCTCTTCCGGATCCCGGAGCAGGGTTGCGGCCGGAGAGTGGTCTCGAACGACTCCGGGGATGCCGTGCTCGTGATCGGTTCGAACGCGACCTACCGGTGGAGCGAGGGCGACGCGGGGCCGACGCAGCTCGCCCCGGACGTCGTGGCCGTGGCGTGGCTCACGCACCGGAGCTCAGCGGCGTCGGTGCGACCCGATCGGTAAGACTCCCGAGCGTGGCGAAGCGGCTCGCGATCCTCCTCGGGATCGTCGCCCTCCTGGCCGGCTGCGGCGACTCGGGTGACGGCGACTCGGGCGACGGCGGAGGCGCCGCCGACGGCGGCGCGGCCACGACCGGCATACCGGCCGAGATCGTCGCCGCCCTGGGCACGAGGGTCGTCGTCCTGAGCTCCGAGGACGGCACCGAGAAGCGCACGCTCGCAGAAGGGGAGACGGGCGTCAGCAGCGTCGCCGTGACCCCCGACCGCTCGACCGTCTACTTCACCCGAGCCGATCCCGACGCCCTGTGCGGCGAGGGCGCGGCGTTCCAGGTGATGAGCGTGCCCTTCGACGACGGCACCCCGGAGGTCTTCGCGAGCGGGTCGCACGCGGTCGTGAGCCCCGACGGCCGGCGGATCGCGTTCGCGACCGGCGGTCCGAACCAGTGCGGACCCGCGAACTTGATCGCCGTCCAAACGCTTGACTCGCCGGGCTTCTCGCAGCAGCTGATCGACGAGGGTGGCGGCGCGCTGCGTCCCCTGGCATGGGCGCAGGACGGACGCCGGATCCTGTTCGAGGCCGCGTCGTCGCCGGGAATCGCCCCGGAGCTCCGCATCTCCGACGATCCTCCACCGTCGTCGGTCGTCGCCGTCTCCGGTACGGCTGCGACCTTTCGCGGCGACCGGGTCGCCGTCGCCGTCACGACCGGCGACGGTTTCCGCGTCCTGGTGCAGAAGACGCCGCCGGTATCAGGGTTTCGGCGCTTCCTTCGTGCCGACGGCTCGAGCCCGACGACATTGGCGTTCGACGCATCGGGCGAGACGGTGCTCTACGTCGCGGACGGAACGCTCGCTCGCTGGACTGCAGGCGATGACAAGCCCGAGCAGCTCGCCCAAGACGTGATCGACGCCGCCTGGGTGCCGAGCCCTAACGGCGGGTGATCCACCCGATGAAGTCGTAGGGGTAGCCGGCCTCGATCGCGCTGGCCTCGTCGAGGCGAGCCTCCAGCTCGGTTTCGAGCCGCCAGCCCACGGCTCCGAGGTTGTCGTCGAACTGCTCGAGCGTGCGTGCCCCCAGGATCGGCGCCGTCACCCCGTCGCGGTGCAACACCCAGTTGAGCGCGATCTGCGCCGGCGACTTCCCCGCCTCGGCCGCGACCTTGGCCACCGTCTCGGCGAGCGCGAGGTTGCGCTCGGCCTTCAAGCGCTCGCGCATCTGGAACGACGACGGCGTCTTGTCGGTCGCCCGGCTCTCGGCGGGCGGCTCCTCGCCCCGCCGGTACTTACCGGTGAGCAGCCCGCCGCCGAGCGGGCTCCACGGCAGCACAGCCAGCCCTTCCTCGCGACACAGCGGGAGCAGCTCGCGTTCGGTCTCGCGGCACGCGAGCGAGTACTGCGGTTGCAGTGATGCGAAAGGCTCCCACCCGCGCATCGCCGCGATGCCGAGCGCCTTCGCCAGCTGCCAGCCCGTGTAGTTGCTCGCGCCCACGTAGCGGACCTTGCCCTCGCGTACCAGGTCGTCGAGGGTCGACACCGTCTCTTCGAGGCGCGTCAGCGGGTCCCAGCAGTGCACCTGGTACAGATCGATCCAATCCGTCTGCAGGCGCCGCAGCGACGCTTCGACCGCTTCCCGGATGTGGCGGCGCGACGCCCCACCCTGGTTGGGATCGTCGCCGAGCGGCATGCGGAACTTGGTCGCGAGCACGACGCGGTCACGGCGCGCCCCGAGCGCCCGTCCCAGGATCTCCTCCGACGCGCCACCGCCGTACACGTCGGCGGTGTCGACGAAGTTGCCGCCGGAGTGGAGATAGCGGTCGAGGATCGCCCGGCTCGCGCTCTCCTCGATCTCGCGCCCGAACGTCATCGTGCCGAGGCACAGCTCGGTGACCCGTACGCCTGTCCGACCCAGCAGCCGATACTCCACCCTTTCCTCCCTCTCACGAGGCAGCATGGCTCCCACACTCTTCCCCACCCACCGAGAGGACCGCACATGAGCGGCGCATCCGACGGCGACGCGCCGGGCACGGGCCCTTCGCCGGCCGACGTCGGGGCGCTCCGGGCCGAGGTCGCCGAGCTCCGCGCACGCCTCGACCGGCGCGAGACGTGGCGGGCGCGCCGCCGTCGAGGGCGCCGCTGGTCCGTCGGACTGCTCGTCGTGCTCTTCGCGATCGGGGCTGTCGGAAGCCTGGTCGGGGTCTGGGCCCGCCAGACGGCCCTGAAGACCGAGTCGTTCGTCAGGGCGGTGGAGCCCCTGCCGCGGGACCCGAAGGTCAGCCGGGCACTCGCGACGTTCATGGTCGACGAGCTCTTCACCGAGCTCGACATCGACCGGCGCGCCGAGGAGGCGCTCCCCGACAACCTGCAGTTCCTGATCGGCCCGCTCGACGGGATCGTGCGCGACTACACACGCGACGCGGTGGCGAACGTGCTGCGCAGCGATCGCTTCGACCGGCTGTGGGTCAGCGCGGTTCGTACCACCCACAGGATCGCGGTGCAGGTGCTCCGGGGCGACAACCCACCGGGGCTCATCGACGAGGACGGCGAGGTCGTGCTCGATCTGCTGCCCGTCATCCACGACGTCCTCCAGGTAGTGGTCAACGAGGGGCCGGGTTTCCTCGGGGACGTCGAGCTGCCCGACCTCGACAGCGATGCCACCCGACGTGAGATCCGAAGGGAGCTCTCCAGCCGCTTCGACGTCGACCTCCCGGAAGACTTCGGCCAGATCGTGATCTTCGACGAGGACCAGCTGTCGGCGGCACAGCACGCGGTGAAGCTCGCCGATCGATTCGTGATCGCCGCAGTCGTGATCACGGTCCTGTTGGGCGCGGGCGCGATCCTGGCGTCCGTCGACCGCCGCCGGACGATTCTCCAGCTCGGCATCGCGACTTCCGTCGCCACGTTCTTCGTGTTCACGGTGCTTCGCGTGGTCGCCGACGATCTGGCCGACCTCGTGGAAGAGGGGGACAACCGGGCCGCGGCACGCGCCGCCGCCGAGATCGTCAGCCGAGGGCTGCGCGACAGGGCCTGGTACGTGCTCATCGGCGGACTCGTCGTGGCCGCCGTCGCCTATCTCGTCGGGCCGGGCCGCGGGGCGGTGTGGACACGTCGCCGCGCCCGCACGGCTGGGAGCCGGATCGGCGAGGGCACCGTCGCCTTCCCGACCACGTCCGCCGGTCGGTGGGTGACCACGAACGTCGACGGGATGCGGGTCGCCGGCGTCGTGATCGCGGCGCTCGTCCTGATCGTGCTCGATGTGTCGTGGATGCACCTGTTGGTGGCGCTAATCCTGCTCGGGGCGTACCAGGTGGCCCTCAGCTGGGTTGTTCGAGCGTCGGCGACGACCTGAGCGGGCAGCGGAGGCGGCAGGAATCGAACCCACCGGACGGGGATCGCCCGTCCCACTCGTTTTGAAGACGAGGGGGGCCACCAGACCCCGT
>JBOGFJ010000066.1:0-5547 GCA_050743385.1 Acidimicrobiia bacterium
CGGCGAAGCGGCGCAAGAAGGCCGCAGCCAAGAAGACGGCCAAGCGGCGGCCGGCGAAGCGGCGCAAGAAGGCCGCAGCCAAGAAAACCGCCAAGCGGCGGCCGGCGAAGCGGCGCAAGAAGGCCGCAGCCAAGAAGGCACCCGCGAAGCGGCGTCGTCGCAAGTCGACGGCCAAGAAGGCACCGGCCAAGCGGCGTCGTCGCAAGTCGACGGCCAAGAAAGCCGCTCCGGCGAAGCGTCGGCGCCGCCGTCGCTAGCTGATCCGAACTTCCGATGAAGGGGGCCTCCGGGCCCCCTTCATCGCGCTTGCAGTGGAGCTCCTGCTACAGATCCTCGATGAGCTTGAACGCTTCGGCGTGGGCGAGGCCGGCGGGCGCGCCGGCGGCCCCGGCTTCCTCGATCACGCGGCGGGCGAAGGCGTCGCGCTGGACGTCGGCCTCGGGGGAGTCGGCCTCGATCTTCATCGTCGTCTCCCACTGACTGCGATGGCAGAGCAGCGCCTCGATCTTGGTGTCGACGAAGCCGTCGACGCGCTCGAAGTGATCGGGAGCGTCGGCCTCGAAGAGCAGCAGCCGGTCGGGACGGTGCGGATCCATGCCCTGCTCAGGGAAGAAGTGCGGGTCGCGCGCGGCCACGATCCCGTCGGTCACCAGGAACCCAGCGTGGCGATGGTCGGGGTGCAGCCGGTAGCGCTGCCACGGGTCGTGGCCCATCACCACCTCGGGCCGGAAGTTCCGGATCGCCGCGCACACGAGCGCCTGCTCGGCGCGGCCCGACGTCAGCTCGCCGTCGGCGAGGTCGAGGAACGACACGTCGCGAATCCCGAGCACGGCCGCGGCCTTCTCCTGTTCCCGGCGACGTGCGGCGACGAGCTCGGGGAGCGATGTGTCGGCGTGCCATGTGCCCTTCGACCCGTCCGTGAGCACGAGCAGGTGGACGGCTGCGCCGCCGTCGGCCCACTTCGCCAACGTCGCGCCGGCGCCGAACTCGACATCGTCGGCGTGGGCGCCGATCGCGAGCACCGATGCCGGAACCGGCAGATCGATCGAGACCGCGGTCGCCACGATCAGTCGGAGACGCACCAGTCGGAGACGTGCAGGCGCTCCAGATCGGACGGGAGGTCGACGTCGAACGCCAGATCGGGATCGCGGACGACCCGAACTGCGAGCCCGAGTCGGTCGGCCTCCTCGAGATGGCGCCGGAAGGATCCGGGCCCGTACGCGAACCGGAACGGCGCCGCCACCGGGATCGACATGACCGGAGTTCCGTCGTCGCGGTGGTCGGGCACGAGCGCAACGACGGGCTCGGCACCGTCACCCGCGACGGGCCCCAGCGAGCGTGCGAAGGGCAGGTCGGCGTGCGCGATCACGACCCGCGCGCAGCCCTTCTCCGCGAGGAAGTCGCGTCCGTCGGCGGCGGCCGCGTCGAGACTGCCGGGGTCGGCGAGGGTGGCCACGCCGAGGTCCCGTGCCCAGGTGGTGACTTCGGGTGCGCTCGTCACCACGACTACCGGTAGCGCCCCGGCCGCGGTCACGACCCGGGTGGCGAACCGCCGGGCGAGGTCGGCGCGCTCCTCGGCCCCGAGGCGCTCGGCCAAGCGGGCCTTGCCCAACACGAACGCCCGGATCGGGACGACCACCCCCGCCGGCAGCGCACTCATTCGAGCACTTCGAAGGTGCGGGTGAGCGGCTCGAGGCGCAGCAGCTGGCGGACGCGCACGAGCGACTCGGCGAGGGGACGGGAGCGGAGCGCGTTCTCCATCTCCTCGCGGGACCGCCACCGTGACGTCACAACCCCTTCGACCAGTCCGCCGGCGTTGGGCTCGACGTTGACGAGCAGCTCGATGGAGTGACAGCCGAGCTCCTCGAACGCGGGCTTCACGTCCTCGACGAAGATTCGGCGAACCTCGTCGCTGTCGGAAGGATCGACAGCGGAGAAGAACAGGCGGACGAACACGGGACCTCCAGTTCGGGCCGCTGGTGGTTCGGGCGCTGGCGGCGCTCTCCGCGGGGGCGAGGAATCAGGCGTGCCAGCCGCTCTTGGCGAACATACCCTCCAACTCTGCGCTCGTCTCCAGTCGCATCTCCGTGCGGTCGAGCTCGGAGGCGAAGCGTTCCCCCTCGCCCGGATACCGGAACGTCACCCGGATGCGTAAGCCGTCGACCTCGATCACGTTGTAGGAGGGACGGACGTAGCCCCGGAGGCGGTACGACGAGACCGTGCCCGAGTTGACCACCATCGTGCCGTTGAGCAGCCAGACGAAGGGAACGTGCTTGTGGCCCGACAGCACGAGCTGCACGCCGAACCCAGGGAGGAGGGCGAGGACGTCGCCCGCGTCCCAGACCGTGTTGCGCTCGCGACCGGTGCCGGGCACGGGTACGAGGTGATGGTGCAGCGCCAGCACCTTGAGGTCGGCGGCGGGCTCGAACTGTTGGCGGATCCACGAGTAACGCTCACGCCCGACCTCGCCCTCGGCGAGGTCGGGCTTGGTCGAGTCGAGCGCTACCAGGGTGACGCTCCCAGGGGCTTCGGGAGCGAGGTCGGTGTCGAGGTGCAGCACGCGATCGCCCTTGCCCTCCACGTCACCGGCGCCGAACGTGTCGCGGAAGTGCAGGTAGCCGACGTTCTTGGCGTCGTGGTTCCCGGGGATGATCACAGTCGGGATGCCCGACTCGGTGATCGGTTCGAGGTGGCGCTGGGCACTCCGGAACTCGTTGGCGTAGCCCTCCTGCGTGAGGTCACCGCCGATGAGCACCAAGTCGGGAGCGAGCCCGACGACCTCGCTCGCGGCCGCCTGCATCAGCTCGGGATCGAAGTACTGCGAGCCGCAATGCAGATCCGAGAGTTGCGCGATCACGAACGAGTCACGTTGCATTCCTGAACGTATGCTACTGGCGATGGAGCCCGTCTACGGGTTGGCCCGCAGTGTGTTCTTCCCCCCTCTGCACTTCGGACTGCGGTGGACGGTCGAGGGCGCGCATCGCATCCCCGTCCGCGGGCCGGTGATCCTCGCGAGCAATCACGTGTCGTATCTCGACCCTCTCGTCGTCGCCTACCTCGCCGATCGCCGCCACCGGAAGGTTCGCTTCCTCGCCAAGGCCGAGCTCTTCGACAAGCGCGGTTTCGGGCCTCTCATCCGTCAGATCCACCAGATCCCCGTGCAGCGCGACTCGTCGTCGGCTGCCGGGTCGCTCGAGTTCGCGATCGATGCCCTCAGGCGCGGCGAATGCGTAGCCGTCTTCCCGGAAGGAACGATCTCGCTCGATCTCGAGCCGATGGTGGGCAAGTCGGGAACCGCCCGCCTGGCCGCGGCCACAGGCGTACCCGTCACGCCGGTCGGTCTCTGGGGTGCGCACCGGATCCTGTTCAAGGGACGGAAGCCCGACTGGCGCTGGGGTGTGGCCGAGACCGTCGTGGTCGGCTCGCCGGTGCGGGTGGCGCCCGACGAGGACGTGCGCGCCGCCACCGACCGTGTGATGGAGGCGATCGTGACCTGCGTCGCCCGGGCGCGCGAGATCTACCCGCAGCGCCCGGCGGCCGGTGAAGACGACTGGTGGGTCCGGTCGCCTGCCACCGCGCAGCTGCGTCCGTCCGGCGCGGGGGCGGCCAAGTGAGACGCGTGGCGGTGGTGGGCGCGGGGTCGTGGGGCACGGCGGTCGCCGGGATCGCGGCCGGGAACGCCGACACCGTGTTGTGGGCTCGACGGCCCGACCTCGCCGAGACGATGCGCGACCGGCACGAGAACCCCGACTACCTCCCCGGGCTGGTGCTCCCCGACGCGCTCGACTTCACCACCGACCTCGAGCAGGCGTGCGCGGGTGCGGAGGTCGTCGTGCTGGGTGTGCCGTCGCACGGCATGCGCGAGGTCCTCACCGCGGCGGCGCCCTACGTCGCGCGGGAAGCGTGCGTGGTGAGCCTGGCCAAGGGCGTCGAGCAGGGGACGCTGCGACGGATGACCGAGGTGGTCGACGAGGTGCTCGTCGACCACGAGGCCGGCCAGGTCGGTGTCCTCACCGGGCCCAACCTGGCGCGCGAGATCGCCGCGGGCCAGCCGGCGGCATCGGTCGTTGCAGTGCGCGACTCCGACGCCGCCGCCGGAGTGCAGCAGCTGTTCATGACGGCCACGTTCCGCGTGTACACGAACCCCGACGTCGTCGGGTGCGAGATCGCCGGGGCGCTCAAGAACGTGATGGCGATCGCGGCCGGGATCGCCGCCGGGCTGGGCTACGGCGACAACACGAAGGCTGCGCTGCTCACACGCGGTCTCGCCGAGCTCACCCGCCTCGGTGTCGCGCTCGGCGGCGAGCCGCTCACGTTCTCGGGTCTGGCGGGTATGGGTGACCTGGTCGCGACGTGCACGAGCACGCAGAGTCGTAACCGCACCGTGGGCTTCGAGCTCGGCAAGGGCCGACCCCTCGACGACATCGTGGCCGAGATGAACATGGTGGCGGAAGGTGTGAAGTCGACGGCAGCGGTGCTCGAGCTCGCGAGCCGGAACCGTGTCGAGATGCCGATCGCTGAGCTGGTCGGGGCCGTCCTGTACGAAGGGAAGCGTGCCGACGAGCTTCTTCCCGCGCTCATGATGCGCGAGGCCAAGCCCGAGCTCCACGGCATCCGGTGACGTCGAGGGTCGGGACGCTCGGCACCTCGCGCGGCGCCCTCGTCGACGACCGGGGCTGCGTCGCTCCCGATGGCGCTCGCTTCGAGCTCGACTGGTGGATCGGCGCCGAGGATCGCCGGCATCTCCCCGCCAGGGAGGCCTCCGTGCGCCAGCGCCGGCCCGGCATCGCCCCGGTCGTGGAGACTGCGATGCGGGTGCCCGGCGGCGACGCCATCCAGCGTGTCTACGGCGCCGGCGGGCCTGCCGATGTCGTGGTGATCGAGATCGAGAACGCCGCCGCCGTGCCATTCGCCGTCGGGCTCGTCCTGCGGCGCCGCGCAGGGCGGCGGGAGCTGCGCACCACGGTCGTGGGCAACCGGCTGCACGTGGATGGGCGACCGGTCGTACACCTGCCGCGTCCTCCGCTCCGGCGCGACACCGAGAACGGCGACGCGCTCGTCTATCCGGTGGCCCATCGGACGCGGCTGCGATTCGCCCTGGTGCTCCCGCGCCGGGAAGATCTCGCACTCGCCGACCCCGGCCTCGTCCCCGGCGCCGAGGAGGTGGCGCGGGCGTGGGAGGCGCAGCTCGGGCGGGGCATGCGCGTCGACCTGCCCGATCCCGCGCTCCAGCAGGCCGTCGACCGGGCGCGGGTCGATCTCCTGCTCGCCCCGGTCGAGGCCGTCACGGTCGCGGCACTGGAGGACTGGGGCTTCGACGCCGAGGTCCGCCGTGCGTGGCCGCAGCTGTCGTTCCGGGCGCGCCGACGGGCGTCCCGCCGTCCCGCCGCCGTCGATTGGGACGCGGTGTCGGTCACGCGCGCGGGGAGCGCGGCCGAGTTCCTCCTGGCGCTGCGGCGCCTCCTGGCCCGGGAGTCGCGCGACGGCGACGTCGACCTGCTGTCCGAGCTCCCCCGCGCCTGGGTCGGGCACGGCATCGAGGTGCAC
>JBOGFJ010000067.1:0-7771 GCA_050743385.1 Acidimicrobiia bacterium
GCTTCAGCGAGCTGCCGACACGGCTCAAGCTGGCGAGCATCCACACCGACTACTGGGACCCGCTGTGGGCGGCGTGCAACGACGCGGGCGTGACCGTGTGTATGCACGTCGGCTCCTCGTCGTCGAACCCCGCGGCCTCGCCGGACGCGCCCGAAGCGGTGGGAGTGACGCTCTCGTTCAACAACTCGTTCGCATCGCTGACCGACTGGCTGTTCTCGGGCAAGCTCGTTCAGTTCCCGAAGCTGAAGCTGGCCTACTCGGAGGGCCAGATCGGCTGGATCCCCTACGCGCTCGAGCGGGCCGACACCGTGTGGGACCAGCACGACGCGTGGCAGCACTCGAAGGAGATCATCCCCGACCCGCCCTCCACCTACTACTACGGCCGTGTCTTCGGGTGCTTCACCGCTGACCGCGTCGGGCTCAACAACCTCGACACGGTCGGGGTCGACAACATCTGCTTCGAGACCGACTACCCGCACACCGACACGACGTGGCCCCACTCGAGGGAGTACGTCGAGAAGATGGTCGCCGACGCCGGTCTCGACGAAGACATCGCCTACAAGGTGCTGCGGGGCAACGCCATCCGAATGCTCGAGCTCGACCGCGTCTGATCGCGCTGCCTCCCTCGCAAGGGTCGCGCGGCCTGAGGGAGGCGAGCCCGCTGCTCACGGTGCAGGGAGGCGCTCGGCACCGGCTGCGTTGCACCTGACACGGGGTGCATCGCGCGGCGCGCTTCGAACCCAGATGCAGTGACACTCGTCACCTCGGGAATCTCCTCGGGTCGCTGATCGGTATCTCCGCGTAGCAGCGCTCAGATGCGCTCCATGAGGAGGACACCATGCAACGCATCCTGCACAAGCCCGTCGTCTGGATCTTGGCCCTGGTCGCGATCGCCATCGGGGCCGTCGTGCTCGTCGCGCTCTACTCGGGCGGCGGTGGCTCCGGTTACTAGCGGCACCCGTGTTGCAACGAGCTACCTTCACCAGCTCAGCACGACCTCGGTGATCCGCGCCGGCCGCACAGCTCTCGCTGCTTATGGCCCTTCGCTGTTCACGACGGGCTGACCATGCCGTGGGATCACGTGACAGATGTCGGAAGGGGCGCAATCAGCGGGACGCAGCGTCCGGGCGCGGCGTTCGAGGCGCCGCAACTCCGCTCGCATGCTTTCGAGCTGCTCGATCTGTTGGTCGATCTGGGCGGCCCGGTGGCGGAGGACCTCGACGACATGGGTGCAGGGCGTCTCGCCGCGGTCGCGGTAGGCGAGGATCTCTCGGATCTCGCCGAGGGTGAGGCCGACCGCCTGGGCCGACCGGACGAAGCGGAGCCGCTCGGCGGCATCGTCGGTGTAGTCGCGGTACCCGGCCGAGGTGCGCTCCGGCGAGGGCAGCACGCCGATCGACTCGTAGTAGCGGAGGGTCTTGGGCGAGAGGCCGAGCTGCTGGGCGAGTTCGCCGATCCGCACGTGTCCTCCGTCACCGCGTCGACCCTTGACCTTCCACCGTACTGGAAGCTCTAGCGTGCGACGGGAGGAGGAGAAGGAGGAGTGAGGAGGAGCGATCATGTCCGTTCGCTGGAGCCGTACCAGGAGCATCGGGCCGTGGGGGACAGCGGCCCGTGTCATCGGCGGCGCAGCCATGCTCGTCGGGGCGGCGCTCGTCGGCGTCGATGCGATCGATGCCGCATTGGGGCTCGTGGTCTTCCCGGTGGTGGTGCTCGCGTTGCTGGGGTTGCGCGGGGCGCATGCCGCTCCGCTGCGTCTCACCGGTCCGGGGGGCTGCTGTCTCAATTGCGCCGTGGGCATCGCCGCCTTCATTCTGGCGCCCGTGGGAGCCCTGCTCTTCGTCGGCACCTCGACGCTGGTGGCCGCGGCGCGCGGCGACGGCGGCTGCGAGGTGTTCGCGGTCTCGAACCTGCTGCGCCGCCGGGATGACCAGATCGCCTGTCCGGTGTTCTCTCCGATCGACGCGGCGGAGCGCCGTGCCCACGTGCCGGTGGGATGAGACCTTCACTCGACGTCGAGTTGGTGCATCTGGACGACTGTCCTCACTGGCGTGAGGCGAGCGCCCGGCTGCACGAGGCGATGCGCCGCGCCGGGCTCGACCCGACGGGCGTGCGCTATCGAAGGATCCCGACCGCGGACGCGCCACCGCACTTTCCCGGTTCGCCGACGATCCTGATCGAGGGGCGAGACGCGTTCGCGACCCCGGTGACCGTCGGCCCGACCTGCCGCCGTTACCCGACGGAACAAGGAGTCGACGTTGCCCCCTCACTTGATCAGCTCGTGGAGGCTCTGACGCAATGACCTTGGACTCTGCGGGGCCAGCGGGGAGGACGGTGACGGACTCGGCGATAACCGAGCAGACCTGGAGTCACGTCACCCCATGAGCGGAGCCGAGGTGTGGACGATCCGCACCGACGAACCGCTCGCCGTCGCTACGGTCGACGCGATCCACACCGGGGATACCGATTCCCTCGAGCGCCTGCTCGCCGACAATCCCGGCCTGGTGAACGCCCGGCTCGGCAGCGACGACGCGAAGGCCATGACTCGCACCCTCCTGCACGTTGCCACCGATTGGCCCGGCCACTTCGCCAACGTCAGCGCGACCATCGGCGCGCTCGTCGAGGCAGGGGCCGACGTCAACGCCCGGTTCGTCGGTCCGCACACCGAGACACCGCTCCACTGGGCCGCCAGCAGCGACGACGTCGGCGCCCTCGATGCACTCATTGATGCCGGCGCCGACATCGAGGCAACCGGGGCGGTCATCGCGGGCGGCACACCGCTCACCGACGCAGCCGCGTTCGGACAGTGGAAGGCGGCGCGGCGCCTGGTCGAACGGGGTGCGCACACGCCGCTGCGGGAGGCCGCCGCGCTGGGCTTGACCGACCGGGTCGAGAGGTACTGCGCCGGCGACCCGCCGCCGACTTCCGAGGACCTCACCCAGGCACTCTGGTACGCGTGCCACGGTGGGCGACAACCCATGGCGCACTACCTGCTCGAGCGTGGCGCCGACCTCAACTGGGTGTCGACCTGGGACGAGACGACCCCCCTCGACGCTGCCCGGCGGAGCGGCGCCGATGATCTCGTCGCGTGGCTCCGGGACAGGGGAGCGACGTCGGCGGCCGAGCCGAACTGACAGCCCGCACGACGAAACCGTGACATCCTGCGGTCATGGCTGACGTCGATCCGGCGGCGATTACCGAGGCGGTCCAGCACATGGGCATCCGTCGCCTCCAGGATGCGTACGCAGACGTTGTGACGCGGCGAGCGTGGGGCGAGCTCGACGAGCTCTTCCTGCCGGATGCGGTCGTGGAGCTCGATACCCGACAGGGTGACATCCTGCGAATCGACGGCCCGTACGCGCTCGGTGAGTTCATCGCCGGCGCGATCCAGCAGTTCGAGTTCTTCGAGTTCCTCGCGCTCAACACGCGCATCGAGATCGGCGCAGGCGATCGCGCGGATACGGCCGATGGTCGCCTCTACATGTGCGAGCTCCGCACGGAGCGCGAGACCCGGCGATGGAACAACGCGTTCGGCGTGTACCACGATCGGTACCGCCGGCACGAGAACCGGTGGTGGTTCGCTCACCGGCGCTACCACTCGCTGGCGCGGCCTGCGGGCGACGGTGTGACCGTCGATGCCTTCGAATTCCCGCATCATCTGAAGCTCGGCGATCTCTAGCCGACGCCGCGGACATCGCACGCCGCCCGGTGACGGGGGTGCAGGTCGGCATCGCGGCCTGACGTCTGGCTACTTCAGGTTGACACCACGGAGGAGCTGGGCGTTGAGGGCCACGACGATGGTGGACACCGACATCAGGATGGCGGCGGCGTACGGCGGCAGCGAGATCCCGGCCCAGGCCAACGCGCCGGCGGCGATCGGGATGGCGACGATGTTGTAGCCGGCCGCCCAACCGAGGTTCTGGAGCATCTTGCGGTAGCTGGCCCGGGAGAGCCGGATGACCCTCACGACGCCGCGAGGGTCGCTGGACGCGAGCACGACGCCGGCCGACTCCATCGCGACGTCGGTGCCGGCGCCGATCGCCAGACCGACGTCGGCGCGTGCGAGGGCGGGGGCGTCGTTCACGCCGTCACCCACCATCGCGACCGAGAGGCCGCGTCCTTGGAGCTCGGAGACGGCCTTGTCCTTGTCCTCCGGCAGCACCTCGGCGAACACCTCGTCGATCCCGAGCTCGCCGGCCACCGTGTCGGCCACCTGGCGCGCATCGCCGGTGATCATGACGACCTTGATGCCCAGCCGCTGCAATTCGTCCACGGCGGCGCGGGCCTCGGGGCGGATCTCGTCCTCGAGCGCGAGCGCCCCCACGATCTCGTCACCGCGGGCGAGGTGCAGCACGGAGGCGCCTCGCTGCTCCCACTCGTCGACGCGGGCGCGCAGCGTGGGCGGGGTCTCGAGAGCGCGCTCGCGGAGCAGGGCGGGCCCGCCGACGGCGTACTCCGTACCGTCGATCGTGGCCGCCACGCCGCGACCCGTGATCGCATGGAAGTCGACGGCGGTGGACACGCGCCCTCGGGTGCGAGCGGCGTCGACGATCGCCCGGGCCAGCGGGTGTTCGCTGTCGGACTCCACCCCGCCCGCGAGCCGCAGCACCTCGTCGTCGGGGATGCCGTTGCCGGCGACGCCGGTGACGACGTGCGCGCCGCGCGTCAGGGTGCCGGTCTTGTCGAAGAGCACTGCGTCGACGGTGCGCATGCGCTCGAGCGCGAGCCGGTCCTTGACGAGGATGCCGGCCGTGGCCGAGATCGCGGTGGAGATCGCGATGACCAGCGGGATGGCGAGGCCGAGGGCGTGGGGGCAGGCGATCACGAGGACGGTCACGGAGCGAACGATTCCCTCGTCGAGGTCGCCGACGGCCCACCAGGCGAGGAACGCGATCGCGCCGGCGCCGGCGGCGACGTAGAACAACAGCGCCGCGAACCGGTCGGCCAGCGCCTGGGCCCGGCTGCCACTCGACTGCGCCTCGGCCACGAGACGCTGGATCCCCGCCAACGCGGTGTCCGCGCCGACGGCGTCGACGCGGACCCGGACGGCCGAGTCGGTGGAGACAGTTCCGGCCACGACCCGGTCACCGACCGCCCGCGGGACGGGGCGGGACTCGCCGGTGATCATCGACTCGTCGAGCTCGGCGTCGCCCTGCGTGATCTGGCCGTCGGCGGGCACCCGTCCGCCCGGACGGACGAGCACCACGTCACCGATCCCGAGCTGGTCGATAGGCACGGTGGTGGTCTCGCCGTCGGCGCCGACCCGTTCGGCGTCGTCGGGCAGCAGCTCGGCGAGGGCCGCGAGCGCGCCCCGGGCCTGGCCGATCGCCTTCATCTCCTGCCAGTGACCCAGCAGCATGATGGTCACCAGCGCGGCCAGCTCCCACCAGAAGTCGAGCTCGAGCCAGTCGAGGCTCGTCGCCATCGACGCCGCGTACGCGACCGTGATCGCCATCGCGATCAGCAGCATCATCCCGGGTTGCCGATCTCGCAGCTCGGTGACCGCGCCGGCGAGGAAGGGCCAGCCCCCCCACAGGAACACGATCGAGCCGAGCAGCGGCCCGAGCGAGCTGATGCCGTAGAAGTCGAGGTCGTAGTTGAACCACTCCATGACCATCTCGCTGGTGGTCACCAGCGGGATGGTGAGGAGCAGACTGACCCAGAATCGGCGGCGGAACATCTCCGGGTCGTGGCCGGCGTGCTTGTCGTGGGTCGCGGGCCGGCCGTGGCCGGCGCCGTGCGCTGCATGGGCCACCTGGACGTGATCCGGCTGCACCGGCGCGGTCATGGAGCGTCCTGTCGCAGGGTGCGTGAACGTCATGGTACGGGCATCGGGTGCGGCCGCCGAACCGGTCGACGAGCGCGCGGGGGGTTTCGATGTCGAGGGTCGATGCGGTCCATCCAAGCCAACGCTGGAATCGCCGTGTTCGATACCGTGTTCGGGCATCCATCTCCCGAGATCGTGTCGGAGCTCGAGCACCGATCCGGCTTGGTCGACTGTGACGCGAGCGACGGTGAGGTCGCCGAGAGGAGTCGAGGTGGCCGTACCGGATGACGCGACCGCGGCGACCGCGGCGAACACGCGAGACGCGCGCCACTCCTCCGGATGACTCCAGACCTGGCGCGCCGGGCGCAGGCGGTGCTCGACCGCAATCGCCGGGGCAACTGGACGTGCCCTTCCAGCCGGTTCTACCCCCATCAATGGCTGTGGGACTCGTGCTTCGTCGCGGTCGGCCTCGCTCGCTCTGATCCGCAGCGCGCTGCCGGGGAGCTGCGCGCGTTGTTCCGGGGTCAGTGGGAGACCGGCATGCTGCCGCACATGATCTTCGCCGAGGGCCTGCGGGATCTCGGCACCAAGCGGATCTGGCAGTCGACGAAGCGACCGGCTGCGCCGCGCGACGTGGAGACTTCGTGCATCACCCAACCGCCCATGGCAGCTGTGGCCGCCGGGTACGTCGCCCGGGCCCTCCCTGCCTCCGAGCGCGGCCCGTTCCTCACCGCCCTCTTTCCGAAGCTCCTCGAGTACCACCGCTGGCTCTACCGGGAGCGCGACCCGCGCCGGCGCGGTCTGGTGACGCTCATCCACCCCTGGGAGTGCGGGCTCGACACCACCCCGCCGTGGATGAGGGAGCTGCGGCGGATGCCGTCCCCCTGGTGGATGCGGGTCGCGCTGCGGTTGCGTCTGGTGCGGCTGGTGCGGTTCCTCCGAACCGACACGAAGTTCGCGCCGGCCGCCGAGCGGGCCAGCGCCGCCGACGGACTGCGCATGCTCGTGCTTGCACGCCGCGCCAAGCGTCACGGCTTCGACGTCGAGCGCATGCCGCCGGAAAAGTCGGTGCTGATCGAGGACCTCGCGTTCAACGCACTGCTCGCGGTCGCCAACCGGTCGCTCGTAGAGATTGCGCGCGAGCTGGGCCAGGACATCGAGCCAGAGCTGGAGAGCCGCTTCCGGTCGACCGAGGCGGCACTCGAAGAGCTCTGGGACGAGCCGACCGGGCAGTACTACTCACGCAATGCGGTGACCGGTGAGCTGCTCGACATCCCGACCGTCGCGACCTTCCTGCCGCTGTGGGCGGGGACCGTGTCACCGCCACGGATGACGCGCCTGATCGGCCTGCTTCGGGAGCCGTCGGGCTTCTGGCCGCGTTTCCCGGTGCCGAGCGTGCCTACCCACGCACGCCAGTTCGACGACGATCGCTACTGGAAGGGCCCGACGTGGGTGAACATCAACTGGGCGATCATCGAGGGGCTCCGGCTCGCCGGCGCCACCGACCTCGCCGACGAGCTACGGCGGCGCACGCTCGATCTCGTCGACCGGGTGGGGACCGCCGAGTACTTCTCCGCCCTCGACGGCCGCGGTCTCGGTGCCCACGACTTCTCGTGGACAGCCGCGCTCACTCTCGACCTCCTCGACGACCCGGCGCGGTGATCCTCCCGCACGCTTGACACCGACCGCCCTGGTTCCCTTGAATGGATATCAAGGTCCTTGATGGTTGGTGGGAGGGCGTGTCGTGCAGTCGACGAGCACCCGAGTTCGTCTGGGCGTCGTTCTCGCCGTGGTCGCCGCCATCTGTGCCGCGCTCGGGCCCGCGACCGCCGGCACGAGGGGCGGGTCGGGAAAGCCCGATCGCGAGGTCACCTGGATCAAAGGGTACGAGGCCCCGGGGACTCCCGAAGACTTGAACCGGGTCGGCGTCATCAAGGTCGGTCCCGAGAAGGCCGAGAACGTCCTCGTGCTGGTGCCCGGCACGTCGGCGGGCAGCGGATACTT
>JBOGFJ010000068.1:0-9788 GCA_050743385.1 Acidimicrobiia bacterium
GACGTTCTGCATCCCGCACGGCGGCGGCGGTCCCGGGATGGGGCCGATCGGCGTGGCGGCGCACCTCGCGCCCCATTTGCCCAACCACCCGGTCGTGGACCTGGGAATCGCGGCGAGTTGCGGCACGGTCTCGGCGGCTCCCTGGGGCACCCCGTCCATCCTCCCGATCTCGTGGGCGTACATCGCGATGATGGGATGGGACGGACTCGCGGAGGCGACCAAGGTCGCGATCCTCAGCGCCAACTACATCGCGAAGCGGCTCGAGGAGCACTACCCCCTGCTGTACGCGGGGCAGCACGGCCTCGTCGCGCACGAGTGCATCCTCGACACCCGCGGGTTCAAGGCGTCGGCCGGCATCGAAGTCGAGGACATCGCGAAGCGTCTCATCGACTACGGCTTCCATCCGCCGACGGTCTCGTTCCCGGTGGCGGGCACCCTCATGGTGGAGCCGACGGAGTCGGAGAGCCTCGCCGAGCTCGACCGGTTCTGCGACGCCATGATCGCCATCCGCGACGAGATCCGCTCCGTCGAGCGAGGGGAGTGGCCCCTCGACGACAGTCCCCTGCGGCACGCCCCCCACACGGCCGCCGACGTGGCCACCGACACCTGGGAGCACGGCTATCCGCGCGACACCGCCGCCTTCCCGGTCGAGTCCCTCGGCAGCGACAAGTACTGGCCGCCCGTCAGTCGCATCGACAACGCGTACGGCGACCGCAACGTCATGTGCGCCTGCCCGCCGGTCACCGACTACGCCGACTGAGTCGCCCGGCCACCGCGTTTTCGTGAGCCGAGGCGACCGTATCGGTCACGTGTGGTCACAAAAAACGGTACTTAACATAACCGGGATTATGGGCGTTGTCTGAAGCGGCAGGGGCAGAGCTATCGGCGTCGGGACGCTCGCGCAGCCGTGACACCGCCGACAACGGCACCCGCGGGGAGGACCACGAGGAGCCATGGGAAGGCGTCAGAGCCGTCATTCGGGTCCCGGTGTGGTGCCTTGCCCGGATCGGTTGCGACCACGGACAGGTAGATCCTGACGCCGACACGGTTCACGGTGGTCACGGCTCCGCCGGCGTTCGGAGGTGGCTGGGCCCAGACGACGGCGTGGTACTCGCCCGGCGCCGTCCCGTGGGGAACCGCGATCGTCACCGTCGCCGCCGCCTCGCTGCCGGCGTCGATGGTCAACCGCGCGGGCTCCACAGAGGTCCACGTCGTGAGGTCGTTCGTGGCGCCCGGCTCGAGGGGCACGAACTGGTCGCCCTCCAGTCGCGCGGCACCGGCGTACACGTCGACAGCGAGCACGGTGAAGGTCTGGTTCGAGACGCCCACGCGGCGCGAGATCGACCGTCCCGGTTCCACGTCGTCGACGATGTAGATCCGGGCTTCGGCGTCGTCCCGGTGCCGTTCGGGCACGTCCAGCAACCGGATCCCGACCGAACCTTCCGACCGTCCGGCACCGGCGATGGCCCCGACGCCGAGGGATCCCGCCGCGACCGCGGTCGTGACGACCGCGCGGAGGAATGTGTGCACCGGCGCTACGCGACGGAGTGCGTGATCGTTCCGGTGTAGACCCCGGCGACGCGCCCCGGCGCCAGCGTCACGGCGATCGTGGGGTCCCAGGTCGCGGAGTTGCTCCCGACGCCCGTCCATACGCCCGCGGCGCCCGGTAGCGCCAGACCGAGCGCGACGCTGGGCGTGAAGACGCCGGTTCCCGTTGTCACGGCCGGCCCCGAGCTGTAGGCGACGTTGGCGTTCGCCACGGTCTCGCTCGTCGATGCCGCGCCGGTGGTGAAGTTGGTCGACGACACGGTCGCCGTCCAGGCGGCGGCCAGCGCGCCGCGGTCGTCGGTGACGGTCACGTCCCCGAGCTGGCCCGAGAACAGCAGGGCATTGACGGAATGCGAGCCGAGGTCCGTACTCGCGGGTGTGCTGATCGCCAGCGTGCCCCCGAGCAGGGTGAAGCTGGTGTCGGTGTCATCGGCTGTGCTCGTCGTCGCCGGCAGCACCGCCAACGCGGACGCGGCCGCAGCGAGGAGGATTCGCGTCCACATCGCTCCGGGGTTATCGACACGTTCGGTCGCGGGCTTGACCGGGCGTGGTTCGGAATGGGTGCTATCTCCACAATCCCCTGTTTACGTGGCTTCGGCCGCTTCGACCGGCTGGTCGCGCGCTGATCACCGGCAGACGAACACGGCGCTGTCGGTTGTCACGGTGAACCGACCGGCCGACGCGATCGCTTCGCCGAGCCGGCGCTCGACCTGATCGAGCACGCCTGCCCACGCCGTCCCCGCCGGGAGGCCCGGCTCGAAGAGGTCACGCGCACTGTCGAGGTAGCGGACGAGCGGACCCGAGGTGTCGAGCACCAGCTCACCCCGCAGACGATCGAGCTCGACCGATGCGAAATGACGATCCAGGATGGAGGCGGCGTCGTCGACACCGAAACGCGCGCTGGGCCGTTCGAGCCGGGTGCCGGCGAGGACCTCGGCCGCGACGTCGTGGAGCTCCGCCATGTGACGAGGGCCGAGGGTCGTGACCAGGAGCGTCCCGCGGGGCCGGAGCACCCTGCGCAGCTCCCCTACCGCCGTCCCGAGATCCGACGCGTGGTAAAGCATGTGCATCGCCAGCACCACGTCGTGTGCGTCATCGGGCGTCGGGAGTGCGCCGACGTCGCCGACGAGCCAGTGGACGCGGCCGTCGGCGTCACGGGCACGACTCTCCGACACCATCCCGGGCGAGCGGTCGATGCCGACCAGCGTGAGTGCCGTGCCGCGGCCGATCAGGCGACGGAGCGCTACGGCGGTGCCGCAACCGACGTCGAGCACACGGTCGCCACCGCGAAGGTCGAGGTGATCGAGCGCGAAGGCGTGGAAGTCGACCCGGGGTCGCTGGTACTCGTAGATGTCGATCCGGGTCTGGAGCTTCTCGCCATCCTCGTACGCGGCGACGACCATGTCGCGTCCCCGGGATCCGCTCACCCGTGCTCACGCATCCGATCTCATCGCGGTGGCTCCGGACCGGGGTCGACGGCTTCGGCGGGCTCGAGGATCTCGTGATCGACGAGGAACTCGTAGACGCCATCGACGAGATGCAGGCCGTCGAGGTCGCCGAGTCGCATCCATACCGCCTCGTCGGCGTCGTCGCCCGCGGCCGGCTCCTGCGCCGGGTCGAGCACCGACACCAGGAAATCGAGGATGACGAAATGGTACGGGTCGGGTTCGTCGCCGAGCCGCTCCACCCAACCGAGGAACCGCTCGACGACCACCTCGATGCCGGTCTCCTCGGCCACTTCCCGCACGAGGGCCTCGTGCATCTCCTCACCGAAGCCGACGCGGCCCCCGGGCAGCGACCACTCCCCCGCCGCCGGCCCGCGACCCCGGCGGACGAGCAGGATCGCGTCCTCGCGTAACGCGACCGCCCCGACGGCAACCTCGACGACCGGGGTCATCGATCGTGGTCGCCGGGCCGGTGCATGACGATCGCACGCGCGGTGAAGCCCGAGTCTTCGAAGAAGTTCTTGGCTGCCCGATGACCAGGTAGCGCGAGCGCATCGACGCCCACACATCCGCGCGCTTCGCAAAACTCCACGAGGTCGCCTGCGAGCGCCTCTCCCACCCCCACCGCCCTCGCCCCGGGCTCCACGAAGAGATCCGTGATGACGCCCAGAGTCGCGCCCGAACGCAGCACCTCGACCTCCACGGCCCCGAATCCGATCACGACCGAGTCGAGGGTACCCACCACGAGGCGGGCATCCTCTCGATCGAGGAGCGCGCCGTACGCCTGCTCGAGGGGCTCCGGGCGCGACTCCCGTACCGCCCAGAGGGTGCCGCCCCTCATGGGAGTGAGCTCGGCTCGCATGGCGCGCGTCAGCTCGGCGATGCGGCCCAGATCACCGGCCGTGGCCGGCCGGCAGTCCTCCACGGCTCAGCCGGCGAGTTGGTCGACTTTGAAGAGGATGGTCCGTCTCCCGCGGTGCGCCTCTTCGTAGGTCCGCACGGCCGCGAGCTGGTCGGCGGAGAGCCCGGTGAGTCGCTCCACTACCTGCGACGCCGACAGCTCGTCGTAGTCGGGAATTGCGAGCGACGCCGCTGCTGCCCGGCGCGCGCTGCGGTCGACGGGCGGCTTCGCTTCCGCGGCCGGCGCCGGACGCACGGGTTCCTCGTCGGGAACGACTCGCGCGCCGTCATCGGGCACCACGAGCCCGGTGAACGTCTGCTCCGCGAACTGACGCGCGCCGCGCAGCCCTTCCTCCATCTTCTCCCGGACCTTGGGCGCGCCGACGTTCACCGCGAACTCCCCCAGCGACCGAGCGTTCGAGACCTTCTCCGCCACCGTGTCGCCGGCCTTGCGACGCCGTGAATCGAGCTCGGTGCGCCCACGCGACACGAAGACCCGGGCGAAGGTCGGCACCGTGTCGCGCACGTACAACGCCAAGCCAAGGGGCCCGTAAACGAGCAGGTCGAGGGCCTTCTCCGACGTCGAGCTGTCGTCCGCCACCGCGATTCCTCCGTGGATCCGCTCGAGCCGAGTCTAGGAGGTGCGCGTTCGACGCACGCACACGTACAGGGCGATCGTGATGAGCGCGACGCCACTCGCCCAGAGCACCCAGTCGCCGTAGCGGACATAGGGCGTCTGCCCCGTCGTCGGGGTGACCTCGGCCACGTTGATCGTGTTCACGAACAGATCGGTGGTGTCGTGCACGTCGCCGCCGGCCTCGATGATGGCCGAGATACCCGAGATCGACGCCTGCACGAGCGGACGACCGGTCTCGGCTGCGCGCATCTGCCCCAACGCGACGTGCTGGGCCGCGTTCCCGGACCGACGGTAGGAGCGGTTGTTGGTGGTCACCACGATGAACTCGGCACCGTCGCGGACGAAATCGCGGACGAGCGGACCGAATGCCGACTCGAAGCAGATGATCGTCGCCATCGGACGACCGGCGACCTCGAAGAGTTGCCGCCGCTGCCCGTGGGCGTAGTCGTAGGGGATCTGGTCGAGCGCACCGAGAAAATCGAGCTGGTCGCGGAAGGGGACGTACTCGCCGAAGGGCACCAGGTGCTGCTTGGCGTAGGTGCCCTGGAGCGTGCCGTCGGGGTCGTAGAGGAGGTTGGTGTTGTAGTCGCGGCCGTCGGGCGCGGGCTGCAGGGCATTGACCAGCATGGCCGAGTCGTGCTCGGCGCCGATGCCGACAATCCGGTCGTGGAGGATCTGGTCGACCTCGGGATCGCGATTGAGCGCCGACTCCGGGAAGACGATGAGGTCGAAGTCGCCCTCGAGCTCCTCGGCGAGCGCGAAGTGCTGCTCGACCACGACCTGCTCGAACTCGAGCGGGTCTTCGATGTCGCGGTTCTGGTCGTTGCCCTGGAGGGTGGCGATCCGGAGAGCGGGGCCGTCCTCGATCGGGTCGTAGCGGAACGCGTGACCGACCGCCGTGACCGCGACGACGGTGGCCATCCCGGCCGACGCGAGTGCGAGTGCGCGCCCTGATCGGGCCCGGGTCGAGACGAGCGCGTCGGCGATGAACCCGTTGAGCGCGACGACGATCAACGTGACGAGCGCGACACCTCCCCAGCTGGCGAGCGAGCGGGCGACGGGGATGTCGTGGAGTGCGGCGCCGGTTTCGCCCCATGGGAGCCCACCGAACGGGAAGCGATCGCGGAGCTGCTCGAACAGCACCCACACCGCCGCGGTGACCCACGGTGAGCGGACGCGGTAGCGCGCGAACGTGGCGATCAGCGCACCCGGAGCGGCGATGTAGAGGCCGCCTGCCCACACGAGCGGTGCGAACGCGACCGCCCCGAAATACCACGTCCACGACAGGAGCACGCCGAAGAAGGCGACCCCGAACCAGAAGCCGTACATCGCGGCGTTGAGAGGTGTGGCGTCGCGCCACGCCCAGAACAGCGGGACCAATGCGACGAGCGCGAGCGGTCCGAGGTCGAATGGCGGGTACGCCGCGGCCAGAAGCAGTCCCGAGGCGATCGCCGCCACGACGCGGTACCGGACGCGGCGGCGGGCAATTCGGGCCTCGGCCGGGGACAACCCGGGAGGGACATATCCGGGGCTCGTACGCGCTGGGAGCAGCGACGGCGCGGCTGTCGAGGTCGTCATGTGGCCGCCCAGCTTCGCGCGTCTGCGATCAGGCGCAGTCGCGGCAGAGCATTCGCTTCTCGTCGGCGAGCTGATTGCGAGGCAAGACCAGGAAGCACGAGGTGCACAGGAACTCGCCCGGGCGGCGGGGAACGATCCTGGCCGGCACCTCGCCACGGTCGTCGGCTTCCACCTCCTCCTCTTCGACTTCTTCCTCGTCGTCTTCGAGGGTGGCGGCGGCGGTGCGCTCCTTCAGCAGCACGTCGAGGGGCTCCTCGACGTCGTCGGGGTGCAGCTCCTCGTCGAGCTCGAGGACGACGTCGTCCTCGTCGTCCTTGGTCGCGGTGTCCTTGGTCGCGGTGTCGTCGGTCGCGGTGTCGTCGCGAGACTCCGAGGTCGCGCTGGCCGGCTTGTCGACGTCGACCACCGTCGCTCCCGCGTCGAGGTTGTCGATCTCGAGATCGTTCGCGTCGTCGGCCTCGTCGAGGTCGTCGTCGAGGTCGTCGTCGAGGTCGGGCTCGTCGAGGTCGGGCTCGTCGGCGGTGTCGAGATCTTCGTCGTTCTGCTGGGCCATCTTGGGGTCCTGATGGTCGTCCCCGGTGGGTTCCGGGGCCTCGGGGGCGCGGAGTATAGGTCGCGCCCCCACGCAACGGCGCGGACGCGAAAGGCATTCCCATCGCGCGGCGGTTCGAGACCAGCGAGGAGAGAGAACGCGGGGATCCAGGAGACCGTTGGGGCCGCTGTTTGGCCCACGCTGCCCGAGCAGCGAGGTTATTCCAGCGTTCTCTACTTGGCCTCCTGGACCCCCCAGTGCCCTCGAGCGCCCCTTCCGACCTAGCTCCGCGGCATCGGATACCGGAAGGCCCACGACCGGCTTCAGGGTGCTGGGACGCCGTGTAGTACGCCCGAGAATCGGGGCGCTGTCAAGCGGGAGGCGCCGCGTGCGCGCCTCTCTGACCAGCGCCGTCGCGCGTCGATCCTGGTCAGGCCGCTGCGATTTTTTCTGTCGGCGGGCTCAGGTGCGCGGCGCGGCCCGGCGCGCGTCAGCGGCGCGTTCGGACGCCAGCCGTTCGAGCTCGTACGTCGTGTGGTCGACGTGACTCATCGCCGCTGCCAGCGCGGTGTGGCCCGCCTCCTCGGCGATCAACCGGTGCATCTCCTGGCAGACCTGACGGTACGCGGGATGGCCCTGGGGCGACGTCCGTAGCTCCACGAGGTGCATGGCTTCGCGCGCGTTCATCTGCATCACGAAGCGCAGCCGGTACGCGAGGGCGACCGCGTACGACGCGTGCTGCGGGAACAGTCCGACGAGGGCATCGTGGAGCTCGGCCGAGCGACCCATGGCGTCGTCGAAGCGATCGGCGAGACCCGCTTCGGCCACGGCCTCCGGCACCTCGTAGCCGTGGCGGGGCGAGAGGCTCTGCCATTCGATGGTGAGCATGCGGTGGCGCTGGAGGTCGCGGAAGGCCCCGTAATCGGCAAGCACGTCGAAGCGGTAGCCCACCCGCTCGAACGCCCGGCCGGGCTTGTGGCGGCGGTTGCCGCGGTCGCCCACGTAGGCCCGCATCACCGCCATCCGTTCGTCACCGGACAGGCGCCGGACCCGCGCGAGCACCTGGTCTTCCGGGAGTGTGGTGTGGGGGAAGCAGATCGCGGCGAGGACTTTGTCCTCCCCTTCCGGGTCGAAGTCGGTGAGGATCACGGCTGGACGAGGCTCCGGCTCGTCGCCCTCGAACAACCGGGCCACGAGCTGAGCAGTGTCGTCGCGGGTGGCGGCGAGATAGTCGCTCCAGGCGCCACCGCGGTCGGGTCGGTCGACGCGGGTGAGGAACGACGGGATCACCTTTCGCAGCTCCTGGAGGATGAGCGCGGCGTAACGGCGGGCCTCGGGCAGTGCATGTGCGCGCATGCGCAGCAGCAGTGCCTCGAATGCCTGGCCGGTTCCGTAGATGCCGACGTTCGACAGTGTGGCGGCGGGCAGGATCCCGCGCGCGGCGTCGCACGCCTTCGCCTTGATCGTCTGCTTGTAGACGAAGTCGGAGTCGCCCGACTCCTTCGGGTACCGCGCCCGGGCCCAGTCGAGCAATGCCGGGAGCATCCCCGCGTACGTCTCGAACGACGCGTCGAGATCGGCGACGTAACGGGCGCCCAGACGCGAGCGCAATACCTCGGGATCGCGGTAGTAGCGGTACTTCCCGCCCAGGCGGTCGTCGTAGGGGATGTAACGGGTCGACTGCTCCAGGTACGCCATCAGGCGCCCCCACTCGAGCACCTTCGTCAGCAGGTTCGAGGCCTGCTCGCAGGCGAGGTGGACGCCGCCGAGTTGGGCGACGGAGTCGTCGCCGTACTCGAGGAACACCCGGTCATAGAGCTCCTCGGCGCGACGGAGCCCTACGGTGGCGTCGATTCCGAGATCGCCGGTGAGGTCGAGATCGCCGACGAACTCGTCGAGGAACAGACGCCGCAGGCTCTTGGGGCTCCGGGAGTAACGGGCGAAGAGCGCGCCCTTGACGACCTCGGGCAGGTTGACGAGGGCGAAGACGGGCCCGTCGAGGTTGGTGAAGTACGGCCGCAGGATGGCGGCCTCGTCCTCGCTGAAGCGCTCGGCCACGTACGGCATGGGGTGGCGATGGTACCGGCGGCCCGAGCCGGGTCAGCGGATAGGTACCTCTCTGGTCGCGCTCGCTCGCCGCTCCCGCACGCTCCCGGCGGCCCGGGGCGGGGCGAAGCCCGGCCCCCTGTTTTCGGATGGCGGCTTGCGGTGGTCCTAGACCAGGAGGCGCAGCACCCCGGGGACGACCTCGACGGTGAGCTCGCGGCAGCGCCCGTGCCCGACGCGGTCAGCCTCCAGCACGAGCCCCCCGCTCCCGATCCGAACGTCGATCCGGCGGCCCGACGCCTCCCGGATGCGGGGGTGCGGTACATGGGTACCCTGGGCCAACCGCCGCCGCATGGCTCTCCGCTCCCCCCGCGCCAGCGCGTACACCTGGACCTCCGCCCGCCCGTCGCCCGGGTGACCGCGGGGCACGACGTCCGCACCGCGCAGGTACTGCCCGCTCGCCACGACGACCGTCGTCGCCCGACCCCGGAACCGCTCCCGCCCGTCGACCGTGACCTCGACGGCCACGGCACGGCTCCACCAGCGCAACCGGTCCGGCGCCGCGCCGAGCACGACCATGCTCAACGCCATGGCGGGAGGGCGCTCGAGTCGGAGCCCGTCGATCGGCAGCTCCCGAGAGGCGGGTCGGTCCCCCGCAAGGCCGAGCGCCCGAGCAAGGTCCGAATCAGATGCGGGCCGGAACGCGACCCGCGTCCCGGGCCGGCGCTCGGCGAGCGCCGCAAGATCGGTGTCAGCCCCGTCGACCTCGGCCTCGGCAGGGCCACCGGCGGGGCCGCCCCACGGTGCGCCTCGCCGGACGCTCACCGACCCACGACGCTCGACGCCGCGACGACGCCACGCACACACGCTTCCGCGGCCGTCGCGGCCGCGTTCGCCGTCTCCTTCTCGGGTGCGACCTCGGCGACCTGGCGGAGCAGATCGACGCTCTGCTTCACATTGCGGACGAAGTCGCCTCCCGTCATGTCGTCGTCGTCGGCGAGAACCGCCTCGAGCTCCTCGCCCCCGACCCAGTCGTGGAGCACGCCGGCGAAACCCGGGTCCGGGGCGCGGGTCTCGGGGAGCCCGGCGTCGTGCTCGTTGT